>NZ_JALEGG010000137.1 GCF_022763525.1 Acidovorax sp.
CACCCGATACGGTGCCCATCACCAGGCTGGGGCTGGGCTGCGTGGTGTGCTGCAGCGCGCGGATGGCCTCGTAGCGGTCGACCACCAGGGCGTCGCTGGTGGCGGTGTCACGCACCACGATGGGACGCAAAAAGATCATCAGGTTCATCTTGTTGCGGCTGCGCTTCTCGCTCTTGAACAGGTTGCCGACCACGGGCAGGTCGCCCATCACCGGCACCTTGTCCTCACCCTGCGAGTACGTGTCTTCCAGCAGGCCGCCGATGACGATGATGCTGCCGTCGTCCACCAGCACGTTGGACTCGACCGAGCGCTTGCTGGTGGTCGGGCCATTGATGTTGGCGATGGTGTTGCCGTCGATTTTGGAGATCTCCTGGTAGATGGCCATCTTCACCGTGCCGTTTTCGCCGATCTGCGGGCGCACCTTGAGCATCAGGCCCACGTCCTTGCGCTCCACGGTCTGGAAGGGGTTCACGGTGCTGCTGCCCGTGGTGTTGGCATACGAGCCGGTCACGAACGGCACGTTGCTGCCGATGAGGATGCGGGCTTCCTCGTTGTCCAGCGTCATGATGTTGGGGGTGGACAGCACGTTGGCGTCGCCGCTGTTCTGCAGGAAGTTGGCCAGCGCGCCCAGGTAGTACTGCCCGTTGACGCGGGGCGCCAGCGCCAGGTTCAGGCCGCCGCCCAACCCGGTGGCCGCGGTGGCGATGCTGCTGGCGTTGCCCGAGGCCAGCGCGGCAGTGATGCCCAGGATGTTGGCGCCTGCGGCACCCGAGTTGGTGCCGATGACGCCCACGGTCCCGTCGCCCTGCTGACCCAGCACGCCCTGCCACTGGATGCCGAACTGCGCCAGCTTGTTGGCCGCGACCTCGACGATCAGGCTCTCGACCAGCACCTGCGCGCGGCGTCCATCGAGCTTGTCGATGACCGCGCGCAGCTGGCGGTACAGCGGCTCGGGGGCGGTGATGATGAGCGAGTTGGTGGTGGGGTCGGCCTGTATCTGCCCGCCCGTGGAAGGCTGGTTGTTGTTGGTCGCGCTGGTGCCCATGGTGCTGCCGGAACCCAGGCCAGCGGTGCCGGCCGCGCCGCCGGACAGGCCGCTGCCGGTGGAGAGCATGTTGCCGCTTGTGCCGCCGCCGCTCAGCCCCGCGCTGGGCGCCGGGGGCGGCGTGCTGCCGATGGCGCCAGCACCGCCTGCACTGGCGCCCGTGCCCATGGCTGCCATGGCCGCGCGAAGCGTGGTGGCCAGCTTGGTCGCGTCTGCGTTCTTGAGATAGACCACGTGGATGTTGCCGGTGGACGCGCTGCTGCCCGGCGCGGGGGCCTGGTCCAGTTGGGCCACCAGCGCGCGCACCTGGGCCACGCGGGCCGGGTTGGCCGCGCGCAGGATCAGCGAATTGCTGCGCGGCTCGGCCAGCAGCGTGGTCTTGAAGGAGGTATCGGCCTGCCCCTGGCCCGCGACGGGGCCTGCGCCGCTGCCGCCGTCGATCAGGCGCGCCACCAGGGGCGCCAGGTCGGTGGCCACGGCGTTGCGCAGCGGGATCACCTCCACATCGCTGGCGTTGGCCACGTCCATGGCCGCCACGATGCGTGCCAGGCGCTGCAGGTTGTCGGCGTAGTCGGTGATCACCAGCGAGTTGTTGCCGGGGTTCACGTTGATGGTGTTGTTGGGGCTGATCAGCGGGCGCAGCACGGGCACCAGGTTGGCGGCGCTTTCAAAATTGAGCTTGAAGATCTGGGTGACGATCTGTCCCCCCGCGGGTGCGCTGCCCGAGCTGCCCTGCACCACTGTCACGCTGCCGCCCTGCAGCTTGGCGTCGGCTTCGGGCACCACCTTGTACAGCCCCGCGGTTTCCACCACCGTGAAGCCCTGCAGCCGCAGCGCGGCCAGGAACTGCTGGAAGGCTGCGGCCGGCGGCACGGCACGCTCGGTCACCAGGTTGAGCTGGCCCTTGACGCGCGGGTCCACCACCACGTTGCGGCCGGTGATGGTGGCCATCGTGCGCGCCACGGCTTCGATCTCGGCATTGGCGAAGTTCAGCGTGACGGGCTCGCTGGGGCGCACGCTGCCGGTCGTGGTGTTGATGGCGGTTTGCGCCAAAATTTGGCCGCTGGCGCTTGCCATTAAAGCGCTAGCAGCTATTGTTTTGATAGTAAAACGCAGGCGTGGAGAAAACGGGAAATTCATAGATTCAACCCACGGTGATGATGGAGCGCGCGCCGCTGCGCCGCCCAATGATGTTCAGGAGATTCGACAGCGCCGCTTCGCGTTCGGGCGCTGCGCTGGCTTCGCCGGCAAAACGCAGGCGGTTGCCCACCCATTGGCCCGAGCCGCTGAGCTGCAGGTGGCCTTCCAGGGTGGACAGCGTCAGCGTGGGCACATCGCCGCCCTGCAGCGCCAGGCGGTAGCTGCCCATGGGCTTGAGCGTGGACAGTCGCGAGGACATGGCCCGCGCATCCAGCTGGACCAGCCCGGCCAAGGTGCTGCGCCCGGCAATCCAGCTCATGCGGAGGCCCTGGGTGCGCAGCGCCAGCTGGCCCTGCGGCTGAAGGGTGTTCCAGGGGGTTCCCAGGCCGGAGAGCAAGGCGGCGGGCCATTGGCTCTGCCCGTCGGCCAGCGTGAGCTGCAGGCCCCGCCAGCGGCCATGCACCTGCGCGCGCAGCGGTTCGGGAGTGCAGCACGCGGCAAGCAGTTGCGCGCGCACGCCGGTCAGGGTGGGGCGCAGCTGCCATTCCACGCGGCCCGGCAGGGCAGCGCGGTCTTGGCTGGCGGCGCCGCCAGTCAGCACCAACTGGGCCGACCCCGTCCACACCGTGCCGCGCGCCTGCAGCAGCTGCACCTGCCCGCCAGTGGCGTTGGCCACGCCCCGCGCCAGCCAATGCGCAGGGGCAAAGGCGGCCACCGCAGGCAGCACCCCCAGCAGCGCGCCCGCCAGCGCCCACGCCCAGGTGCTGCGGGGCTTGGGGGCGGAAGGGCTTTTGCGGTGGCGGGTGGAGGAAGAAGACGGCACGTGGCGGGGTGATGGAGTGGAGGTAAGGGCGGTGCGGGATGGGAAAGAGCGAGGGATGCGTGGGTGATTCACACCGTCTCAGGGCTGGCCGCCGGGCGGCAGCGCAAGCACCAGGGTGCCATCCCAGCGGGGCATGGGCGCGGCGGGGCTGCCCAGCGTGGCAGGAGCGTTGGCCGCCCGGGGGGCGGCGGCGGTGCTGCGGGTCAGCCGCGCTTCGATGGGGGCCGCACGCGCATTGCTGCGCGCCTGCGCCAGCCATTGGGCCAGCGCATCCGCCGGTGCGCCCTTGAGCGTGACGGTGGCGCGGTCGCCCACCAGGTTGAGCTGGGCCGTGTTGCCCAGCCGCTGTGCCAATGCGGCGCGCAACGCGGCGGCGGCATCTCCGCGCGCCGCGCGCGGGGCGGACTGGAGCTGCTGCGCCTCGGACTGCAGGCTTTGCATACGCTGCAGCTGGGCATCAAGCTCCGCATGGCGCGGGCCGGCGGTGCGCAGCGTGGCCAGGGCGGGTGCCAGGGCCACCCACCAAAGCAGCGCCAGGCCGACGACGCCCGCGGCGGCCAGCACCAGCGTCTGCTCGCGGGGTGCCAGGGCTTGCCAGCGGGCGCGCAGGGCGGCGGTGGAGGTGGTGTTGGCGTTCATGGCGTGCCTTCCGCGCGCAGCAGCAGGCTGCCGTCGTCTTGCCGCAGCTGGTAGCCGGCGGCTTGCAGGCGCGCCGACACGGCGGGCTCGCTGTCGGGGTTGAAGGCAATGCCGCGCAGGCGCAGCTCGCCGGGGGTGTATTCGATGGTCGTGGGTTGCTGCCCTTCGGGCAGGGCGCTGCCCGCAGCGGCCAGCAGGGGCTCCAGGTCGCGCGGCGACACGCTGCCCGCCGCCTGGCGCAGCTGCGCGAGTTCGCGTTCCATCTGCACCGGGGCATCCACCACCACCTGCACCTTGGGAAAGGTCTGCGTCAGCGTGGACCGCACGGCGGCCTGCTTGGCCGACAACGATTGGCGTTCCTGCCACGCCCAGGCGTTGAGCCCGACGAGGTGGGCAGCGACCAGCAGCCCCGCGCCCCACCGCGCTGCCCGCCATTGGGGGGCGTTGATCAGCGCACTGGCCACGCTGCCCGCCTGGCGCAGGGCGCGCGTGCGGCCGGTGCTGGCCAGGTCGAACTGCGCGAGGTCCCAGTCGCCGCGCGCGGCCTCCAGCGCGCGCTGGCTGGCCGTGTGCAAACTCGCGCGCTGGCCCAGCGCACGCTCGGCCAGGGCAGCCACGGCGGGCTCGGCGCGCACGACCAGGGCGTCGTCCTCGCCCTCGCCCGCTGCTGCTGGGGGTGGCAGGCCGGCACGTGCCAGGGCCGGCGCTGCAGGTGACAGCGGCAGCACGGCCACGCCTTGCTCGGCGCCCTGCCCGGTCAGCACCACGCAGGCGTCTTCGGGTGTGCCGATGGCGCACAGCTCGGGCCGGCCGCTGGCCGTGGGGCCGGGGGCGAACTCGGGCACCACGCGCGCCACGCGGCGCCCTGCGGCTTCCAGTGCTTGGAGGTTCTCGCGCAGCCAGGCGCGGTCGCACACCGCCACCCAGGCAGGTTCGCCTGCCCGCGCGCCGGGTTGCAGGGCAAAGTGCAGCTGGGCGGCATCGTCGAGCACGCGGTCTTCCAGCAAGCCTTCCAGTGCCGAGCGCAGGCGCGGCGTTTGCTGGCCCGCACCCACGGGCAGGCCCGGCGGCAACTGCACCTTTTGCCACGACAGGGCGCGCGCCGGCACGATGGCCACCACCTCGCCGCCGGGCCGGGTGGGTTCGGGCAGTAGGGAGGCCGGTGCGGTGGCGTGGCGAAGGGCGGTGTGGCCGTCCGCCGTCAGCGTGTAGCTGTAGTCGGTGGCAGGCCCCGGGCGGGCCGGCGGCAGAAAGAGGATGAGGGTGCTCATGGACGGGTTTTGCGGGTCATTTTAGGGCGAGGGCATGACGGCGTCGGCACTGCCCGGCCGATGTGTTGCGGATTCACCGCCGAGGCAGCCCGGGGGCCTCGGATGGGGCACGGTCAAAGGCGCCGCGTTCGCGCCACAGCGTGGTCACCTCCAGGCCCAGCTTGCGCACCAGCGAGCGCTCGTCCACCATCGCATCGCCCAGGCGCAGGCGGCCCCGCACCTCGAAGTACGAGGACGCCACGGCGTGCGCGCCTTCGTTGATGTCAATGTTCGCGCCCAGCAGGTCGCGCACCTCCGAGAGCGTGCGCAGGTGCCGCGCCTCGCGCGTCTGCACGATCTTCTGTGCGCTGGCAACGTCCAGGCCATCGATGGCGGCTAGCAGCACGTCGATGTCCGCCGTGTTGAGGTTGACCGGCGTGCGCACCGGCAGCAGCGTGACGTGGGGCACCAGCGCTGCCACGGTGGCCGGGGACAGGCCCAGCCAGCCGAGCTGCCGAACGGTGGGGGGCATGAGCGGGGCTGTGCCGCCATCGCCGCCCGTGCCGGAGGTGGTGCCGGTGCTGGTCGTGGCCTGGGCGCGCCGCAGTGCATCGGCCAGCAGCGCCAGTTCTTGCGACGGCAGGCCCAGGCGCTCGAACAGCCGCGTGAACTGCCGCAGCGCAACAGTCTGGTCGGGGCCGCTCGCCGCCAGGTTGGTCAGGTTCAGGCGGGCCTGCATGTCCGAGATCTGCCCCGAAAGGAAGGCCTCGCTGGTGTCGGTGCTGGCATCGTCCACCTGGCTCACGTTCTTGTCGGCCGCCAGAAAGGTGGACAGCCGCGCTTCCTGCAGCGGCACCGCCCAGGGCTCCGCCAGGTGGTCGGCGCCGCCCGCACGCCCGTCCTCGCGAAGGATGAGGCGCGACCAGTCGAGCGCGCCCACCAGGATCCAGGCGGACTGCACCCGGCCGCGCTCGGCGGTCTCCACTTCAACCGCGCGCCACTGCTGCCACATCGCCGCCGCGGCAAAGGTGGCCACCAGGGTGACGGTGAGCATGGCCAGGAGCAATGCGGCGCCACGCGCCCTGTGCCTGTGCAACTGGCGCTGCAGCCACGGGTGCCGCCGCGGAACGGGCTTTGCCAGGCCGCTGGCGGCGTCCCTCGGGGGGGCGATCATGTCCTGCCTCCGCCCAGCACCGGATTCACCCAGTCGCGCGTGAGCCGCCCCGCCAGCGCCTGGCCTGGCGGCAGGCTGATCTGAAGGCGGATTCCGTCGGGCAGCATGGCCGTGCCGCTTGCGGACGTGCCGGTGCCGCCGGTGCTGGACAGCGGGTTGGACCACGCGCCGCCCCGGTAGTAGAAGATCTGCCATTCCGACAGCGGCATGAGTGCCATTTCGTGGCGCCGCTCGGCCTCGCCCGGCGTACGCGCCCATTGCCCCGCCAGCTGCCAGGCTTCCTGCCACTGGGCGCGGGTGCGCACCGGTGGCGACTGCCAGCGCATCCACTGGCCCGCGCCCTGCGCCCCCCGCAGGGTCCAGGCCACCACCAGGGCGCCCTCGTCGGGTTCGGCGCTGCTGCGCCGCGTCAGGCGCAGTACCTGGCCGTCCCAGTCGAGCGGCGTGGTGTTGGCGATCGGCATCAGCGCGTCCAGGTCCGTGCCCCACTGCCCCAGCGCCGCCTGCAGCACCAGCATCTCGTCCGCCCGCTGGCGCGTGATCTCCTGCGCCCGCACCATGCCATCGAGCCCGCGCCAGCTCAGGATGGCCAGCAGGCTCATCACCGCAATCGCCAGCAGCAGTTCGACCAGGGTGAAGCCGCGCTGGCGTCGCGCATCAGGGCGCGGCGGTCGGATCAAGCGTGGCCTCCGCGCGGGACGCCGAGCAAGGGCCGCCCCGCAGCGAGGGCGTCGTCCCCCTTCCCGAATCGCACAGCGATTCGAGAGAAGGGGGAAGGCGCGCAGCGCCACAGGGGGATGTTCCATCAATACCTTCCGATGATCGTCGAGATGCGCAGGATGGAGTTCTCCCCATCCAGCACCTGCGCGTCCACCCGGCGAAAGCTCGGGTTGGGCGTGGGCCGCACGCTCAGCGCCACCGTGAGCTGCCGCCCAGCCTGGTCGCAGGGAACCTGTGTGTCGCCCACGCTGGGCATCTGGCGCGACAGGCGGGCCTGGACCAGTTCGTTCTCGGCGCACAGCTGCGCCAGGATGATGTCCGACTGGCGCAGCGCATTGCGCGTGAGCGCCGTGGTGGCCTGCAGGCCTGCCATGAGGGCGATGGCCACGATGCTGAGCGCCACCAGGACCTCCACCAGCGTGAAGCCGCGTTGGGGCGGGCGCGGGGCGCAGTGCCTGTGCGCGAGGGCGCCGGGGTGTTGCCGGGCGTTCATTGAACGGGCTCGACGGTGAAAGGCCGTACCCCGTCCGTCGCCACGCGCAGCGTGCGATCGGGGGACGCCTGGTGGGTGATAAACACCTGCTGCGGGCCGATGAGCGGCTCGGGGCCCAGCACCAGCACCGTGGGCGCACGCACGGTGGTTCCTGCATCCAGCCACTGGCTGGGCAAGGCCGCCTGCGCGCTGGGCGCCAGGCCCTCAAAACGGAAGCCCCGTGCATCCGCGCGCCAGCGCACCGGCGTACCGCTGGCACGCGACTGGGCGCGCGCCGATTCCAGCAGCGCCGCCAGCCGGGCTGCTTCCCGTTCGATCAGTGTCTGCCCGCTGTCGCGCATGGCAATCCCTACCCCGGCGGTAGCCAAGGCAATGATGCTGATGACGACCAGCAACTCCAGGAGGGTGAAGCCCCCCTGGGCCGCTGCGCGTCTTCCCCCCACAGGGGGACGCCACCAGCGGCCTGGCAGAGCCAGTTCCGTGGTGGCACGGGCCTGGGGCCGCGCGGGTTTCATGCGCCTTGGACGTGGCGAGACCTGGGGGTCACTGCCAGCTGCCGATGTCGGCGTCCTTGCCTTCGCCGCCGGACTGGCCATCGGCGCCAAACGACATGACGTCGATCTCGCCCTTGATGCCGGGATTCAGGTATTGATAAGGACGGCCCCACGGATCATTGGGCAGCTTTTCCAGATACAGCTTCCAGTTGTTGGGGATGGGGCCGGCGGTTGGCTTGACGATGAGCGACTGCAGGCCTTGCTCGGCCGTCGGGTAGCGCTGGTTGTCCAGGCGGTACAGCTTGAGCGCCTGCATGATGTTGGTGATGTCGGTGCGCGCGGCGGTCACGCGGGCGTCGTCGGCGCGCTCGAGCACGTTGGGCACGATCAGCGCGGCCAGCACGCCGATGATGACCAGCACCACCATCAGCTCGATCAGGGTGAAGCCCCGGGCGATGTTCTTGGCAAGGCGGCTGCGGGCTGAGCGCACGAGGAGAGGAAGGGAAGTATTCACTGCGGGCGGTCTCACGAAGGTCGGATCGCGTGAATCATAATCCCCGCATGGTGACCAAAACGTACAGCAAATGGGGCGTCCGCATGGGGACTCTGGCGCTCTGGGCCGCCGCAGGCGCGAGCGTGGTCTTTTGGGGCCTGCGCTTGTCGGCGCCGGCGGCCGGGCCGTCCGCCCCCGTGCTGCCGCCACCGCCGCTGGCCCCCGATGCCCAGGCGTTGGCGCGTTTGCTGGGCGCCGGGCCGGTGGCTCCTGCAGCAGCGTCCGGGGCACCGGCAGCGTCGCCAGCCAGCCGGTTCGTGCTGGTGGGGGTCCTGGCGGGCCAAAGCAGTGGGGGCGGCGCAGCGCTGATCGCGGTGGACGGGAAACCCGCCAAGCCTTTCCGCCTGGGGGCGCCCGTGGATGAGGGAATCGTTGTGCAGGCCCTGAGCCCGCGCCAGGTGCTGCTGGGGCCTGATACGGGCGGCCCGGCCACCGTGACGCTGGACATGCCGCTCAAGCGATAGCGCCGGCATCGCTGGCCGGGCCAGGCGCTACCGGCCCAGATCGGCGACCTCCCACTCGCCCCAGCCCGGTGCGGGCAGGGGCCATTCTTCCGAAGAGGGCAGTGCGCCTGTCCCCTGGGCTTGCAGCCATGCCACGCTGCGGATGACGCCGGCATGGGTGATCCACACCACATCCTGCGTGGGGGCGGGGGGCTCACCGGCTGCACGACAGTGGTCTTGCAGCGCGGCCGCCACGCGGGCCAGCACGGCGGCCAGGTTTTCTCCATCGCCCGGGCGGTAGCTGGCAAACGCGGCGGTCCAGGCGTCGATGGCGTGGCGGCCAATGCCGTCCCAGGTTTGTCCTTCCCAGTGGCCGAAGTCCATTTCGCGCAGGCGGGGGTCGGGTTTCAATATCAAATCGGGTCTCAGCGCCTGCAGCTCCAGCGCGAGCTGCTCGCATCTTTGTAGCGGTGAGTGGAAGACCCGCGCACCGCCGGGCAGCGCGGCAGCCAGGCGCTCTGCGGCAGCCCGGGTGGCTGCCGGGTCGGCCGGAACGTCCA
>NZ_JALEGG010000138.1 GCF_022763525.1 Acidovorax sp.
AAAGGTGGTGGATTGGTCCATATCGCCTTGCTTGAGGCGTACGCAGTGGCCGTCCTTGAGGTCGATGGCGGGGATGAGCAACATGATGGTGAAGTTCGGGGGGAGGAAAAGGGCGAGGCGCGGCTCGGCCCGAACGGTTGGGAAAGTGGAGGTTCAGGGGTTCCAGTGCAGAAAGTTGCGATACAGGGCCAGGCCGTGTTCCGCGCTTTTCTCCGGGTGAAACTGGGTGGCAAAAATATTATCGCGTGCAATGGCCGCGGCAAACAAACCGCCGTAGTCGGTCTGGCCCGCGCAATGCGCCGGATTTTGCGGCACGGCATAAAAGCTGTGCACAAAATAAAAGTAACTGTTGTCAGGCACGCCGCGCCACACAGGATGCACGCCGCCCCCATGGTGGGCATGCGCCACCTGGCGAACCTGGTTCCAGCCCATCTGCGGCACCTTGAAGCGGCTGCCGTCGGGCTGCATGCGGCCTGCCAGGTCGAACTTGAGCACTTCGCCGGGAATCAGGCCCAGGCCGGGGGTTCCACCGCCCGGGCCTTCCGCGCTGTGGTCCAGCAGCATCTGCATGCCCACGCACACACCAAACATCGGCTTGGTGGCGGCCGCTTCCAGCACCGATTCCTGAAGGCCCGATTCGCGCAGCTCGCGCATGCAGTCGGGCATGGCCCCCTGCCCGGGCAGCACGATGCGCTGGGCGGCGCGCACGTCTTCGGGGCGCTGGGTGACGACGACGGTCCAGCCCGTGCCCTGGGCGGCGGCCTGCACGGCCTGCGACACGGAGCGCAGGTTGCCCATGCCGTAGTCGACGACCGCGACGGTTTTTGCTTCGATATTCATAGCTGCTAGCGCTTGTCCATCAAGCGCTAGCGCTTGATAAGACTTGGAAATTTCACAAGGAGCCCTTCGTGGACGGGATCACGCCCGCCGAGCGCGGGTCGCGCTCCAGCGCCGCGCGCAGCGTGCGCCCGAACGCCTTGAAGATGGTCTCGCATTGGTGGTGGGCATTGAAGCCCTTGAGGTTGTCGATGTGCAGCGTCACGCCCGCGTGGTTCACGAATCCCTGGAAGAACTCGTAGACCAACTGGGTGTCGAGCTGGCCAATGCTGCCAGCCGTGAACTTCACGTCCATGTGCAGCCCCGGGCGGCCCGAGAAGTCCACCACCACGCGCGACAGGGCCTCGTCCAGCGGCACGTAGGCGTGACCGTAGCGGCGAATGCCCTTCTTGTCGCCCACGGCGCGCGCGAACGCCTGCCCGAGGGTGATGCCCACGTCTTCCACCGTGTGGTGTCCATCGATGTGCAGGTCGCCTTCGCAATCGATATCCAGGTCGATCAGGCCATGGCGGGCGATCTGGTCGAGCATGTGGTCGAAGAAGCCGATGCCGGTGTGCAGCTTGGCTTGGCCCGTGCCGTCGAGATTGATGCGCACGGTGATGCGCGTCTCGGCGGTGTTGCGGCTGACCTCGGCGGTGCGGTCGGCCGCGGGGTCCGGGGCGGCCGTGGAAGGTACGAGTGCGGAGGAAGTCATAGGGAGGCTTGGAGTGCTGCCAGCATCTGCGCGTTGTCGTCGGCATTGCCTACCGTGAGGCGCAGGCAGTTGGTCAGCAATGGGTGCATTGTAGAAACGTTCTTGACCAGCACCCTGCGGGTTTTCATGCCGTCGTAGGTTTTGGCGGAATCTGCGACGCGGATGAGGATCATGTTGGCCTCGCTGTCCCAGCATTTTTCAACGCCGGGCATCTGGCGCAAGGCCGCCACGAGCTTGGCACGCTCGGCACGGATTTCCGCCGCCTGGCCGGCAAACACGTCGGCATGCTCCAGCGCAAACAGCGCAGCCTCGCAGTTGAGCACGCTCACGTTGTAGGGCGGGCGCACCTTGTCGATCTCGCCTACCAGCGCCGCTGGGCCGATGAGGTAGCCCAGGCGCACGCCCGCCAGCCCAAACTTGCTGAGCGTGCGCATGAGCAGCACGTGGGCGTTGCGCGCGGGCTCGGCGCGCATGCGGTCGATCCAGGTGCGGCTGGCAAAGGGCTGGTAGGCCTCGTCCATGACCACGATACCGCCCTGCGCGCCCGCAGCGTCGATGACGCGCTGCACTGTGCCTTCGTCCCACAGCGTGGCGGTGGGGTTGTTGGGGTACGCGATGTAGGTGACGGCAGGGCGGTGCTGCGCGATCGCGGCCAGCATGGCCGGCTCGTCCAGTTCAAAGTCCGGTGTGAGCGGTACGCCCACAAAGTCCAGACCCTGCAGCTGGGCGCTCATCGGATACATCACAAACCCGGGCATGGGAGCGAGCATGGTGGCGCGTTCTCCTGTGCCAGGGCGCGCGCAGGCCAGGGCCAGCAGGGTGATGAGCTCGTCCGAGCCGTTGCCCAGCACGATGCCGTAGCCCTCGGGCATGCCGGCGTATTGGGCCAGGGCCGCCTTCAGGTCCAGCAGGCGGTCGCCGGGATAGCGGTTGAGCGCCACCCCGCCCAGGCGCTGGCCCAGCGCAGCCTGCAGATGCGCGGGCAGGCGGAACGGGTTCTCCATCGCGTCCATCTTGAGCATGCCGGCAGAAGGCTGCACGGCGTAAGCGTGCATGGCGCGCACGTCGGGGCGGATGCGGGCCAGCGCTTGAAGGGGGGAGGACGCGGGAGTATTCATTCGTCAGTGTCCAGTTCGTTGGGGGTTGCAAGAAACGGGTTGATGGGCGTCACGGCGTCCAGGGGTTCACCATGCGGCAGCGCCTCGGTCAGCAGATAGCGGCAGCCCTGCTGGTGGGCGGACGAGAGGATGAGCGCATCCCAGTAGCCCAGGCGGTAGCGGTCCTGCAGGTCCCAGGCGCCGTCCACGGTGTAGGAATCGAGATGCGGCGGCAGCCACACGCGCAGGCGGCGCACTTGGGCGCGCACCTGCTGCAGCACCTGGGGGCCGTCAAAACGCTGGATGGCCTGGTTGTACAGCTCGTTGAGCACCTGCGAGCTGATGCGGCCGCTGCGGGTCTGCCAGCAAAAGCTGATCCATTCGCGCGCCCGCGACTGGCGTGCGGGATCGCGGTCGTCCACGCTGGCCAGCAGGATCTCGGTATCGACAAAGATGGGGACGGTGCTCATGCGTTGGTCACCCGTCAGCGCAGGAATAGCGTCTCGCGCGGTACATAAGGCCCGCTGGAGGTGCCCCAGGATTCAAAGCCCAGTGCTTCGCGCATGGCCTGGGCGTAGGCGTCCTCCTGGCGCATCTTTTCGGCCAGCCATTCCCCCAGCAGGCGCGAGACGCTGCTGCCGCGCTTGGCCGCTTCCACGCGCACCCATTCGGCGACGGTGTCATCCATGGTCACGGTGATGTTTTTCATAGGGCAAATATTACACGAACTTCGTGCAACACGAACTTCGTGTAAAAATTTCTGCCAAAAATGAGGCCCAGGCCGCGTTTCCTCAAGCGACTTTGCGATCGGCCACGGTGCGCAGCATTTGGCAGGCCATGTCCCCCACAGTGCGCAGCCCCTCCAGATGGGCCGGCGACCAATCGCCGCCCACCCCGATGCGCAGGCAGTTGCGGAACCGCCCGCTGGTGCTGAACACCGTGCCGGGCGCGATCAGAATCTGCCGGGCAAGGCACGCCTCGTGCAGTTGCACCGCATCGAGCGCTCGCGGCAACTCCAGCCACAGCAGCAGGCCACCGGGCGGGTCACTCACCCGCGTGCCCTGCGGGAAGTGGGCGGCGATGATGCGGCGCACCTCGTCCATGCGCGCTGCCACGGCCGCCCGCAGCTGGCGCATGGCGGCCGCATGGCCCGCCTGCGTGATGAGGTCGGCCAATGCCAGCTCCAGCACGGCGGACTGCCCGCCCGCCTGCAGGTCCTTGATGGCGCGCAACTGGTCGGCCCAGCGCCCGGCCTCCAGCCAACCCAGGCGCAGGCCCGGCGCGAGCGTCTTCGAGAACGAATCGCACAGCATCACATGGCCCGTGGTGTCATACGACTTGATGGTGCGGCGCATCTCGTCCACCTCTACCAGGTCGTTGTAGATCGCGTCCTCGATCACCGCCATGCCGTGTCGCGCGGCCATCTGCGCGAGGCGCCTGCGCTCTGGCAGCGGCATGCAGCTGCCCAGTGGGTTGCTCAGCGTGGGCACCACCATCACAGCCTTGACGGGCTGTGTCTCCAGCGCCAGTTGCAAAGCGTCCAGCGACAGGCCGTTGCGCGGGTGGGTGGGAATCTCCAGTGCCTTGAGGTGCAGGCCCTGCAGCACCTCCAGAAACGAGAAATGCGTGGGCGATTCCAGCGCCACCACATCCCCCGGCTGGGTGACAGCGCGCAGGCACAGCGCGATGCTGTCCATGCAGCCCCCGGTGATCACGATGTTTTCGGGGTCCAGGCTGCAGCCCAGCCCAACTGCATAGCGCGCGATGGCGCGCCGCGCGTCCTCATGGCCCGACGAGTGGGGATAGGTGCACAGCAGGTTGCGGTGGCGCTGCGCGGCACGGACCACGGCGCGGCGCACCCGGTCCGGATTGAACAGTTCAGGGCTGGGCGTGCCGCTGCTATACGAAATCATGTCCGCAGGCTGGTTGCGCCCCAGGATGCGCTGGCCGAGCCAATCCACCGAGACCTCGCGTGGACGGCGCAGGGCGCGCGGGGTGCTGGGCTCAGGCAGGCTCACGGGCCGCGCGGCCACAAAGAAGCCGGAGCGCGGGCGCGCGGTGATCAGGCGCGCATCTTCGAGCCAGTGGTAGGCCTGCACCACCGTGGTTTGCGCCACGGCATGCTGCTTGGCGAGCTCGCGCACCGATGGCAACTTCTCGCCGCGCGCCAGGGTGCCATTGCGGATCAGTTGCGCGAGCTGTTCAGCGATCTGGAGGTACAGCGGGGGAGCGTCATCGGTGGCCATGCCGCATTCTGTACTGGCAGCCTGCCCACTGGACAGCACAGAAGCACATCAGCACGACCAGTACAGACAGGCTGCATGGCGATTCTGTACTGGCCCACATCGCAGGATCCTGTGGCTGTTGCCAGAACGCCGGCAGCCGCACAGTGAAGGCATGAACACACCGCAATCCCCCACCCCACCGTTGTCCGCCCTGCCCTCGCAGCCGGCGGTGCCCCTCGCCCTCCAATGGAAGCGCCAGCCGCTGCCACCGCTGCAGGCCGTCCAGGTGCTTGACTTCCGCGCGGGCGACACGGCCCTGCTCGAAGTCGAGCAAGGTCGCGTGTGGGTGACCTGTGATGGTCTGCTGGAAGACTATTTCCTGGAGGCCGGGCAGCGCCTGACCTTCGCCGGGCCTGTGCGGCTGCGGGTGAGCGCGGAAGGCCACCGCCCCGCCCGGCTGAATTGGGCCCGCTACGCGCAGAGAGAGGCCAAACTCCCGGCACTTGCAGCCCTCCCCGCTTCCACCACGGCTCCGACGGCCTGGTCCCTCCCCGCCGCTGCAGCCAGCGCCGCGGGCGCCTGAACGTCCTACACCGCAGCAAGGTGTTGTCGCTCGGCGCCGTGGCGGGTGCTCCGTTCCACTGACCGCAGAAATGCGCGGGGCCCGTAGTATGAAGCGGCCCCTCCCGGTGAAGGAGTCTCCATGACAACGCTCGAAGCACGTACCACCGGCCCCTCCCTGGCAGGGACCGGTTTCTTCCTCGGCCTGGCTCTGGGGGGCTTTTTTGACGGCATCCTGCTGCACCAGATCCTGCAGTGGCACCACCTGTTGTCCAACGTGCAGGCCGCGCGGGACATGCGGGTGCAGATCATGGCCGACGGTATTTTTCACGCCCTGATGTACTTGATCGGCGCCGCGGCGCTGTGGCAGCTGTGGCGTCGCCGCTCGGCGCTGACCAGCGCCGGGGCGGGCCGCTTGCTGGGCGGCATGGCGCTCATCGGTTTTGGGGGCTGGCACGTCCTGGATGCCGTGCTCTCGCACTGGGTGCTGGGCATCCACCGCATCAAGGTGGACTCGCCCGAACCGCTGGTGTGGGACCTGATCTGGTTCTTCGTTTTTGGCGTGGCCCCGGCCGTGGCCGGGTGGATGGTGCTGCG
This sequence comes from Acidovorax sp., assembly GCF_022763525.1. Classification (GTDB taxonomy): domain Bacteria; phylum Pseudomonadota; class Gammaproteobacteria; order Burkholderiales; family Burkholderiaceae_C; genus Acidovorax. The sequence goes on from NZ_JALEGG010000138.1 coordinate 6,012, forward strand.
CCGCCCGGGCGGCGACCACGGCGCCGGAGAGCCGGGGCGACGCGCAGCGGCCGCGCTGGGCTTGGCCGTACTGGTCGCGGGGCCCATTGCGGCGCTTCCGGGAGGCCAGGGCGACCAGGTGACCGTGCTATTCGCCCCCGGGGTGGCGCCCGGCCAGGCTTTCAATGCCTTGGCGCGGCTGGATGCCCGCGTGCTGTGGGTGGACCGCGCGGGCGGCACCTGGGCCGTATCCATGGACAACCCCTCAGCGGCCTGGGCGCTCTACCGCGAGGGCGCCATGCTGGTGAGCCGTTCTGGCGCGGCCTTCGGGTGCCTGGGCTGGACCCGCGCCCCTGCCGCTACCCGTGCGCCCGCTGCCACCGGTACGGTGTGAACGCACCCCTACCGAAGGCAAAGGTGCAACGTCTCAGGAACTGCTGCGCATCAGCCGCATTTCCGCCGCCTGCGCATGCGCCTGCAGGCCTTCGCCATAGGCCAGTTCGGCCGCAATCGTGCCCAGCACCTGTGCACCGGCTTCGCTCACTTCGATGAGGCTGCTGCGCTTCTGGAAGTCGTACACGCCGAGTGGCGACGAGAAACGTGCGGTGCCGCTGGTGGGCAGCACGTGGTTGGGACCGGCGCAGTAGTCGCCCAGGCTTTCGGAGGTATAGGCCCCGAGGAAGATCGCGCCCGCGTGGCGCAGCAGCGGCTCCCAGCGGTGTGGGGAGGTAGAGCTAACCTCCAGGTGTTCCGGTGCGATGCGGTTGCTGATCGCGCAGGCTTCTTCCATGTCCTTCGTCAGGATCAGCGCGCCCCGACCGGTGAGGCTCTTGGCGATGATCTCGGCGCGCGGCATCGTGGGCAGCAGGCGGTCGATCTCGCGCTGCACGGCGTCAAGGTAGGCGGCGTCAGGGCACAGCAGGATGCTCTGCGCCAGCTCGTCATGCTCGGCCTGGCTGAAGAGATCCATCGCCACCCAGTCGGGCGGCGTGGTGCCATCGGCCAGCACCAGAATCTCGCTCGGGCCCGCGATCATGTCGATGCCCACGGTGCCGAACACGCGCTTCTTGGCGCTGGCCACGTAGGCGTTGCCGGGGCCGGTGATCTTGTCCACCTTGGGCACGGTGGCCGTGCCGTAGGCCAGCGCGGCCACGGCCTGTGCGCCGCCGATAGTGAAGGCGCGGGTCACACCGGCCACGTAGGCGGCGGCCAGCACCAGCTCGTTGCGCTCGCCCTTCGTCGAGGTGCCCTCGCCCGTTCCGCCGGTCGCCACGCTGCCACGCACGGGGGTGGGCACCACCATGATGATTTCCTGCACGCCCGCCACATGGGCCGGGATGGCGTTCATCAGCAGGCTGGACGGGTAGGCGGCCTTGCCGCCGGGCACGTAGATGCCCACACGGTCCAGCGGCGTAACCTTCTGGCCCAGCAGGGTGCCGTCTTCGTCGCGGTAACTCCAGCTCTCACCCGAGGCCTTTTTCTGCGCCTCGTGGTAGCTGCGTACGCGCTTGGCGGCGGCCTGCAGCGCGTCGCGCTGGGCCTGCGGGATGGCGTCGAACGCGGCCTTGAAGTCGGCCTGGGTCAGCTCCAGCGCGGCCATGTTGGGGGCGCTGAGGCCGTCGAAGCGGGCGGTGTACTCCAGCACCGCCGCGTCGCCGCGCTTTTGCACGTCGGCCAGGATGTCGGCCACACGCTGCTCGATGGCCGCGTCGGTGTCGGCAGACCAATGCAGGCGGGCTGCAAAATCAGCCTCAAAAGTGGCCGCAGCGGTGGACAGACGGGCGGGAGCAGCTACCAAAGTCATAGTGTCAGTCGTTGGAGGTGGATCAGTTCTTTTCGGCTGGTATGGCCGAGGCAAACGCATCAATGATGCGGCGCAGCGGTGCCTGCTTGAGCTTGAGCGCAGCCTGGTTCACGACCAGGTAGGAGCTGATGTCCATGATGCGCTCGACCTCCACCAGGTGGTTGGCCTTGAGGGTGTTGCCGGTGGACACCAGATCGACGATCGCATCGGCCAGGCCGGTCAGCGGTGCCAGCTCCATGCTGCCGTAGAGCTTGACCATGTCCACGTGCACACCCTTGGTCGCAAAAAAATCGCGGGCGATGCTGGTGTATTTGGTGGCGACTTTCAGGCGCGAGCCTTGCTTGACGGCCCGCTCGTAGTCGAAGTCGCTGCGTACAGCCACGCTCACGCGGCATTTGGCAATCTGCAGGTCCAGTGGCTGATACAGGCCCTGGCCGCCGTGCTCGATGAGCGTGTCCTTGCCGGTCACGCCCAGGTCGGCGCCGCCGTATTGCACATAGGTAGGCACGTCGGTGGCGCGCACCAGCACCACGCGCACGTTGGGCTGATTGGTAGGCAGGATGAGCTTGCGCGATTTTTCGGGGTCTTCCAGTACCTCGATGCCGGCGGCAGCCAAAAGCGGCAGGGTTTCGTCAAAGATGCGGCCCTTGGAAAGCGCCAGGGTAATCATGTTGCTGCTCATGCTTTTACTCGTTCGATGTCGGCACCAATGCCGCGCAGTTTCGCTTCCATGCAGTCGTAGCCGCGGTCCAGGTGGTAGATGCGGTCCACCATGGTCTCGCCGTCGGCCACTAGGCCGGCAATGACCAGGCTGGCCGAGGCGCGCAGGTCGGTGGCCATCACCGTGGCGCCGGACAAACGCGGCACGCCTTCGATGACGGCGACCTTGCCGTCGGTCTGGATCTTGGCGCCCAGGCGCACGAGTTCATCCACGTGCATGAAACGGTTCTCGAAGATGGTTTCGGTCACCGTGGCCGTGCCCTGCGCAATGCAGTTGAGCGCCATGAACTGGGCCTGCATGTCGGTGGGGAAGCCCGGGTATTCCGTCGTGCGAAAACCCTGGGCCTTGAGGCTTGCTCCGCCTGCGCTCTTCACGCGGATACCACCCTCGACGCCCTGTACGTCCACACCCGCCTCGCGCAGCTTATCGATCACGGCATCCAGGTGGTCGGCCCGGCCGTGGCGCAGCGTGACGTCGCCGCCCGTGGCCGCGACGGCACACAGGAAGGTGCCGGCCTCAATGCGGTCGGCCACCACGCGGTGGGTGCAGCCATGCAACTTGTCCACGCCCTGGATGCGGATGCGGCTGGTGCCGTGACCCTCGATCTGCGCGCCCATGGCGATCAGCATTTCGGCCAGGTCGACGATCTCGGGCTCCTGCGCTGCGTTCTCGAGCACTGTCTCGCCTTCGGCCAGCGCGGCGGCCATGAGGAAGTTCTCGGTGCCGGTCACCGTCACCATGTCGGTGGTGATGCGCGCGCCCTTCAGGCGCTTCCAGCCCGCGGGCAGCTTGGCGATCATGTAGCCGTGCTCGACCACGATGTCCGCGCCCATGGCGGCCAGGCCCTTGATGTGCTGGTCCACCGGCCGCGAGCCGATGGCGCAGCCGCCTGGCAGCGACACCGTCGCCTCGCCAAACCGCGCCAGCAGCGGACCCAGCGCCAGCACCGAAGCTCGCATGGTCTTGACCAGCTCGTACGGGGCCTCGGGCGTGTTCAGGCCACTGGCATCGATGCGCACAGTGCCATCGTCGGCCCGCTCGGCCGCCACGCCCATGTTGCGGATGAGCTTGAGCATCGTGCTCACGTCCTGCAGCTGGGGCACATTGAGCAGGGTCACGGGCTCGGCCGTGAGCAGTGCGGCGCACAACTCCGGCAAGGCGGCATTCTTGGCGCCAGACACCTGCACTTCGCCATGCAAGGTGCGGCCGCCGCGGATCAGGAGTTTGTCCATCTCAAAAAACCAGGATATGAGTAAAAAAGGGTTTCAGCGCTTTCATGACAAGCGCCGCAAGCTATCAAAAATATAGCAAATCAGTTCATGCCTGCTGCGCAGCCCATTCCGCAGGCGTGAAAGTCTTCATCGACAGCGCATGCACCTCGTCGGTCTGGAGCCGGTTCCCCAGCGTGGCGTACACGCGGCGCTGGCGCTGCAAGGTGCGCTGGCCTTCGAACTCGGCCGAGACAACGGTTGCGTACCAGTGGCGGCCATCGCCTTCCAGTGCGATGTGCTCGCAAGCGAGGCCGGCGGTGATGATGTCTTGGAGTTGGTCAGCGGTCATAGCAGCGATTCGTTGGGTGGGGTTACCTGCGTGTCAGCCCTGGCGTGCCCGAGTCAGCGACGCCGTGCACGGAAGAAAAAAAGCGCGAAGCGGCTTAGCAGGACGTTCATCAGTTTCTGATTTTGTAGCCGGTACGCAGCAAGTGCATGGCCAGTGCGCTCACGGCCAGCCACGCGACGCCCACGATGGTGAGGCTGAGCCAGGGCGAGGTATCGCTCTGGCCAAAGAAGCCATAGCGGAAACCGTCGATCATGTAGAAAAATGGATTGAGGTGGCTTACCGTCTGCCAGAACGGGGGCAGTGACTGGATGGAGTAGAAAACGCCCGAGAGAAACGTCATGGGCACGACGACAAAGTTCTGGAACGCGGCCAGCTGGTCGAACTTGTCGGCCCACAGCCCGGCGATCAACCCCAGCGTGGCCAGCAGACCGGCGCCCAGCAAGGCAAACACCGCGATCCACACCGGGGCCGCAAATTGGGGCCAGGCAAATGCCATGGTGACCACGAACACGCCCAGGCCCACCACCAGCCCTCGCACCACGGAGGAGCCCACATACGCCACGAACCACGCCCGGTGCGACAGCGGCGTGAGGAGCACAAACACCAGGCTGCCCATGATCTTGCTCTGGATCAGGCTCGACGAACTGTTGGCAAAGGCGTTCTGCAGCACGCTCATCATCACCAGCCCCGGCACCAGGAACGCGGTGTAGCTGATGCGGTCATAGACCTTCACATGGTCTTCGAGCACGTGGCCGAAGATCAACAGGTACAGCACGGCGGTGAGGACGGGTGCAGCCACGGTCTGGAAACTGACCTTCCAGAAGCGCAGGACCTCTTTGTAGAACAGCGTCTGCCAACCGGTCATAGTGCAACCCCTTCGGGGGGAATGTTCGATGCCGACGTGCCCGACATCACCTGGAGGAAAACGTCCTCCAGGTCGGGGCGGCGGATTTCCATGTCATGCACGTCCACGCCCCCTACGCGCAGGGCGGCGAGGTGGCTCTCGATCTCTGCCGCGTCGTGCGCGGGCAATTGCACGATGCGGCCAGTGACGCGCGCGATGGCGTTGAGCGCTGGCGGCAGTACGGCATCCGTCTTGAACTGGAGAACGCTGCCCGAGGCAGCCTGCAGGAGTTCGCTGGTGCGGTTGAGCGCCACGATCCGGCCCGACTTGAGCATCGCGATGCGCCCGCACAGGGCCTCGGCCTCTTCCAGGTAGTGCGTCGTGAGCAGCACGGTGTGCCCTTCCTTGTTCAGGCGGGCGATGAAGTGCCACAGCGTCTGGCGCAGTTCCACATCCACGCCCGCCGTGGGCTCGTCGAGCACGATGATGGGCGGCTTGTGCACCAGCGCCTGCGCCACCAGCACGCGGCGCTTCATGCCACCCGAGAGCTGGCGCATGTTGGCACTGGCCTTGTCCGAAAGGCCCAGGTTTTCCAGCAGTTCGTCGATCCAGGCGTCGTTGTTCTTGACGCCGAAGTAGCCCGACTGGAAACGCAGTGCCTCGCGTACGTTGAAAAAGGGGTCGAAAACCAGCTCTTGCGGAACCACACCCAGCTTGCGGCGCGCGTTGGCAAAGTCGGCCTGCAC
>NZ_JALEGG010000015.1 GCF_022763525.1 Acidovorax sp.
CCGCGGGCAGCGTGACGGCAGCCAGCTGTTCATCGTTGAGATTGGCCAGAAGGGGCGATGCGGCCGAGGCCGCGCCGGCATGGGGGGGCACCAGGGCTTCGGGTGCGCCCGAAAACGGATCTTGTGGGAACATGCAGCCATTGTAGAAACCGCCCTCACCCATGGCCCACATCAATCCCCTTGCCCTGGTGGCTGCCTCCCTGCTGGCTTGCCATGCGCCCCATCTGGCGGCCCAGTCCAGTTGCAGCAGCGATGGGGTGACCGCACCCGTCACCCTGTTCGAGCGCTTCCTGGATGCCGACTGCGAGGCCTGCTGGTCGGATCCCGCCACGCCGGCTCCCGCTGCCAGCGCCAGCGTGGTGGTGCTCGACTGGATCGTCCCGGCCCCTTCCGGCGACGAGGCCCCGCTGTCGGCCGCTGCCACGCGTGATGCGTTGGCGCGGCTGGAGGCCCTGGGCCGCAAGGCCCCCTCTGCCCGCGACGTGCATGTGGCCAGTGTGGAAAAAGGGTCCACCGGCCGGCTGCGCGTGGCCCACGGCATGCCATTCAACGATTACCTGGGCACGTCGATCCGCTACACAGGCGCCCGCCAGCGCCCCGCGCCAGCGGGTGCAACGGTGGGCGCAGTGAATTTCTACCTGCTGCTGGTCGAGTCCGTCCCCGCAGGAACCGAGGGCACGCCAGTGGGCCGGAATATCGTTCGAAACATGCTCCAGGGCAGATGGAATCAGCGCGATCAGCTCCTGAAAAAAGAGCAAGGGCATTGGATGGAGGCCCGGCCGATGCGCGTTCCCGAGGGTGCGCAGGCACAGCGCCTGCGCGTGGTGGGCTGGGTGCAGGACGAACAGGGGCGGGTCATTGCGGCAGCGCAGTCTGCCTGCCGATGACCACGCCGCCGATACGGTTCATACCAAGTCCGTTATAGGGCGCGGCAGCCGGGTCGGTAGAATCAATCACCGGGCCCAAGTTTCTTGACGCCCGGTTTTTTGTGCCTGCGCACAGCAGGGTTCGGGGTGGCCTTTCACGGTCGCCCTCGCAAGACCGGACCGCAAGCCAAGCGCCCACCGCCGCCAAAATTGTTTGGCGGCGCCCTTTGATGGAGCTTGGAATCTCATGGAAATCTTCGACTACGACAACGTCCTGCTGCTGCCACGCAAATGCCGCGTGGAAAGCCGCTCGGAATGCGACGCCAGCGTGGAACTGGGCGGCCGCTCGTTCCGCATCCCCGTGGTGCCAGCCAACATGAAAACCGTGGTGGACGAGAAGATCTGCACCTGGATGGCCCGGAACGGCTACTTCTACGTAATGCACCGGTTCGACCTGGACAACCTCCAATTCGTGAAGGACATGCACGCCAAGGGTTGCTACGCCTCGATCTCGCTGGGCGTCAAGCAGCCCGACTACGACACCGTCGACCAACTGGTGGCCTTGGGGCTCACACCCGAATACATCACCATCGACATCGCCCACGGCCATGCCGACAGCGTGAAGAACATGATCGGCTACCTCAAGGCCAAGCTCCCCAAGGCCTTCGTGATCGCTGGCAACGTGGCCACGCCAGAGGCCGTCATCGACCTGGAGAACTGGGGCGCTGACGCCACCAAGGTCGGCGTGGGCCCGGGCAAGGTGTGCATCACCAAGCTCAAGACCGGCTTTGGTACCGGCGGCTGGCAGTTGTCGGCGCTGAAGTGGTGCGCGCGCGTGGCCACCAAGCCCATCATCGCCGACGGTGGCATCCGCAGCCATGGCGACATCGCCAAGAGCATCCGCTTTGGGGCCACCATGGTGATGATCGGCTCGCTGTTCGCGGGGCACGAAGAATCGCCGGGCAAGACGGTGGAAGTGGACGGGGAACTGTTCAAGGAGTATTACGGCTCGGCGAGCGACTTCAACAAGGGCGAGTACAAGCACGTGGAAGGCAAGCGGATCCTGGAGCCGATCAAGGGCCAGCTCGCCGGTACGCTGATCGAGATGGAGCAGGACGTGCAAAGCTCCATCAGCTACTCTGGCGGCAAGAAGCTCATGGACATCCGGAAGGTGAACTACGTGATCCTGGGCGGGGACAACGCGGGCGAGCACCTGCTGATGTAGCGGCCGAGCCGGAGGGCGCGGCCGTTTTCCAAGGCGGCCTTCTTCTCCGCCGCACAACGCCAGGGTGAAGACGCTGGCTTCAGGCCCGCAGGAGGTTCTGCGCCATGTGGTGCAGGTCGTGCCCCGGTGCGGCCAGCGCATCGACGATGCTGAAATGGTGCAGACCCGGCAGGGCTACGCTGCGGGGCACAAAGTGGCTGCCCCAGGCATCCTGCATGAGCTGGTTCTGTCGCAGGAATTCAGGGCTTTCGTCTGCCCCTACGGCACAGAACAGCTGACCCGCAGGAGGCTCCAGCAGGCGGGCGGGGCTGTACTGCAGCACCTGCTGCTCGGTCAGGTTCAGCACCGACTGGTACATCGGCGTGTGCATGAGGGGCTCTAGGTCGTGCACCCCGGAGATCGACAGAGCGTTGCGCACGAGACCGTCAGGCAGTTCCGCCCCGATGAGCGGCCAGACGCTGGTCAGCAGCAGCGCCGCGAGATGGCCGCCAGCCGAATGCCCTGCCACGGTGATGCGCCCAGGATCCCCGCCGTGGGCGCCGACATGCTTCCACACCCAGCCAAGCGCTTTCTCCATTTGCCGCACGATGTGCGGTATGTTCACCGGCGCCTCGGGGGTTCCCGGGCACAGCGCATAGTTCACCACCACCACGCAAAAGCCGGCCTGGGTAAAAGGCGGAGCAATGAACGAGTGGTCGGACTTGTCGAGCGAGCGCCAGTAGCCCCCGTGGATGAAAACCAGCACCGGCACGGGTGGGCCCCCGCCACCGGTGGAACCGGAGGCAGGAAACACATCCAGCGTTTCCCCGGCGCCTGGGCCGTAGGCCACGTCTAGCGCGCACGGGACCTGGGCCCGCACCTGCGCCGAGTCACGCGCCCAGCGCTGCAGGTAATCCATGTGGTCGGGCACCAGCGCACGGTTGTTGTACATGCGCTCCAGCCAGGCGGGGTCGTGCAGCGGCAAGTTCATGGTCGAGTCTCCTTCCTTTGTCCGCGGCATCATCATTCCATTCACACCACGCTGCAAGCTCCATGACAGGCAAATGCACCAAAAAGGCACATCATGGGAATGCACACAAAGACCACCAACGTTTTGGGACGAAAGACGCCATGACCCCCCATCCGCTTCACATTGCAGTTCTTGGCATCGGCATGATGGGCAGCCCCATCGCACGCCGCCTGAAGGAAGCCGGGCATCAAGTGCATGCCTGGAACCGTACGCGCGCCAAGGCCGAACCCCTGTCCCAGCAAGGCATCTCCATTCACGAAACGCCTGCCGATGCCATTCAGAACGCCGACGTCGTCATCAGCCTTCTCGAAAACGGACCGGTAGTAGGTCACGTGCTTTTTGAACTGGGCACGGCCAGGGCCATGCGCCGGGGCACCCTGTTCATTGACATGGCATCCATCCAGCCGCGCGAAGCGCGGGACCACGCGGCGCGCCTGGGCGAAATGGGCATGGCCCACCTGGACGCCCCCGTGTCGGGTGGGACGGTGGGCGCAGAAAACGGCACGCTCGCCATCCTGGTCGGCGGACGCCCGGAAGACTTCGCACGGGCTCAGCCCGTCTTTGCGGCCTGTGGCCGTGCCACGCACGTAGGGCCCCACGGCGCCGGCCAGTTGACCAAGCTGGCCAACCAGATGATCGTGGGCATCACGATTGGCGCAGTGGCAGAGGCGCTGCTCTTCGCAGCCAAAGGCGGAGCCGACATGGCCAAGGTGCGCGAAGCCATCCAAGGCGGCTTTGCCGACAGCCGCATCCTGCAACTGCACGGCCAGCGCATGGTGGAGCGCGACTTCACGCCGCACGGCCGCATGGCCGTGCAGCTCAAGGACATGCGCAATGCCCTCGCCACGGCCAGCGAGATCGGCTTTGACGCCCCCATCACCGCATTGTTCGAGAGACTGTATGCCGAAGGCGTGGACCACGGCCTGGGCGAACTGGACCACAGCGGCCTGTTCGTCGAGCTGGCCAGCCGCAACGCCATGCAATAATTTTGGCTGCGACTTGCAAAGAGCCAAAAAATTGGTGCATAATTCGAGGCTCTGCAGCAATGCAGACAGATTAAAGAAAAGTTTGGGTTCTTAGCTCAGTTGGTAGAGCAGCGGACTCTTAATCCGTAGGTCGAGTGTTCGAGTCACTCAGGACCCACCAAACGTCAAAAGGCGCTACAACTTCATCGGTTGTAGCGCCTTTTTGCATTGGGGTTGCTACACGCAGTCGAGCCATAGTCGAGCCGCCCAATCCATGAAGTCGCCCCTACCGCGCGCTAGCCTGGTTTGCCAAGCGCGTTAAATATGTCACACTTGCCCAGCTTCAAGAAAGTCCGCTTGCATCGCTTCGACTAGCATTGCAAATGCCGCCAGCGATGGCGGTTCGATCCCACGAAGTCGAGGTATGCAAGATTTAGCCCGCCCCCGTGCGGGCTATTTTTTCCCTGCCATGCCATGGATGAATCGCGCAACCAAAGCTGCGCAGGGCCCCGGCCCGTATTACCGTTCATTCCAGCGCTCTGGCGCACCGCAATCCCAACCAAAGAGACAGCATGAATCCTCACGCCCAGACACTCTGGCGAGCTCCCCAATGGGCGCTGGCTGTCCTCCTGGCTGTGCTGGGCATGTTGGGGCCCTTCTCGATCGACACCTACATTCCGGCGTTTTCGGGGATTGCCCACGCGCTGGGCGCCACACCTGTGGAGATGCAGCAGACGCTGTCGGCGTATCTTTTTGGCTTTGCCTTCATGAACCTCTTCCATGGGGCACTGGCGGACAGCTTTGGCCGGCGGCCAGTGGTCCTGTGCGGAATTGCCATGTTCACCTTGGCCTCGGCGGGGTGTGCCCTGTCGCAGAG
>NZ_JALEGG010000139.1 GCF_022763525.1 Acidovorax sp.
ACCCTCTGGCTATTTTTCTCCCCCGCAGCCCAGGACATCGCATTGCGTGTCTATGCACAGCCCTGCGATCCCCCAACCGCCCTGGACTGCATTGGTCTTCTGGCGGGGGAGGGTGATGCACTGGGTATGGAGGAGCCTCCGATGGCCAAGGCCGCCTAAGCAAGTGGACTCCACTTACCCGCATCACTGGGCAATGCCGTGATGGACTGACATCGGCGGTAGCGTCAGCGACCCTGCCGAGAGGCTAGGTCCTCGCCCCCTGCGTAAGGCGGTTCCTACAGGCAACACCACCCGTTGCCGACAGTTTTCGGGCTGTCCTCGTGGACCATGAAATGCGTGGCCGCTGAGGTCCTTCAGGAGCAAGCACTATGTTCTCAATAGACCCAAAATCCCATGATCTGGAAGGCCGGTCAGATTTTTGGGCGCTGCAGATGGGGCAGCCTACCGACGATATCCCACAGCGTCAGCAAACCGACCATTTGTTTACCCAGGGTGGGGATGCGCACGGGGTAGAGCGAGAACTGCAATTCGCAGACCTTGAATACCGCATTCCCCAGGCGATGGGGTGAGCAGAGGGCCCGTAATGGAGAGGATTGGCGAGCAGCATGGCCTTGACGTTACATATCCGGTGCGAAGGCCATCATCGTTATTTGGCGAGGGTATTTGACGGTAAACGAATGGTTGGTACCCCGACCACGCACGGGCGGATCGAAGACGCGATAGTTGCCTACGCCGATCAGCGCGGTGAGTTGCCGAAGTCCGAGACTTTTGATCTTTGGCTCGACGGCTGGTGTGTAGGCGTGGTGACGACGGCTCAGATGCAAACCCATGCCACAGAACTGGCTGAACGCTTGAAGATGCTTTCGGCGGTGCTTCGCTGAGCTGCAGGCGTGAAATATGCGGTAGGGGTCCATGCTCCCTTCTCCGCATTTGAAACAAAACGAAATAAACCGAAACTGCGTCGAGACCACGTTCCCAGGGGGGCGCGGCACCATCAAGGCCATTGTTCCACCGGCCTTGAAAGGACCACACCATGAAACCCTGGATTCGGAAGACCCTGTTGGGGAGTTTCGGCGTTGCCATCGCTCTGGGTGGGTTGACCGCCTGCTCCAGCGGCCACTACCACCGCGGCGGGTGGACCTCTGAAAAGATGGCGGAGGTTCGCAGCAAAATGGTCGATCGGGTCAGCGACAAGCTGGACCTGAACGAGGCACAGAAGGTCAAACTCAACGTGCTGGCCGACAAGCTGCAAGCCCAGCGCGCCGCCTTCGCGGGCAAGACGCCGGACCCCCGCGCGGAGATGCAGGCCATTGTGGCCGGTGAGCGGTTTGATCGCGAGCGTGCGCAGGCCTTGCTGAACGAGAAGACCCGCGCAGTGCAGGCCAACGGCCCTGAAGTCCTGGGCGCGCTGGCCGATTTCTATGATGCGCTGAACCCTGAACAGCAGCAGAAGGTGCGCGAGTTCATGCAGCGGCGCAAAGGCTGGATGATGCGCGGCTGACGGCACGGAGGCAGCCATGTCCCCCACGCTCGAACCCATCCACCACCTAGCCCAAGGGGTGCGCAGGCACGGGGCGGCCCTGTTGGCGGGCATGCCCAATCCCCACGACGAGTTGATGTCGCTGGTCTGGGGCCCGCGGTTTGACCGCGAACATGCCCTGGGCCTGGTGGCGCAGCGGCCAGCCGTTGCGGCGCAGACCCTGCCCGCGCTGCTGGCGGCGGCAGACCGCTTTGATGCGCTGCAGGTAAGTGCCCAGCGCCGCCTGCGCAGGATGATCGTGCGCCATCGGGCGCTGCGGGCGGCAGGTGATGCGTGCGAGGAGCCCGCGCCGCCAGTAGAGCAGGATGATGGGAAAATTCTCTATGCACCGCATTCTGCTCATTGACGATGACGCGCAGCTCGGCCCGCCCCTGGCTACTTACTTCCGGCGGTTTGAGCTCGACTTGATCCACGCCCTCAAGCCCAGCGAGGGGCTCGCCTTGCTGGCGCAGGGTGGTTTCGATGCCGCCATTTTGGACGTTATGTTGCCCGAGATGGATGGCTTTGAACTGTGCCGCACGATTCGCAAGCAAGGCGATTTGCCCATCGTGATGCTGACGGCCCGCGGTGAGGTGATGGATCGCGTGGTGGGCTTGGAACTGGGGGCGGATGACTATCTCCCCAAACCTTTTGAACCGCGCGAGCTTGTGGCCCGGCTGCAGACCGTGCTGCGCCGCCTGCGCGTTGGCGGGCCGGTGGGTGCAGCCTCGGGACCGCTCCAGTTCGAGGGCCTGACCATTGACGCGGCGCAGCGCAGCGTGTTGCGGCAGGGGGAGACTTTGGAGCTGACCAGCACCGAATTTGACCTGCTGCACCTGCTGGCGCGGGAGCCCGGCAAAGTGTTCAGCCGCGACGACATCCTCAACCAATTGCGGGGCCACGAGGCAGAGCTGTACACCCGCGCCGTGGACATTGTGGTCAGCCGGCTGCGCAAGAAGCTGGAGCCTCTGGACTGCATCAAGACGTTGCGCAATGCGGGCTACTCGCTCGCGCTGCGCCGGGCTGCAGCAGGGGGGACGGCAGCGTCGCCGGCTTCGGATGCCTTTGCACCATGAAAGCGGAACCGATGAAAGCTGGCAGTTCCTCCTCGGACTGCCCTTGGCACCGGCGCGCGCGCGACGCGGTGGGATATTCGCTGCACTTGCGGCTGGTGCTGGTGTTCATGGCCCTGGCGGTGACGGTGGCAGTGGCCTTCATGGGCGGGATGCAGAAAGTGGTGGCCCTGGGCTGGAAGGAGGCGGCTCGCCCCCTGTTGATGGACTATGTGGATCGCCTCACGGCCGAGATCGGCAGCCCGCCCAGCATTGAGCGCGCGCAGGCCATTGCCGACCGGTTGCCCGTCACACTGCGCATCGACGGGCCCGAGGTCCGGTGGGACTCGCACCCGGACCGCCCCCGCCCCGACTGGATGAGCGAAAAGGTGCAGCGCCAGGACCATTGGAGCCGCGATGACACTGGCTACCGGCTGTTGCACCGCACCACTGCAGATGGCCATCACATCGAGTTCGGACTCAATGCCTTGTCGTGGGACAAGCGTCCGCGCATTGCCTGGGGAACACTCACCATCTTGCTGCTGCTGACGGCGCTCGCCTATGTCTATGTGCGCCATCTGCTGCGTCCGCTGGATGACATCCGGCGCGGAGCGCGGCGCTTTGGCAATGGGGATTTTGGCGAGCCTATTCCCGTTCGGCATGCGCACCGGCCCGACGAGCTGGGTCAGCTGGCAGGCACCATCAACACCATGGGCGAGGACATCCACCAGATGCTCGAAGCCAAGCGTGCACTGCTGCTGGCCATGAGCCACGAGTTGCGCAGCCCCCTCACCCGGGCGCGGCTGAATGCCGAGCTGTTGCCCGAGTCGCCCGACGTGCAGGCCCAGCGGGCCGCATTGATGCGCGACCTGGGGGAAATGAGCCGGCTCATCACCGACCTGCTCGAGAGCGAACGCCTTGCCGGGCGTCACGCGGCGCTGCACCGCGAATCCACCAACCTCGAATCACTCGCGCGCGGCGTAGTGGCCGAGCTGGAGGCGCGCCACGCAGGTGCCGCCGCCATCACGCTGGATGTGCAAGAAGTGCTACCCCACTGCATGGTGGACCCGTCGCGCGTGCGGCTGTTGATGCGCAACCTGCTGGACAACAGCTTGCGCCATAACGACCCGGCCGCGCAGCCGCCGCGCATGCAGCTGCGCCTGCGAGACGGTGTAGTCGAGATCGAGGTGCGCGACCATGGCCCCGGTGTTCCGCCAGAGCATCTGCCGCATCTGGCCCAGGCTTTCTATCGCCCGGATTCGGCGCGCCAGCGGACAACGGGCGGGGTGGGCCTGGGCCTTTACCTGTGTCGACTGGTGACCCAGGCGCATGGCGGGAGCCTGCAGGTGCGCAATGCCGATCCGGGGCTTTGTGTGACAGCACGTCTGCCTTGCGGCGGGGACAGCTCCGAAGTTGGTGCCACCCCAGGGTGAGGCGTGACGCGGGGATGGGGCTGGCCCCCACGCCACCCTGGTGCACGCCAAGGAGCCCTGGCGCCCTTTGAAGCCTCCGTGCCGTATAGCTGAGCGTGGCCATGCGGCAATTTCTTCCGGCACAGGAGAAGAGGGCGATTGAATAACAATTGGCCCCTAGGGCTGGATGGTCAAGCGCGACCAGCTATCTTTTTGGGAGCACTTTCGGGGCCGGCCGCGGGCACTGCAATCACGCAATGGGCAGCTGGCCTCGTATTTGCTAACCATCTGCTGTCCCTGACCAAGAAGCGATACTCAGCGTTTACCCTGTATATACAGGTATGCTCTGCCTGTCATCATGGCAGCCGCGAGGGCATCCGCCCGCCGGATTGGGGCGCAGCACTTTTTTCAAACAGGAGCAGATGATGATTCGATCGGTTGCGAAATGGACGTCGCTGGCAGCGGCTGCCGCATGCGTAGTAGGCTTGGCCGCGCCGGCACAGGCGCAGGACACCAAGATCGTGCTGGGCATGTCCGGCTGGACGGGCTTTGCGCCGCTCACCCTGGCCGACAAGGCCGGCATCTTCAAGAAGAACGGCCTGGATGTGGAAATCAAGATGATTCCGCAGAAGGACCGCCACCTGGCCCTGGCCTCCAAATCCATCCAGTGCGCCGCCACCACGGTTGAGACGCACGTGGCCTGGAACGCCAACGGCGTGCCCATCGTGCAGATCTTCCAGATGGACAAGTCCTACGGTGCCGACGGCATTGCGGTGCGTGGCGACATCAAGGGCTTTGCCGACCTCAAGGGCAAGACCATCGGCGTGGATGCGCCCGGCACTGCCCCGTACTTCGGCCTGGCGTGGATGCTGAGCAAGAACGGCATGAGCCTGAAGGACGTGAAGACCACCACGCTGTCGCCCCAGGCGGCTGCGCAGGCCTTTGTGGCGGGCCAGAACGACGCCGCGATGACGTACGAGCCCTACCTCTCCACCGTGCGCGACAACCCTGCATCGGGCAAGATCCTGGCCACCACGCTCGACTACCCCATGGTGATGGACACCGTGGGTTGTGACCCCACCTGGCTCAAGGCCAACGCCAAGGCGGCGCAGGCGCTCACCAACTCGTACTTCCAGGCGCTCGACATGATCAAGGCCGATCCGGCGAAGTCCAACGAGATCATGGGAGCGGCCGTCAAGCAGACGGGCGAGCAGTTTGCCAAGTCGTCGTCCTTCCTACGTTGGCAGGACAAGGCCGCCAACCAGAAGTTCTTTGCGGGCGAACTGCAGTCCTTCATGAAGGACGCCACGGCCATCCTGCTGGAGGCCGGCATCATCCGCAAGGCGCCGGATGATCTGAACGCGACGTTCGACGCGAGCTTCATCAAGTAAACCGGTTTTCCCGAGCCCAAGAAGAGCGCGCCATGTCTGCTGTGCAACCCCTGTCTGTTACCGAGCCCCAGGTCCCCGTGCGTCGGCGCTCGCTGGCCCCGCTGGAGCCCGTGAGCCCCCGTGCGCGTTGGATGCTCGGGCTGGCCTTCTTCGCCGTGTTCGTGGCGGTGTGGGCGTTCTTCACCTTGGGCGGCTTCGTGTCGCCCACCTTCCTGGCCAGCCCCGTCACCATGGTGAAGGAAGGCTGGCTGCTGTTCACTGAATACGGCTTCATCAAAGACATCGGCATGACCATCTGGCGTGTGGTCGGCGGCTTCATCCTGGCCGCCGTCATTGCCGTGCCACTGGGCATTGCGATGGGTGCGTACAAAGGCATCGAGGCTTTTTTCGAGCCCTTTATCTCGTTCTGCCGCTACCTGCCTGCGTCAGCTTTCATTCCGCTGCTGATCCTGTGGGCGGGCATTGGCGAGGCGCAGAAGATCCTCGTCATCTTCATCGGCTCGGTCTTCCAGATCACGCTGATGGTGGCCGTTACCGTGGGCGGTGCGCGGCGCGACCTGGTGGAGGCCGCCTACACATTGGGCGCGGGCCACAAGGGCATCGTCACGCGGGTGCTGATCCCCGGTGCGGCGCCCGAGATCGCCGAGACCCTGCGCTTGGTGCTGGGCTGGGCCTGGACTTATGTCATCGTGGCCGAGCTGATCGGCTCGTCCAGCGGCATTGGCCACATGATCACCGACAGCCAGTCGCTGCTCAACACCGGCCAAATCATCTTCGGCATCATCATCATCGGCCTCATCGGGCTGGTGTCCGACTTCGCCTTCAAGGCGCTCAACCACCGTCTGTTTGCCTGGAGTTTTGTGCGATGAGCAGCGTATCCATTCAAGCCGTCTCGCGCACCTTTGAAGGGCGCAAAGGCCAGCGTACACAGGCCCTGCTGCCGGTGGACTTTGAAGTGCGTGACAACGACTTTGTCACCATCCTCGGCCCCTCGGGCTGCGGCAAATCCACGCTGCTGCGCATCGTGGCGGGCTTGGACCACGCCACCAGCGGCCGCGTGTTGTTGGATGGCGTGCCCGTGGAAGGCCCCGGTGCCGATCGCGGCATGGTGTTCCAAAGCTACACGCTGTTCCCCTGGCTCACCATCGAGCAGAACATCCGCTTCGGCCTGCGCGAGCGGGGTATGCCCGAAGCGCAGCAAAAGGAACGCGCCGCGTACTTCATCGCCAAGGTAGGCCTGCGTGGCTTCGAGCAGCACTTTCCCAAGCAGCTGTCGGGTGGCATGCAGCAGCGCACCGCCATTGCGCGCGCGCTGGCCAACGACCCCAAGATTTTGCTGATGGACGAGCCCTTCGGTGCGCTGGACAACCAGACCCGCGTGCTCATGCAAGAGCTGCTGCTCGGCATCTGGGAGGCCGAGCGCAAGACCGTGCTTTTCGTCACCCACGACATCGACGAAGCCATCTTCATGGCCAACCGCGTGGCCGTGTTCAGCGCGCGGCCTGGCCGCATCAAGACGGAGCTGGCGGTGGACCTGCCGCATCCGCGCCACTACACCATCAAGACCAGCCCCGAGTTCATGGACCTCAAGGCGCGCCTGACCGAAGAGATCCGCGCCGAATCCATGGTGGCGGACCTGCACTGATCTGAACCCGCAACAGCCCCGCGTCCACCCATGAGCGCCCGTCCTTCCCGCCGCACCACCGCAGCTGCACCGCGCAGTGCCACGCCCGCCAAGGCGGTGGCAGCCGTGGCCGCGCCCGCGCAGGCCATGGCGCTATACGAGCAGGTCAAGGACCACATCTCACGCAAGATCCAGGAAGGCATCTGGCGCGCGGGTGACCGCCTGCCCTCCGAGAACGAGCTGGTCACCCAGTTCGGCATCTCGCGCATGACGGTGAACCGCGCGCTGCGCGAGTTGGTGGAGCAGGGCCGCATCGTGCGCGTGGCCGGTGTGGGCAGCTTTGTGGCCGAGGACAAGCCGCAGTCCACGCTGCTGCAGATAGCCAATTTGGCCAGCGAAATCCGCCAGCGCGGGCACGACTACCGCTGCGACGTGCTGACGGTGGAGCGCACCTCCGCCACGCTGGAGGTGGCCGCCGCGCTGGACCTGCGCACGGGTGAGTCGGTGTTCCACTCGCTGTGCATCCACCGCGAAGACGGCCTGCCCGTGCAACTGGAAGATCGCCACGTGAACCCGCGCCAGGTGCCCCAGTTCGCCGCGCAGGACTTCACGCAACTGCAGCCCTCCGAATACCTGGTGCGCAACGTGCCTTTCGACCAGATCGAACATGTGGTCGATGCCGTCATGCCCACCGCCGAGCAGGCCGCGCTGCTGGAGATGTCTCCGCAGGAGCCCTGCTTGCTTCTTACCCGCCGCACCTGGTCGCGCGGGGTGCCGATCACCGTGGTGCGCTGCCTGCATCCCGCAACCCGCTACCGCCTGGGCAGCCGCTTCCGAG
The DNA here is from genome assembly GCF_022763525.1 of Acidovorax sp. Classification (GTDB taxonomy): domain Bacteria; phylum Pseudomonadota; class Gammaproteobacteria; order Burkholderiales; family Burkholderiaceae_C; genus Acidovorax. The sequence continues at coordinate 7,837 of NZ_JALEGG010000139.1, forward strand.
CCGACGGCAATCCGGTAGCGGGCTGAATTTTCTTTCGCCAAAAGCACAGAGTTTTTCGCTTGTACCTACTTGTATATACAGGATCAACGCCATGACACAACACGCATCACCCATCACCCTGCACCCCGGCCGCGTCACGCTGGCCGAGCTGCGCCGAATCCACGCCGGGCCGGTACAACTGGTGCTGGATGCCTCAGCGCGCGCTGGCCTGCAGCAGTCGCTGGCCACAGTGCAGCGCATCGTCGATGAAGACCAGGTGGTCTATGGCATCAACACCGGCTTTGGCAAGCTGGCCAGCACCAAGATTGCCCACGATCGTTTGGCCGAACTGCAGCGCAACCTGGTGCTGTCGCACAGCGTGGGCACGGGCGACCCGCTGCCCGACGATGTGGTGCGCCTTGTCCTCGCGACCAAGGCCGTGAGCCTGGCGCGCGGCCACTCGGGCGTGCGGCCCGAGTTGGTGGATGCGTTGCTGGCCTTGGCCAATGCCAACGTGCTGCCGGTGATCCCGGCCAAGGGCTCGGTGGGGGCGTCGGGCGACCTGGCGCCCTTGGCGCACCTGGCCTGTGTGCTGATCGGCGAAGGGCAGGCCAAGGTGGACGGCAAGGTGGTGTCGGGTGCCGAGGCCATGCGCTCCATTGGCCTGCAGCCCTTTGTGCTGGGCCCCAAGGAAGGGCTGGCGCTGCTCAACGGCACGCAGGTGTCCACCTCGCTCGCGCTGGCCGGTTTGTTTGGCGTCGAGAGCGTGTTTGCTGCCGCGCTGGTCGCGGGCTGCCTGTCGCTCGAAGCCATCAAGGGTTCGGTCAAACCCTTTGATGCACGCATCCACGAAGCGCGCGGCCAGGCCGGGCAGATCGCCGTGGCGGCCGCCGTGCGCGCGCTGCTCGACGGCAGCGCCATCGACCCATCGCACCCCAACTGCGGCCGCGTGCAAGACCCGTATTCCATCCGCTGTGTGCCGCAGGTGATGGGCGCGTGCCTGGACAACCTGCACCACGCCGCGCGCGTGTTGACCATCGAGGCGAACGCCGCGTCGGACAACCCCCTGGTGTTTGACAACGGCGACGTGATCTCCGGCGGCAACTTCCACGCCGAGCCCGTCGCCTTTGTGGCCGACATCATTGCGTTGGCCGTCGCCGAGATCGGTGCGATTTCCGAACGCCGCTTGTCGCTGTTGCTGGACCCGGGCCTCTCGGGCCTGCCTGCGTTCCTGATCCGCGACAGCGGCGTGAACTCCGGCTTCATGATCGCGCAGGTCACCGCCGCCGCGCTGGCGGCCGAGAACCAGTGCCTGGCCAACCCCAGCAGCGTGACCAGCCTGCCCACATCGGCCAACCAGGAAGACCACGTTTCCATGGCCACCTACGGCGCGCGCCGCCTGGGTGACATGGTGCGCAATGCAGCGGTGATGGTCGGCATCGAAGCCATGGCGGCCGCGCAGGGCATGGAGTTCGACCGCTCGCTCAAGAGTTCACCCCTCATCGAAGCGCAATTCGCCGCCATCCGTGAGCGCGTAGCCTACCTGGAGCAGGACCGCTATCTCGCCCCCGACATCGAAGCCATGCGCGCCTGGGCCCAGCAGTCCACCTGGCCTGCCGCGCTCACGCAATGCCTGCCCAGTTTCGCCTGATTTTTTCCACGCACACCACTGATTCACAGGAGTCCACCATGAACGCCAACGACGCCATCATCGCCGCCGCCTCCAACACCGACCCCCGCCGCGACGCCACCCGCGTGATCCGCGCGCCGCGCGGCAGCCAGCTCACCTGCAAGAGCTGGCTCACCGAGGCGGCCTACCGCATGATCCAGAACAACCTCGACCCCGAGGTGGCCGAGCGCCCGCAGGATCTGGTGGTGTATGGCGGCATCGGCCGTGCCGCGCGCAACTGGGAGTGTTTTGATCAGATCCTGGCGTCGCTCAAGGACCTCAACGACGACGAGACCCTGCTCATCCAGTCCGGCAAGCCCGTGGGCGTGTTCAAGACCCACGCCAACGCGCCCCGCGTGCTGCTGGCCAACTCCAACCTGGTGCCCAAGTGGGCCAACTGGGAGCACTTCAGCGAGCTCGACCAGAAGGGCCTGTTCATGTACGGCCAGATGACGGCGGGCAGCTGGATCTACATCGGCACGCAGGGCATCGTGCAGGGCACCTACGAGACCTTTGCCGAGGCAGGCCGCAAGCACTATGGCGGGTCGCTCGAAGGCAAGTGGATCCTGACCGCAGGCCTGGGCGGCATGGGCGGCGCACAGCCGCTGGCCGCCACCTTTGCGGGCGCGGTGTCGCTCAACATCGAATGCCAGCAAAGCAGCATCGACTTCCGCCTGCGCACGCGCTACGTGGACAAGCAGGCGCGTGACATTGACCACGCCATCGAACTCATCCGCCAGCACACGGCGGCCAAGGAAGCCATCTCCATCGCGCTGCTGGGCAATGCGGCCGAGATCCTGCCCGAGCTGGTGAAGCGCGCCAAGGCGGGGGGGCTGAAGCCCGACCTGGTGACCGACCAGACCTCGGCCCACGACCTCGTCAACGGCTACTTGCCCGCAGGCTGGACGGTGGCCCAGTGGCGTGCCGCGCAGCAGGACGTGACGCAGCACGAGGTGCTGAAGAAGGCGGCCGCCAAGTCCTGCGCCGTGCATGTGCAGGCCATGCTCGACTTCCAGCACATGGGCATCCCGGTGGTGGACTACGGCAACAATATTCGCCAGGTGGCGTTTGACGAAGGCGTAAAAGACGCATTCGACTTCCCCGGCTTTGTGCCCGCGTACATCCGCCCGCTGTTCTGCGAAGGCAAGGGCCCGTTCCGTTGGGTGGCCCTGTCGGGCGACCCTGAAGACATCCGCAAGACCGATGCCAAGATCAAGGAGCTGTTCCCCGAGAACAAACACGTGCACCGCTGGCTCGACATGGCGGGCGAACGCATTGCTTTCCAGGGCCTGCCCGCACGCATCTGCTGGCTGGGCCTGGGCGAGCGCCACATCGCGGGTCTGGCCTTCAACGAGATGGTGAAGAACGGCGAACTGAAGGCCCCCATCGTGATTGGCCGCGACCACCTGGACACCGGCAGCGTGGCCAGCCCCAACCGCGAGACCGAAGGCATGAAAGACGGCACCGACGCCGTGAGCGACTGGCCACTGCTCAACGCCTTGCTCAATACCGCAGGTGGCGCCACCTGGGTCAGCCTGCACCACGGCGGGGGCGTGGGCATGGGCTACTCGCAGCACTCGGGCATGGTCATCGTGGCCGACGGCACCGAAGCGGCGGCCCAACGCCTTGCCAATGTGCTGGTCAACGACTGCGGTAGCGGCGTGATGCGCCATGCCGACGCAGGCTACGAGCTGGCGGTGGAGACGGCCAAGAAGCAGGGCCTGAAGCTGCCGATGATCAAGTAAGCCCGCCGATACTCGCGGGATCTATCTATCAGTCTGCACGTTTGATCTGGAGGTGAGGTGCCATGTCCGATGTTTCGTCCGGGGTTCTGCAGCAACCGTGGCAGGCGCGCCTGCGCGAGCGACTGAGCGACCAGCAGGTCGCCGAATTCGCCCGCGATGGCGCGATCTGCATCAAGCAGTTGCTCACGCCTGAAGAGGTCGCGTTGCTGCGCGAGGGCATCGATGCCAACCTGGCCGCGCCCAGCCCGCGCGCCAAGGTGGCCAGCAGGCCGGATGACCCGGGCCGCTTCTTTGAGGACTTCTGCAACTGGCAGGACATTCCGCAGTTCGGCCGCTTTGTGCGCGAAACCCCGCTGGCCCTGGCCGCCCAGCGCCTCATGCAGTCGCGCACCGTGCGGCTGTACCACGACCATGTGCTGGTGAAGGAGCCGGGAACCCGCCAGCGCACGCCCTGGCACCAGGACCAGCCGTACTACAACATCGACGGCGTGCAGAACATCAGCATGTGGATTCCGGTCGATCCGGTGTCCCGCGCTGCGACGCTGGAGTTTGTGGCCGGTTCGCACAAGGGGCCGTGGCTCATGCCGCGCACTTTCATGGACAACCAGGCGAAGTGGTTCCCCGAAGGCAGCCTGCAGGACCTGCCCAACGTTGAGGCCGACCGTGCTGCATTCCCCATCGTGGGCTGGGAGATCGAGCCCGGCGACGTGGTGTGTTTTCACATGCTCACGCTGCATGCCGCCGGTGGGGTGGAGGGCCCCAACCGCCGCCGCGTGTTCTCGGTGCGGTTCCTCGGCGACGATACGCGCCATGCACCCCGGCCGTGGAAGACTTCGCCCGAGTTTCCGGGTCTGGCGGACGAGTTGCCCGCTGGCGCGGAGATGGACCATCCGCTGTTTCCGCTGCTGGTCACCGGCGCAGAGCCGACCACCGCAACATCCTGATTGATGAACACGGCAACAACGATGGCAATGCACTTTTTTGACCTGGCCACCACCCCCAGCATGCCCTGGAAAAACGGCGGTGGCAGCACGCAGGAGCTGGCCTGCTGGCCCCGGGGCGCAAACATGAATAGCTTTGAGTGGCGCGTGAGCCTGGCCACGGTGGACCGGCCCGGGCCGTTCTCCGTCTTCCCGGCCATCGACCGGCAGATCATGCTGCTGTCTGGCGACGGCCTGCACCTGCGCAGCCCTGGCTGGGAGCACCGGCTGGAGCCGCGCTGGCAGCCGTTTGCGTTTTCCGGCGACGATGCGGTGGACGGTGCGATGCTGGGCGGCACCTCCAAGGACTTCAACCTCATGTTGCGGCGGGGCCTGTGGCATGGGCCTCTGCGGGTGGTGAGCGAGGCGCAGTCGCCCGGCGACACGCCCGCAGGCCTGTGCCTGGTGCTGCAGGGCGATTGGCAGTGGGTGGCGCCGGGCGCCGGGCCGCGTGCGCTGGCTACAGGGCAGGGCTTTTGGTGGGCGGGCGAGGGCGGTGCAAGGCCGGGCCAACTGGAGCCGTTGCATGCAGGGGCCGACGCCGATGCGCCCGCACTGGTCTGGATCGCCTTGCAGCGCGGTGCAGCTCCCAAAATTTGAATAAAAATGGCCGCCACCGCCTGATGGATAAGCGCTGGTAGCTATTATTTGTATAGCATTCAACACGGAGCCCACGGGTGGGCAGGCAGATGCAACACATGGACAACCACGGCCACCCGAACGGGGCGGCCGCCAGCCAGAACGCCGATGGCGTGTGGCACAACCTGAAACCCGCGCCCGGCCTGTGGGCGGCCGACGTGGCAGTGCCTGAGGGCCAATCGGCCTGCGTGGTGGTGCAGCAAGGCCAGATGGCCTGGGTGGGGCCCGAGGCGCAGTTGCCTGCCGCCTACCAGGCATTGCCGCGCCACGATGCGCAGGGCGCGCTGGTCACGCCCGGCTTGGTGGATTGCCACACGCACCTGGTCTATGGCGGCCAGCGTGCCAACGAGTTCGCCATGCGCCTGGCCGGTGCCACGTACGAAGAAGTGGCCAAGGCGGGCGGGGGCATTGTGTCGTCGGTCAAGGCCACGCGTGCGGCGTCGGAAGACGAGCTTTTTGCCCGGGCCGTGCCGCGCCTGCAGGCCCTGCTGGCCGAGGGCGTATGTGCCATCGAGATCAAATCGGGCTACGGCCTGGCGCTGGAACATGAGCGCAAACAGCTGCGCGCGGCCCGCCGTCTGGGCGAGGCGTTTGGCGTGACGGTGCGCACCACCTTTTTGGGCGCGCACGCGCTGCCGCCCGAGTACGCAGGCCGCAGCCAAGCCTATGTCGATCTGGTCTGCAACGAGATGCTGCCCGTGCTGGCTGCCGAGGGCCTGGTGGATGCGGTGGATGTGTTCTGCGAACGCATCGCCTTCACGCTGGCTGAGACGGAGCAGGTCTTCCAGGCTGCGCAAAAGCTCGGCATCCCCGTCAAGCTGCATGCCGAGCAGCTGTCGGACATGGGCGGATCGGCGCTGGCCGCGCGCTATGGCGCACTGTCGTGCGACCACATCGAGCACCTGTCGGCCGACGGCATCGCTGCCATGAAAGCCGCAGGCACCGTGGCCGTGCTGCTGCCGGGCGCCTACTACACGCTGCGCGACACGCACCTGCCGCCCATCGCACAGCTGCGCGAGGCGGGCGTGCCCATGGCCGTCTCCACCGACCACAACCCGGGCACCTCGCCCGCGCTCAGCCTGCTGCTCATGGCCAACATGGCCTGCACGCTGTTCCGCCTGACGGTGCCTGAGGCGCTGGCGGGCATCACCACCCACGCCGCGCGTGCTCTGGGCCTGCAGGGCACACATGGCCTGATCGCGTCGGGACGGCCCGCCAACTTCGTGCTGTGGCCTGTGGGCGAGGCGGCCGAGCTGGCCTACTGGTTTGGCCACAAGCCCGCCGGCACCATCGTGCGGCAGGGGCGCATCCATGGAGTCATGCCATGAGCGAGCCGCTTCAACGCCAACTTTTCGCTGCCGATGCCTTGCTGCCCACCGGCTGGGAGCGCGATGTGCTCGTCGCGTGGGATGGGGCAGGGCGCATTACCACCATCACGCCCAATGCGCAGCCCAACGGCGCCGCAGTGGCCACCGGCCCGCTGCTGCCCGGCATGCCCAACCTGCATTCGCACGCCTTCCAGCGCGCGTTTGCGGGCCTCACGGAATACCGGGGCGAGAGCCAGGACAGCTTCTGGAGCTGGCGCAACCTGATGTACCGCTTTGCCGCGCGCATCACGCCCGAATCGCTGGAGGCCATTGCCACCTGGCTGTATGTGGAGATGCTGGAGGCGGGCTACACCAGCGTGTGCGAGTTCCACTATGTGCACCACGACCAGGACGGCCGCCCCTATGCCGATGACGCCACACTGTCGTTGGCGCTGCTGCGTGCGGCGAAGAGCGCGGGCATCGGCATCACGCTGCTGCCGGTGCTGTACCAGACCAGCGGCTTTGGCGCCAAGCCGCCGCGTGCCGCCCAGGCCCGCTTTGTCCGCAGCACCGACAACATGCTCTCCTTATTGGAGCGCCTTGCGCCCGCTACAAGGGCGCTGGGCGGCATTCTGGGCCTGGCCCCGCATTCGCTGCGCGCCGTGCCACCCGACAGCCTGGCCGCCGCCGTACAGGGCCTCACGGCGCTGAACCCCCGGGCCCCCATCCACATCCACATTGCCGAGCAGACGCAGGAGGTTCAGGACTGCATCGCCTGGAGCGGCCAACGCCCCGTGCAGTGGCTGCTGGAACATGCCCCCGTGGATGAACGCTGGTGCCTGGTGCATGCCACGCACATGACGCCGCAGGAATACGCCGACGCCGCGCGCACGGGGGCTGTGGCCGGTATCTGCCCCACCACCGAGGCGAACCTGGGCGACGGCCTCTTCGACATGCGGCTGTGGCTGCAGCACGGCGGCCGCTGGGGTGTGGGCTCCGACAGCCACGCCTGCGTGAATGCCGCCGAGGAGCTGCTGATGCTCGAATACGGCCAACGCCTGTCACTCCGCCAGCGCAATGTGCTGGCCAGCAGCACCCAGGCCGAGGTGGCCACGGCCATGACCTTGCAGGCAGTGCAGGGCGGGGCGCAGGCGTCTGGCCGCTCACCCGGCGGCATGGCGGGCCCTGCAGGCCTGGCGGTCGGCCAGCAGGCCGACATGGTGGCGCTGGATGCGCAGCAGGTGGCACTGGCGGGCCTGCCTGCGCCCAGCATGCTGTCGTCCCATGTGTTCGGCAGCCACCGTACCTCGGCCATCGACAGCCTGTGGGTCGCGGGCGTGTTGCGGGTGGCGCAGGGGCGTCATGCATTGCACGACACGGCTGCGCAGGCTTTTGTGGCGGCGCGCTCCACCACCATTTCGGCCGGTTGACTTCCCCCTGTTCTTTGATTCCATCCACGGTGCCATCCATGACCACCACACCCCCGCCCTTCACCTTTCACCGGGGCACGCAGCCACTGCTGATCTCCATGCCCCATGCAGGCACCTATGTGCCGCCGCAGCTTGCTGCGCGCTTTACCGACGAAGCCCGCCAGGTGCCCGACACCGACTGGCACATGGAGCGCCTCTATGCGTTTGCGAAAGACATGGGGGCCTCCATCCTCGTGGCCACGCATTCGCGCTATGTGGTGGACCTGAACCGCCCGCCCGATGGCGCGAGCCTGTACCCCGGCCAGAGCGTCACCGGCCTGTGCCCTGTGGACACCTTTGACGACACGCCCATCTACGCGCAGGGCGACGTGCCCGATGAAGCCGAGGTGGCCGCCCGCCGCGAGGCAGTCTGGGCGCCGTACCACGCGCAACTTCGCACCGAGCTGGACCGCATCCGCGCGCAGCATGGCGTGGCGGTGCTGTGGGACGCACACTCCATCCGCTCGGTGCTGCCGCGCTTTTTTGAGGGCAAGCTGCCCGACCTGAACCTGGGCACGGCCGATGGCGCCAGCTGTGACCCGGCGCTGGCGCAGGTGCTGCTGGCCATTGCGCAGTCGGCGCCGGGCTACACCGGTGTGCTCAATGGCCGCTTCAAGGGCGGTCACATCACGCGCCACTACGGCCAGCCCGCACAGAACATCCACGCGGTGCAGCTGGAGATGACGCAGTGCAGCTACATGCAGGAGGTTATGCCTTTTGACTACCTGCCCGAGGTGGCGGCCGGGGTGCAACCGCACCTGGAGCGGTTGCTGAAGGCGGCGCTCGGGTTTGCGCGGGCGCAAACCCCGGGCTGATCTGTCTCTGGCTTTACCTTCCGACAGCGCGGTAGGGTCAGGGATCGGTGCTAGGATGGGGTGAGCAGCCTCAGTTTTGTGCGGGCTGCGCGGTGTGCCACGCGGCCACCTGTGCGGAAGGAGCCGCATCCTTATGGAAACTGCGGCTTATTACTACATGCCCTTGTTCAAGCCTGGTGCCGTCGTCCAACTGGGGGGCAGCCGTGAAACGGTGAGCCATGTGGTGGTGCGGCGCGGTGGCCTGTTGGTGCACCTGGTGGGGCGCGATGTCCCCGTGCACCCTGACACACTCTGGCTGGAGCCCAGTGCGTTTCAGCTGAGCCGGGTGCCCGAGTAAGGCCCGCGCACTGCGGCCGGGCAACCCGGTAGCCAGCTCTCCCGTCAGCCAGCCGCCCGCTGTGCCATCGCCTCACCCAGCTGAATGGGCCGTGCGGGCGCCCACTGGGGGTTGAACTGCAGCGGCCCCTTTGGGAACAGCATCACCACAGTGGAGCCCAGCAGAAAGCGCCCCATCTCTTCGCCCTTTTGCAGGCTGACCTGGCCTGGTGCGTAGTCCCACTGGCGCAGCGTGCCGGGGCGCGGCGGGTTCACCTGGCCGTGCCACACGGTGGCCATGCTGCCCACGATGGTGGCGCCCACCAGCACCAGCACAAACGGGCCCTGGGCCGATTCAAAAAAGCACACCACGCGCTCGTTGCGCGCAAACAGCCCGGGCACGCCGCGTGCCGTGGTGGGGTTCACCGAAAACAGGTCGCCTGGCACATGCACCATGCGCGTGAGATCGCCCGCGCAAGGCATGTGGATGCGGTGGTAGTCGCGCGGGCTCAGGTACAGCGTGGCGAAATGGCCGTTCTCGAAACGCGCGCCCAAGGATGCGTCGCCGCCGACCAGCGCCGTGGTGGAGTAGGAGTGCCCCTTGGCCTGGAACACTTGGTCCTTCGCGATGGGGCCGAACTGGCTGATGGCGCCATCCACCGGGCAGATCAGGTCGGCATCGGCCAGCGGGCGGGCACCGTCCTTCAGCGCCCGCGTGAAGAAGTCGTTAAACGTGGCGTAGCTGCCGATGTCGGGGTTGGCGGCCTCGGCCATGTTCACGTGGTAGCGCGCGACAAAACGGCGGATGGCCGCCGTGGTCAGGCCGCCGAGCTGGGCCGATGCGAACTTGCCTGCAAGAGACGTCAGCGCCTGCTTGGGAAGAAGATACTGCGGAAGAACGGCGAGGCGGTCAGACACGGGATGGGCTTCCTTGGTGGGAGGGAGCGGGTCATTCTACGGGCGCGCTGGCGCAGCTACGGGTTGGGGATGTGAGCGCTTGAATATCTGTTCAGGCTGAACCTTGTGGGATGCTGGCTCAAGAGGCAATGCGAAGCGCTCCCCCATCGGGGCAAGCCGCGGCGGTCAAACGCCCAGGTACTGCTCCAGCAGTGCTGGCTGCGCGTGCAGCGCGTCCGAACTGCCCTCAAACACCACCTGGCCCTTGACCAGGATCACGTTGCGGTCGGTGATCTGCGTGACGTGTCTCCAGTTCTTGTCCACGATCACGCTGCTGATGCCGCTGTCCTTGATGAGGCTGCAGATGCGCCAGATCTCGCGCGCGATCAGCGGTGCCAGGCCTTCGGTGGCTTCGTCGAGGATGAGCACGTCGGGGTTGGTCATGAGTGCGCGGCCGATGGTCAGCATCTGCTGCTCGCCACCGCTGAGCTGCTGGCCGCCGTGGGAGAGGCGCTCCTTCAGGCGCGGGAAGGTCTCCAGCACGCGCTCGTAAGTCCAGTCGCGCTGGCCGCGCGTGCCGGCCCGGGCGGCCATCTGCAGGTTCTCGACCACGCTCAGGTTGCCGAAGATGCCGCGCCCTTCGGGCACGTAGGCGATACCCAGGCGTGCCACCTCGTAGGGTGGGCGCCCGGTCATGTCGCGCCCGGCCACGGTCACGCTGCCCGAGCGCGGCGGGACGAGGCCCATCAGCGACTTAAGCAGCGTGCTCTTGCCCATGCCGTTGCGGCCCATGAGGCCGATGGTTTCGCCGCGGCCCACACGGAAGTCCACGCCGTGCAGGATGTGGCTTGGGCCGTAGAAGGTGTGGATGCCGCGGGCATCGATCCAGGGGGCGTTACTCATCTCAGTGACCTCAGTGGTCCTCGCCCAGATAGGCGGCTTGCACGCCGGTGTCGGCGCGCACCTCGGCGGGGGTGCCGTGGGCGATGACTTCGCCGTTGACCATCACCGTGAGCCGGTCGGCCAGCGCGAACACCGCGTCCATGTCGTGCTCCACCAGCATGATGGCGTGCGCGGGCTTCAGGCGCTGCAGCAGCTCGACCATGCGCTCGGCCTCCGCCACGCCCATGCCGGCCAGGGGTTCGTCGAGCAGCAGCACCTGGGGTTCGGTGGCCAGGGTCATGGCGATCTCGAGCTGGCGCTGCTCCCCGTGGCTCATGGCTCCGGCAATGGCCGAGCGGCGGTTTTGCAGGCCAGAAAGCTCGATGGCGCTTTCCAGGCGGGCGTTGATAGCTCTGTTTTTGATAGTGGCTGTGCGCGTGTCCTGCCACCAGCGCAGGGGGTTCCAGGGCTGCTGCGGGTCGCGCGACTGCGCGGCCAGGCGCACGTTTTCGTGCACTGTGAGTGGCAGAAAGATGTTGGTCTTCTGGTAGCTGCGGCCCAGGCCCTGGCGCGAGATGCGCTCAGGAGCCCAGCCTGTCACGTCGGTGCCGCCCAGCAGCACGGTGCCCGAGGTGGGCGGCAGGTCGCCCGAGAGCAGGTTGGTCAGGGTGGATTTGCCCGCGCCGTTGGGGCCGATCACGGCATGGATCTGGCCGCGCCAGAGGTCCACAGAAACGCCATTGACGGCGGCCAGACCGCCGAAGCGCTTGGTGAGCTGGCGGGCAGAGAGGAGGGCGTCAGCCATGGTGAGAGTCCTCCTGCGCTTTGCCAGTCCGGCGCTGCCCCAGCATGCCCAGCAGCCCGCGCGGCGCGGCCACCACCACCAGCACGATGAACCCGCCCATCAGCAATTGCCAATGCTTGGTGATGTCCTTGAACACATGCAGCAGATATTCGAAAGCGAACGCGCCCACGATGGCGCCTGCAAAGTTGCCCATGCCGCCCAGGATGACCATCATGATCGCGTGTGCGCTCATGTGAAAGCCCATGAGCTCGGGGTTCACATAGCCGGTCTGCGCACCCCACAGGTAACCGGCCAGCCCCGCCAGCGCGCCCGCCAGCATAAAGGCGGTGAGCTTGTAGCCCTGCGTGCCGAAACCCATGGCGCGCATGCGGTGTTCGTTGATGCGGATGCCCGCCAGCGCCCGGCCCAGCGGGCTCCATAGCAGCCTGCGCAGCAGCGCATACACGATGACCACCAGCGCGAGCGTGAAGTAGTAGAAGGTCCTGCGCCCCTCCAGGTCGAACGGCAGCCAGCCGAAGACGGAGGCATCGGGGCGGAAGTTGATGTACAGGCCGTCCGAGCCGCCCAGCGCCTTGTTGTCGAAGAACAGGTAGAACACCATCTGCGCGAACGCCATGGTGACCATGATGAAGTAGATACCGTGCGTGCGCACCACGAAGAAGCCGATGACGAGCGCCGCCAGGCCCGCACCCGCGACGGCTAGCGGCAGCGTCCACCACAGGCTCACCGGCGCGTCAGCGGGCGTGAGGAAGGCCAGCGCATAGCCGGCCACGCCGAAGTAGGCCGCATGGCCCAGCGACACCAGCCCGGTCACGCCCTGCAGCAGATCGAGGCTCATCGCGAAGATGGCCATGATCATCATGCGCGTGACCATCTGCACGTAGAAGTCGCTGCCCACGAACGGGAACGCCAGCAGCGCCACGAGGCCCAGCACGAGGACCAGCTGCGCGCTTCTGGGCAGTACTTCGAGGTTGGAGCGGGGCGTGCTCATTGTTTGAAAAGTCCTTCCGGCTTCCACAGCAGCACCGCCGCCATCAGCATGTACACCAGCATCCCGGCCACGGACGGAAGGAGCACCTTGCCGAAGGTGTCCACGAACCCCACCAGCAGCGCCGCGATGAGCGCGCCGCGCACCGATCCGATGCCACCGATCACCACCACCACGAAGCACATGATGAGCACCGACGAGCCCATGTTGGGGTAGACGCTGGAGACCGGCGCGGCCACCATGCCCGCGACGGCGGCCAAGCCCACGCCGAGCGCGAACACCACGGCATGGATGAGCTTGATGTTCACGCCCAGCGATTCGGCCATGCTGCGGTTGAATGCGCCAGCGCGGATCTTCATGCCCAGCCGGGTCTTGGAGATCAGCAGGTACAGCGCCACAGCCAGCACGATGCACACGCCTGAAATGAACAGGCGGTAGACCGGGTACGAGAGGGTGTCGGTGAGCGGAATGGACCAGTCCAGCATCTGGGGGATGGGTACGCCATGTACATCGTCGCCCCACAGGATGGAGCGCAGCTCCTCGAAGATATAGATGAGGCCGAAGGTCAGCAGCACTTGGTCCAAATGGTCGCGGTGGTAGAAGTGGCGGAAGAGCAGCCATTCGAGCGCTAGGCCGAACACCACCGACAGCAGTGCACCGCCCAGAATGGCCAGCGCCAGACTGCCGAAATGCCCCGACAGCGAATATGCGAGGTAAGCCCCCAGCATGTAGAAGCTGCCGTGCGCCAAGTTGACCACGCCCATGATGCCGAAGATCAGCGTGAGCCCGGCCGCCAGCATGAACAGCAGCAGGCCATATTGCACGCTGTTGAGCAACTGGATCAGGAAGGTGGCGAAGTCCATGAATGTGGTGATGTTGGCGGCCTGCCGATGTGGCTGGTACCCACTGGTGAAAGGAGCTTTGTGCGGGCGATGTACCCGTGGAGTTGGTAACTGACGCGGCTCCATTGAAGGCAGCCGATCAAGGGCCGCCCCGCAGCGAGGGCTGCGCCCCCTGCCCGCTGCGCGCAGCGCTGCGAGAGCGGGGGGAAGGCGCGCAGCGCCTCAGTGGGGTGTTATCCCATCCTGCAACCGGCGCCGCTGTCGGCCAAGGCCTTGGCGGCCACGCCGATCACCTTGTTTTCCTTGTTCTCCACGCGGCGCAGGTAGATGTCCTGCACGGGGTTGTGTGACTTGCTCATCGTCCACTTGCCGCGCGGGCTGTCGATGGTGGCGCTTTCCATCGCCTTGATGACGGCAGCCTTGGCGGACAGGTCGCCCTTGACGGCGTTGGCGCCCTGCACCAGCAGCAGGCCGGTGTCGTAGCCCTGTACCGCGTACACATCGGGCTGGCTGCGGAAGGCCTTGGCGTATTCCAGGCGGAACTGCTTGTTGCGCGGCGTGTCCAGCGAGTCGCTGTAGTGCATGGTGGTGATGATGCCGTCGGCCGCAGGGCCGGCAGCGTCCAGCACGCCTTCGGTGAGGAAGCCCGAGCCATACAGCGGAATCTTGTCCTTGAAGCCCGCGGCTGCGTAGTCGCGGATGAACTTGGCCGCGCCGCCGCCGGCAAAGAAGCAGGCCACGGCGTCCGGCTTGAGCGAGGCGATCTCGGTCAGCAACGCCTGGAATTCGACGTTGGGGAAGGGCAGGCCCAGTTCCTTCACGATGGTGCCGCCAGCCGCGGTGTAGCTTTGCTTGAAGCCCTCGAAGGCCTCGTCGCCGGCCGCGTACTTCCAGGTGATCCACACGGCCTTCTTGTGGCCCTTCTCGACCATGGCCTTGCCCAGCGCGAGCGTAGGCTGCGAATTGGAGAAAGAGGTGCGGAACACGTTGGGCGCGCACAGGGCGCGGGTGGCGGCATGCACGCCGGCGTTGGGGATGAGGTTGAGCACGCCGGTGTCGCGCGCCACCTTCTGGATGCCCATCTGCACCCCGGAATGCACCGTGCCGATCAGTACATCCACCTTGTCGCGCTGCACCAGCTTGCTGGCGTTTTCCACGCCCTTGCTGGGCTCAGACTCGTCGTCCACCTTGAACCATTCGATCTCGCGCCCGCCAAGCTTGCCGCCCTGCTGGTCGATCGCCAAGCGCACGCCGTTCTCGATGGCCACGCCCAACTGGGCAAACGTGCCAGTGTAAGGCAGCATGAAACCGACGCGCACCTTGCCGCTTTGCGCCCGCACGATGGAGGGCAGCAGCAGGCCCGAGGATGCGGCCCCTACAAAAGCGGCGCTGCGGCTGAGGACGAGTCGGCGAGTGGTCATTGGGTGGGCTCCTTTGTTTAGGCTTAAAGCAATTTACCGCAAGGTTTTTCTGGTGAATACCTATGGCTTACCCGTACCGCAGAAGCTTCTTGGCGCAAGCTGCCTGTCTTGGCATTGCCCCCACGCGCACGCCGATGAGGGCAGGCATGCAAAATGCAAGCCCTGTTCTGCTTGTCGCTGCGCCGTCTTGTTGATCTGGGTGGCGGCAGTCTGTCCGCTACGTCATGCCACCGCCTGAATCCCCTCGCACCGTGTCTTCCGTTTCCGTCGCGGGCGGCAAAGATCGGTCCGCATTCGTGCCCTTCGCGCGCTGGGCGCGCAACTTCTGGCCCGCACCCTTGGGCATCGACGGGCGGGAGCGCCTGCGTTTCATCGTGGGCGCGGTGATTGGCGTGCTGCTCACGGCCTGGCTCAGCCGATGGTGGGCCGGGCCGGCGGCATCGGGGCCATGGATGGTGGCGTCGCTGGGGGCCAGCGCGGTGCTGGTGTTTGGCATGCCCTCCAGCCCGCTGGCCCAGCCCTGGCCGGTGCTGGGAGGCAGCACTTTGTCGGCGCTGGTCGGCGCCGTGTGTTCGGCGTTGGTGCCGGATCCCGCGTTGGCTGGTGCGCTCGCGGTGGGTTCTGCCATTGCGCTGATGGTGCCCCTGCGCTGCCTGCACCCGCCCGGCGGCGCGATGGCGCTGTATGTGGTGTTGACGGCGGGCGATGGCTGGCACCTGGCTGCATTCCCGATTTTGTTCAATGTGGTGGTGCTGCTGGCGGCGGGCATGCTCTACAACAGCCTCACCGGGCGCCAGTATCCCCACCCGCAGCGCATGGGGCGCCCCGCCGCAGCGGCCCAGGGCGCCTTCACGGCTTCGGATGTCGATGTGGCGTTGGCCCATTACAACCAGGTGCTGGACGTGAGCCGGGCGGATCTGGAGGGGCTGTTGCATCTTGCGGGGCGGGCGGCGTTCCAGCGGACGTTGGGCGAGGTGCGCTGCGCGGACATCATGTCCAGCCCGCCATTGGCGGTCGGCCCTGGCGCCTCGCTCAAGGATGCCTGGGCACTGATGCGCAGCGCCCAGATCAAAGCCCTGCCGGTGGTCGACGGGCAGCAGCTGGTGGTAGGAATCGTGACGGTGGCGGATTTCATGCGCCTGGCCAACCTGGATGTCCACGAAGGCTTGGGTCAACGCTTGCGCGCACTGGTCATGGGTCGCAGCGGCCAGCCTGCTGCAGTGCATGAAATCATGTCCCATCCCGTCCAGGTGGCTCACATTGGGCAGCATGCGATGGATCTCGTACCCTTGTTCTCCCATGGTGGCCATCACCATATTCCGATCGTCGACAACGAGTCCAGGCTGTGTGGCGTCATCACCCAGACCGATCTGGTGCGCACGCTGGCGGTGGTCGTACAGGGCCGGGATGAGGAGGCGCCAAAACCCGGTTCAGCACGCCCCAGGCGCACGCACCACGCCACCGCAGAGGCGCCTTGAGTGCGCGGCCCCGCATCGCGGTACAATTGACAGGCTTTGCACAGCGCTTTGCCTGTCCATTGAAGCCGTCTCCGCGGCCCTCTGCCTGATCTGCGCCCTGGTGCAGCGATTCCCACGCCCCGCCAATGCACCACGCGTCAAGCACGCCGCGCCGTAGCTGCCGTGGGAATGCCACAGTATCAGGCGCCGATCACAGAATATTTGTATTGAGAAGATAGAACATGGCCAAAGAAGAACTCATTGAAATGCAAGGCTCCGTGACGGAAGTCTTGCCCGATTCGCGTTTTCGCGTGACGCTGGACAACGGACACCAACTGATTGCCTATACCGGCGGCAAGATGCGCAAGCACCACATCCGTATCCTTGCGGGCGACAAGGTGTCGCTTGAAATGTCCCCCTATGACTTGACGAAGGGTCGCATCACCTTCCGCCATCTCGCAGGCCGGGGCCCAGGCCCCTCGGGCAACCGCTGATTCCCATTTTTGTGGGCGAGCTGCCGTGGGCAGTGAGCTCATCAAGTGTTTTCTCGTCGTTCTTGGATTCGCTGCCCGAAGCGAACGGCATGGCTGATTCCCATAGGCCCCCTTGTGGATTGCTTTTCAAAAAATCACAAAAAGCACGCCATTTGACTAAAACAAGCAATTTGCCGGGTTAGAATACGAGCTGTCGGAGCGTAGCGCAGCCTGGTAGCGCATCTGCTTTGGGAGCAGAGGGTCGCGAGTTCGAATCCCGCCGCTCCGACCAATGTTTGAAGGCCCTGCAGCATCTGCTGCAGGGCCTTTTTCATTTCCGCCGCGGCTGGTGCGTAAGCCCGTAGAGTGCCCGTATGCAATGGTTGCGGTAGATTCCGTCGAATTCGGCGGGATACATTGGTCCCTGTCGCTACAGACTCTTGCCACCGTCGCCCATGCCATCTCAGCGCAAAGCCATGATCCGTGCGATGCCTTCTTTTGCCACCACCACAGCCCCCATCTCGCGCCGTTATGACGTGGTAGATGCCTTGCGGGGTCTTGCCATGGTGTGGATGACGGTCTTTCACTTTTGCTTTGACCTGAGCCATTTGGGGTTTTGGCCGCAGGACTTTCGTACCGATCCGTTCTGGACTCTGCAGCGCACCGGCATCGTCAGCCTTTTTCTTTTTTGCGCCGGGCTGGGGCAGGCTATCGCGTTGCACCAAGGGCAGGGCTGGCCGCGGTTTGGCCGGCGGTGGGGGCAGATTGCTTTGTGCGCCTTGCTGGTCACGCTGGGCTCTGCAATCATGTTCCCGCGGAGCTTCATTTACTTCGGCGTGCTGCATGGCATGGCGGTCATGCTCGTCATTGCACGGTGTACGGCGGGCTGGGGCCGTTGGCTCTGGCTGGCGGGACTGGTTGCCGTGTTGTTGCCCCCTCTGGCGCACTATTTGTTATCCGGTGCCGGTGCGCTGGCCGAGCTGGCCCCTTGGTTCAACAGCCGGGCCTTGAACTGGCTGGGCCTGGTCGCACGCAAGCCCTACACCGAGGACTATGTTCCCGTATTCCCCTGGTTGGGCGTCATGTGGTGGGGGCTGGCCAGCGGGCAATGGTTACTGGCGCATCGTCCCAGCCTTTTGCAATGGCAGTTGCCTGCGGGAGGGGCTCTGCTGGCGGGTCTCGGGCGGTGGAGCCTGAGCTACTACATGCTGCATCAGCCGGTGATGCTGGCGATTTTGGCTGGCGTGGTCTGGATGCGTACTTGAACGAACCGGCGGCTGGGGGCTCTGGCACTGCGGTTACCCCTGATCGGAGCCGTCGACCGTCGGTGAGCAGACAGAAAAAAACGCGGCCTGGGCCGCGTTTTCACCGATGCAGAGCGCCCATGGAAGGCGCTTTCTGCAATCTCCACAGTCGTTATTCGACCTTGGCCTTGGTGCGCAGCTCTTCCTGGAACTTGGCCAGCTTTTGTTGCTGCAGCTGCTGTGCCACCTGGGGCTTGACCTCTTCCAGCTTGGGTAGCTCGGCCTGGCGGACGTCGTCCAGACGGATCACGTGCCAGCCAAATTGGCTCTTCACGGGGGTGTCGGTCATCTTGCCCTTTTCGAGCTTGACCAGCGCCTCGGTGAACTCGCTCACGTAGCTGGAAGGATTGGCCCAGTCCAGATCACCGCCCTTGGCACCGGAGCCTGGATCCTTGGACTGCTTCTTGGCGATGTCCTCGAACTTGGCGCCTTTTTTGATGGAGGCAATGATGGCCTTGGCTTCAGATTCCTTTTCGACCAGGATGTGGCTCGCCTTGTATTCCTTGCCACTGTTGGCCGCCACAAACTTGTCGTACTCAGCCTTGATCTCGGCATCCGTCACGGGGTTGTTCTTTTGGTAGTCGGCGAACAATTCGCGGATCAGGATGGTCTGGCGGGCCAACTCCATCTGGGCCTTGTAATCCGCAGAGCCTTCGAGGCCGCGCTTCTGGGCTTCCTGCATGAAGATCTCGCGCGCGATCACTTCTTCCTTGATCTGGCCTTCGAGGTCCGGCGTCACGGGGCGGCCGGAGCGTTCCACCTGCTGCTTGAGCGCCTCGACGCGCTCTTTCGGCACGGCCTTGCCGTTGACGATGGCGACGTTCTGGGCGGAAGCGGGCAGGGCCAACGTGCCCAGCACGGCAGCGGCCACGAGGCCGGACAGGAGCTGTTTCTTCATGCGGAATCCAAAAAGATGAGAGGTTGTTTTAGGCTGATTTGTGCCAGCTGAGTTCCGGCAACACGCCAAAGAGACGGGGCCGGCTCAGAGAACTTCAATGGCCAGCGCGTGAACGCCTCGGTCCATAAATTCTTGCAGCGCATCATACACAAGGCGATGTTGGGCAACGCGAGGCTTGCCTGTAAACAAAGGTGACGAAATCCGGACGCGGAAGTGCGTGCCGAAGCCCGTGCCGTTGGCCCCCGCATGGCCGGCATGGGCAGCGCTTTCGTCCAGTACTTCCAGCGCAATGGGTTCCAGCCGGTTTGCGAGAACCTCATGCATTTGTCGGGCAATCGTGCTCATGATATAGGTCCCTCAAGCTGCCGTTTCGTCGCTTTCGCTGCTCTTGATGTGCGGCGCTACATAAATGCCCTGCGCGACGAGGAACACGAGCGGAAATGCATAGCCCCAAAGTTTGAAGTCGACCCAGGCTTCGGTACTGAAGTTCACCACGACGTAGGCATTGATCAGCGACATGAATGCGCAATAGATGATCCAGGCGACGTTCAGGCGGTGCCACACGGCTTCCGGAAGTGCCAGTTGGCTGCCCAGCAGCATCTTGAGGAAGTTCTTCTTCATGGCCCACACCGCCACCGCTAATGCGAGGGACATGGCGCCGTACAGCACGGTGGGCTTCCACTTGATGAAGCGGTCATCTTGCAGCAGCAGCGTGAGGGTGCCGAAGAGCAGGATCAGCACCAGGGTTACCTTGTGCATGGTCTGCAGCCTTCGATCGATGGCGTAGATCAGGGCCATCTGTGCGACGGTGGCGCCCATGAGCACTGCCGTTCCGACATAGATGCCATACAGCTTGTAGGCCCCAAAGAACAGCAGGATGGGGAAGAAGTCGATCAGAATTTTCATGGAGTCAGGAATCGGTCTCAGGGCTCGGTCGGGCCGGATTCGAAATCCAGCGACGCCGAGTTCATGCAGTAGCGCAAGCCCGTGGGGGCGGGGCCGTCTTCAAAGACATGGCCCAGGTGCGCCCCGCATTGTGCACACACCGTCTCCGTGCGGACCATGCCGTGGCTGCGGTCCACCACCTCGGTGATGGCGCCCGGGATAGCTTCGGAAAAGCTAGGCCAGCCACAGCCAGCGTCGAATTTAGTCACGGAATCGAACAATTTGGCGCCACAGCAGACGCAGTGGTAGCTGCCATCCGCCCAGTGGGCTTCGTATTTGCCGGTAAAGGGGCGCTCTGTGGCAGCATGGCGCGTGACCTGGAACGCCACGGGTTCTGCGCCCTTCTCACGCAGCACGGCTTGCCATTCGGCATCGGATTTCTCTACGGGAAAGGTCATGATGAACAGCTGATCTCGATGGAGGAGGCCCAGTCGGGCGGGAAGGCTGCGTAGGCGTCGTGGCCCGGGTGTTCGTCAAACGGGTGTTCCAGCAGCCGCTGCAGGGTTTGGACTTCGCTGAAGTCGCCAAGTTTCGCGGCGCGGATCGCCTGTTCGCCCAGGTGGTTGCGCAGCACGAACTTCGGGTTGGTTTTGAGCATCAAATCGGCCGCTGGCGCATGAATATCAAGCGCGAGCAGCTCTGAATACGATAGCAACCAATTGTCGAACGCTGCACGATCGGCAAACAGGTCCCGAACCGGCTCAAAGTCCTGCCGGGCCACGGCGTACGAAAGCCGGCGCCAGAAGATGGGGTAGTCCACCCCGTTCTGGGCCAGCAGCAGCAAGATCCCGTCAATCAATTCTGCATCGTTGTCTCTGGTGCCAGTCAGCCCCAGCTTGGCACGCATGCGGTCCATGAACGCTTCGGGAAACACGGATTTGTAGGACTCCAGGGCCTGCTTGGCCAGCTCAGGGTCCTTGATCAGGGGCAGCAACGCCTGCGCCAAACAAAACAGGTTCCAATAGGCCACGTTGGGTTGGCGGTTGTAGGCGTAGCGGCCCTGCGTGTCGCTGTGGTTGCATACATGGCCCGGCACGAAGGCGTCGAGAAACTGGAACGGACCGTAGTCGATCGTGAGCCCCAGGATGCTCATGTTGTCGGTGTTCATCACACCGTGGCAAAAACCGACGGCCTGCCACTGGGCCATCAAGCGGGCTGTGCGTTCGCTCACGGCCTGCAGCAGGGCCGCATAGGCGTTACCGCCGAAGTCCGCGGAGGCCCGGCATTCGGGGTAATACCGGTCGATGACATAGTCGGCGAGGGTTTGCAGCTGCGGCACCAGATCACGGGCTGCAAAGTGCTCGAAATGACCAAAGCGCACGAAGCTGCGGGCCACACGGGTGACCACCGATGCGGTTTCCACGGTTTCGCGTTGCACCGGCGCTGGCGAGCCCGTGATGCACAGCGCACGAGAGGTAGGTATGCCGAGCCCGTGCATGGCTTCGCTGGACAGAAACTCACGGATGCTGGAGCGCAGCACCGCACGCCCGTCGCCCATGCGCGAGTACGGCGTGCGCCCGGCCCCCTTGAGTTGCACTTCCCAGCCATGGGTTGTTTCGCCCAGCAGGATGGCGCGGCCATCGCCCAGTTGCCCGGCCCAGACGCCGAACTGATGTCCGCTGTACACGGTAGCCAGGGGTTGGGAGCCCGGCAGCAAGGTATTGCCGGTGAAGGCCTGAAGGGCCTCGTCGGTGCGCAGCAGGGATGGCTCCAGGCCGATGAGTTGTGCCACGGCGCTGCTCATGCCGACCCAATGGGGTGCAGGCAGGGGTGTGGGGCGCAGCTCGGTGAAAAAGTCCGGCCCCAGGGCCGCAAACCCGTGGTTCCAGGCCAGGCCCAGGTCTGAAAAGGTGTCGCCGTCAGCGCGCTGATTCATGCGCTGATTGTCTCGCACGCCCCGATGCCCCCTGGACTGGAGGGCCATGGGCCTTGCGGCGCTTCAGGGCGCAGTCGCTGGCTCAGCCTGCTGAACCCGCGCGCGGTACTGCCCAGGCGGCATGCCGAACCACCGCTTGCAGGCGCGAAACAGGTTGCTCTGATCGGCAAATCCCAGCAGGTCGGCCACCTCGGCCAAGCTGCGGTGGGTGTCGGCCAGGTACTGGCGGGCGAGCTCGCGGCGGGTGTCGTCCAGCAACTGCTGGTAGCTCACGGATTCGGCATGCAGGCGCCGCTGCAAGGTGCGGTCGGTCAGATTCAGGCGTGCGGCAATGTCCTCACGGCGCGGCTCGCCCCGGTGCAGCACCCGCATGATCTCGGTGCGGACCTTGGCGCTGGCAAGCGTCTGGCCCAGCTGGTCCAGCTCGGTCTCCACCAGCCGCTCGTGCAGCGCCCACAAGCCGGGGTTGTGCGTGGGGATGGGGGCGGTCAGGTCGGCATCGGACAGCAAAAAGCGGTTGGCGGCCTGGCCAAAGCGCGGCAGCAGGCCGAAGGCGGCGCGGTAGCGCGCTTCTTCATCCGGGGGCGGCGGCGTGGTGAGTTCCATGGCCAGGGGCGCCAGGTCGCGCCGGGTCAGCCAGCAGCACAGCGTGAGCAGCGTCAGCACGGCGAATTCGATGCGCTGGCGTGGGACGGGGCGGGTGGCGCCGATGTGGCTCAGCGCAAGCCAGTAGCCTTGCCCGCGCGGGTCGCGCTTCATCTCGAACAGCGTGGCATCCGAGATCAGTGCCATTTGTCGCTGCAGGTGCTCAAAGCCCACGAGCAGGTTGGGGCCGGACGCCAGCGCGTAGCCCACCAGGTCCACGTTGCCGTAGCGCGCGGCCAGATCACGGTCCAGGCCCAGGCCCGGGCGGCCGTGGCGTGCAGCCGCCACTTCCCACAGCCGGCTCACGCGGTCCACGTCGACGCGGGATTGCGCCTGTGGCTGCTGCAGCGAGGGCAGGTCGATGCCGGCCTCGCAACACAGCTCGGCGGCGGGTAGGCCCTCCGCGGCAAACATGTCGGCGATGCCGCGCACCCACGCGGCGGAGCTGGTGCGCTGGGTCATGGGCGGGCTGCGTCCTCAGGGTTAACGCGAGGGTGGTGTTCTGAAGTCACTGTTTTGGCGCGGTTGCGATAGTGGGCCGATGGCGGTGCGTTCGCACAATCGTCGCCGAGGTCTGGCCCTGCCGCAAGTGTGACGCTTCGCTGAGGTCCGACCCATTCCAAAGAACCTGTTCAAAGTCTTTCTGAGACCCCGCAAAGACTTTGAACAGGTTCTCAAACCCACAAGGAGACAAGACATGGCTGATTTTCAGAGTCGCTTGCGCCTCGGCGCCGCCGTGCTGGCCGCGGTGATGGGTACGGCTTGCGGCGGTTCGGACAGCGCACCGCCTCAGGTGCGCGAAACCCGCTACGGCGTGGTGCGCGGGACGGACGACAGCGCCACCACCGGCACCTATGCCTGGAAGGGCGTGCCCTTTGCCAAGGCGCCGGTGGGGGAGCTGCGCTGGCAGCCGCCCGCCGAACCCGCCGCCTGGACGGGCGAGCGCGATGCCACGCGCTTCGGCAATGCCTGCCTGCAGATGGGGCGGCTGTACGGCCCCGGCGCCAACAACCGCTTTGACGACACCATCGGGAAGACGCTGAGCACCCCGGTCGGCAGCGAAGATTGCCTGACCCTGAACATCTGGCGCCCGGCCAGCGCCCAAGACAACCTGCCCGTGCTGCTGTTCCTGCATGGCGGCAGCGGCATCTCGGGCTACACGGCCGACCCGGTGTACGACGGCGCGGCGCTGGCGCGCCGGGCCAACGCTGTGGTGGTCACCGCCAACTACCGGCTCGACGTGCTGGGTTTCTTCCAGCTGCCGGCCCTGCATGCGGGCAGCCAAGCTTACAGCGGCAACTATGCGCTGTTGGACAACCTTCAGGCGCTGCGCTTCATCCGGGACAACATCGGGCGCTTCGGCGGCGATCGGGCCAACGTCACGCTGATGGGGCAGTCCGCAGGCGCCACCAACGTGCTGGCACTGCTCACCGCGCCGGCAGCTGCGGGCCTGTTCCACAAGGCGCTGCCCATCAGTGCCGGCATTTCGCTGGCCACCAATCTTCCCGCAGGGACCATTCCCACGCTCAACCCGGCCAGCAGGTACGCCGCCCAGGCAGGCGCCTTGCTGGCGGCTCTGGCCGTGGCCGACGGCCTGGCGCCCGACGCGGCGGCAGCGGCGGCGCTCGTGGCGGGCTGGACACCAGCGCAGACCGCAAGCTACCTGCGCGGCAAGGACGGCCGGGTGCTGCTGCAAACCGTGCTCAAGAGCGGCCTCACGGGCTCGGGCCCCATCCCCGATGGCGTGCTCATCCCGTCCGACCCCAT
>NZ_JALEGG010000140.1 GCF_022763525.1 Acidovorax sp.
AGCGTGTTGGGCGCAATGCCCAACTGCTCGGACAGGCCGCCAGGCGTGAGTCCCTCCTGGCCTGCCACCACCAGTGCGCGGAACACCCGCAGGCGCACTTCCTGGGCCAGGGCGGCGAGGGATCGGATGACGTCGATTTCTTGCATGATTCAATAATACAACAAAAGTAGAAATATAGAAATAATGAGTCGAAAAAATGCCCCGTGGAAGCCAGGGCGGGCCAGTTGCGTAAATGGCGGGCTGCGAAGATGTTGATGAAAATGCCTGGTAGCGCCCATGGATAAAGCGCCAAAAGCTATATTTTTCATAGCTTTGTAGCGCAAGCACCAACCAGCGCCGTGGATGGTGCGTTGCCAGCCGCACGTGCAGCCCGAGCGGGCAGCTGAGGGGCTTACTTGCTCTTGGACCGGATGCGGCCCAGCTCGTCCGCCATGCTGACCCACAGGTTGAAGCCTGCCTCCTGGGCGATAGGCGCCACCACCCGTTCCAGGCGCCGTTCGATTAGCAGCCGCTCGCCGATCTCCAGTTCCGAAACCTTCACGCCCGCGTCCTTGATGATCTTCAGCGCTTCGTCTGTAGCCCGTTGCGACTCGGCTCGCTGGAACAGGCGAGCCTCTGCCAGCGCGTTGCCGATGATGGTGCGGTCTGCCTTGCTCAGTGTGTCCCACCATTTCTTGGAGGCCATCACCCCATAGATGCCATACAGGTGCTTGGAGATGGTCAGGTACTTCTGCACCTGGTGGAGATTGGCGGAGACGATGGTGGGCAGGGGATTTTCCTGGCCATCGAAGGCACCGGATTCCAGTGCGGGTCGAAGCTGGGGAAACGGCAGGGGCTGGGCATCCGCGCCCAGCCGCTTGAACGTATTGATCGCAAGCTCGGTCGGCATGGTGCGCAGCTTGATGCCCTTCAGGTCCGACAAGTGCGTCACAGGGCGCACGTTGTTGGTGAGATTGCGGAAACCCAACTCCCAGAACGACAGCCCCACCAGCCCGCCTGCGGATACGCCGGCCAGCAGGTCTTTGCCGATCTTCCCGTCTAGGAGCGCATGCGCCTCTTCGCGGTGCGCAAACAGGAAAGGCGTATCCAGAATCGCCAGTGGCTTGTAGACCGGCACGATCGTCGACGTGGAACTGATGAAGATCTCGATGTTCCCGTCAATGGCGTCTTGCATGAGCTTCTGGTCGTTGCCCGCCGCGCCATTGCCAATCTGCTTGAGCACCAGGCGCCCGCCTGAGTCGGCGGAGATCCGTTCTGCGGCTTTGACGAGCGCGTGCCCGACGTGCGAGTCATGCGACAGCGCATGGCCTACCCGAATCTCCGCTGCGCTCGCCATCTGGGCCAAGGCGGCGCATGCCATGAGGCAAAGAGCGCGCAGTGCCATGAAGCTCCTGGGTGCAGTGCGGGGGGTGGTGGGTGAAACCTTCAAGTCCATCGTCGTCCTCCGTCAGGAATCCATGCACCCTCGTGCGGGCGCATTCTTGTGAAAGCGTCCGAATTGCATGCCACGGGCGTGACGCCATACCACCAATGTGTCATGCATTAAGTTTTGTAATCTTAGGATTGAAAAATGTACTATCCAGTCCGTGTTTTCCCTGGCAATGAATCGCTAGGCCATCACACCCTTGCTGTGGTAGCAACCAATAAGTATCCAAACTGTTCATGCACGTGGAGTGGGCTGACGCGCGAACCTTTGCCAAGCCCCGTGAACTACGCGGGGCTGCAGAGCAGCGCAGTCAATTGCGAGCCGCATCCTCTTCATAACCAGGTGATCTAACCAATCGATTTTTCAATCGTTTGTGAACTTACGATTAGCCGATACAGTCGCCCCTCCTTTTTCTCCGAACCGCGCGGCAGCAGCCACCAGGGGGCCGCTGCCGCGCACTGCTTTCCATGATCGATTTACGGGGTATCACCCAAACCTATCCGGGCCCACAAGGCCCCGTCGAAGCCCTGCGCGGCATCGACCTTCACATCCAGCCGGGCGAAGTGTTCGGCATCATCGGCAAGAGCGGGGCGGGCAAGAGTTCGCTGGTGCGGGTCATCAACCTGCTCAATCGGCCCACCACGGGGCAGGTGATCGTGGGCGGGCGCGACCTCACGCAGCTCAGTGAGGCGCAGCTGCGCGAGGCCCGCCGCGAAATCGGCATGGTGTTTCAGCACTTCAACCTGCTGTCGTCGCGCACGGTGTTTGACAACGCCGCGCTGCCGCTGGAGCTGGCGGGCATGGGCAAGGCCGAAATCCGCGAACGCGTGAACCCGCTGCTTGAACTGGTGGGCCTGGCCCATCTGGCCGACCGCTACCCCGCCCAGATCAGCGGCGGGCAAAAGCAGCGTGTGGGCATTGCGCGTGCGCTGGCCAGCCGGCCCAAGGTGCTGCTCTCCGACGAAGCGACCTCGGCGCTGGATCCGGAAACGACCCGCTCCATCCTCGACCTGCTGCGTCAGGTGAACCGCGAGCTGGGCCTGACGGTGGTGCTCATCACCCACCAGATGCAGGTCATCAAGCAGGTGGCCGACCGCGTGGCCGTGATCGAGGCCGGACGCATCGTGGAGCAGGGCCGGGTGCTGGAGGTGTTCACCCGCCCGCAGCAAGCCATCACCAAGAGCCTGATCGACGAAATCCTCCCCCAGGAACTGCCCGCGAGCGTGCTCGACCATGTGCGCAAGCTCACCCGCCAGCTCGCCGCCGCGGCGCCCGGTCACGCCGGGCGGCTGCTGCAGCTGTCTTACTCGGGCGACAGCGCCTACCAGCCCATCCTGTCGCAGCTCATCCGCGAGTTTGGTGTGGACATGAGCATCCTGCACGGCCAGGTGGACGAGATCCAGGACGAGACCTTTGGCTCGCTGGCCGTGTACGCCAGCGGCGAACCCGCGCGCCTGCGCGGCGCGGTGGAGCACCTGCGCGCAGGAGGTGTGGACGTGCAAGAAATCACCATTGAAATCTGAGGGAGCCGCAAGCCATGTTCGACCATTTCACTCCGGCCATGCTGGATCTCTTTGCCTCCTCGTTGTGGGAGACGCTCATCATGGTGGGCATCTCCGGCATCGTGGGCGGCCTCATCGGTGTGCCGCTGGGCGTGTTCCTGCGCCTCACCGACCATGGGGGCGTGCTGCAAAACGGCCCCGTCAACAAGTTCGTGGGCTGGCTGGTGAACGCAGTGCGGTCCACGCCCTTCATCATCCTGCTGGTGGCCATCATTCCGCTCACCCGCTTCATCACGGGTTCGTCCATTGGCACCGCGGCGGCCGTGGTGCCGCTGACCATCGCCGCCGCCCCCTTTGTGGCGCGCCTGGTGGAGGCCGCCCTGCGCGAGGTGGACCATGGCCTGGTGGAGGCCGCCCAGGCCATGGGTGCCACCACCAGCCAGATTGTCTGGAAGGTGCTGCTGCCCGAGGCGCTGCCTGGCATCGTGGCAGGCCTGACCATCACTTTCGTGAGCCTCACCGGCTACTCGGCCATGGCCGGTGCCATTGGGGGCGGGGGGTTGGGCGATCTGGGCATCCGCTACGGCTACCAGCGTTTCCTGCCCGAAATCATGCTGGCCGTGGTGCTGGTGCTGATCTTCTTCGTGCAGGCCGTGCAGAGCCTGGGCGACTGGGCGGTGCGCAGGCTGAGCCATCGGTGAGAACTGCGTTTGCTATTGAAATAGTAGCTTGTTGCGCTTGTGGGGTCAGCGCTGGCGGCCATTTCAATGCCCATGGCTGACCAGCCCACCCGGACCTGCCGGGCTCAGCCCGGCACCCGGTAGTGGTAGCCATAGGCTGTCGTGAAACCCATCGATTCATACAGCCGCAACGCCGGGGTGTTCTGCGCCCGCACCTGCAGGTAGGCACTGGTGGCGCCGACCTCGGTCGCCCAGTGCAGCAGCGCCTGAACCAGCGCCCGCCCGCGCCCGCCGCCGCGGTGCGCGGGGGCCACGGCCAAGTCGTACAGGCCCACCGCACCGCGCTCCAGAACCGCCAGACCAAAACCCACTGCCTGGCCGTGCGCATCGTGCTGCAGTGCGAAGGCGGTGGGGTGGGCAATGGCCTGCAGCATGCTGCGGTGCAGAGCGCGGTGGTGCGCGGCCACGCCATTGGCGGTCGCAAAGCCCTCCAGCCAAGGGACTGACGCGCTGGTGCTGACGACCGTGCTTTGGTCGGCCGGTGACATGCCCGCCGTCAGCGGCCGGTGCAAGACCAGAGAGGGGTCGAAGTGCTGGTAACCCGCCTTCGCCAGCTCCTGGTCGGCCTCGGCCGGGGCCAGGGGCGAGATGCGGAACACCGCGGGCAGCCCGTGCCGCGCATACATCGCCCGGGCGGCCTCGTGCACCCCGGCAAAGGGCGCCTGGGCCACCAGCGCGTTCACTGAGTTCGCGCGCTTGGTATAGCCGCCCGACAAACGAAAAACCCAGCCTTGGTGGAACACCGTCTGGTGGGCGGGCCACGCGTTGAAGGCGCGCTCTTCCAGGGCAACCACCTGGGCGAGCGGGACGGTGGAGGCAGCGGTGGCTGTGCCAGCGGGCGAAGCAGCGGGTGAAGCAAGGGGACTCATCCCGCCGTTATAGCAACACCCGTCCGCGCAGGCTGCGGGCCCATCGGACGGGTGCGGTGGTGGTGTTGGTGTTGGCCTGGCGGCCTGGTTTAGCGCTTTCATTGATCTGCCTGCTGGCATTTGTACCGCCATCCGGTTAGCGTGTCGCAGCCGCACGCAGCGCTTGTTCGTTCCCGATTTTCCCGTTCCACCGCCCATGACGACCTTCATCTCACGCATTCCAGCCCTGGTGGCTGGCTCCCTGCTGGCCCTGCCGCTGCTTGCCGCCGACGCACAGGCCCCAGCCGCCTCTGCAGACTGGGCGCTCTCGCCCGATGGCGCTTATGTGCTGGACCTGCGCGCCGGGCTGGCCTGGCCGCGCTGCGTGGAAGGCATGCAGTGGAATGGAAAAACCTGCACGGGCAAGCCCTTGCTGCTCGACCGGTCTGAGGCCAACGCCCTGGCTTCCGAGCGCTGGAAGGCGGAAGGCGTGGGCTGGCGGCTGCCGCGCGTGCCCGAGCTGCAGCGCCTGATTGACAAGAGCCTGTCGCCGCCCGGACTGCACCCGGTGCTGTTCCCCGCTGCGCCGGGCCAATGGCATTGGTCGGCCACGTCCAATGTCAACACGCTGAGCACCAACCAATACAACTACAACACCATCGCCCAGGGCCGCGCTGGCGACAGCGGACGCCAGGCCGCCATGCTCAACGGCTGGGCCGTGAATCTTTCCACCGGCGAGGCCCGCGGCGATGCGGCACGCACCAGCAAGCTGCCCGTGCGGCTGGTGCGGCCGCAGCCGGTGGAGGCTGTGGGCAAGTAGGCCGGTCTGGTCGCCTGGCATAGGGTCGTTGGCCCGTGGCTGCTGCGACAGCGCAATACTGTGTGTACATTGCATCGCCATACGCCTTTGTTGCGATTCCCCGGAGACACCCGCCATGAACCTGCCCCTGCATCCTCTGGACGCCGACCTGTTTGCCCGCGCACAACCGCTGCTGGACGACGAATGGCTGACCCGTGACCCAGACCTTGCCCCCGTGCTGCCCACGGTGCTGGCGCGCAATGTGGGGCAGGACTGGCACAAGGCGGGCACGTTTCGCCACCACCTGGTGGGCGTGACACGCACGCTCACGGTGTGGCAGCAGCCGCGCGATGTACGCCTGCTGGGGCTGCTGCACAGCGTGTATGGCAACGCGTTTGTGGACCTGGTGAAGTTCGACCCCGCCAAGGAGCGCGCCCGGGTGCGCGAGATTGCGGGCGAGTCGGCCGAGCACCTGGTCTACCTGTTCTGCACCCAGTCGCGCACGCAGTTTGTGCAAAAGGTGCTGGCCCACGCGCTGGAGGCCGACGGCAGCCTGGTGCTGCAAAAGGATGGGCAGGACCATGTGCTCACGCCCTACGAGGTGGCGGCCTTCATCATCGTGAGCATGGCGGACACCATCGAGCAGTGGTTCAGCTGGCAGGACGACATTTTTTCGCGCTTCCCCGAGGTGCAGCACCGCAACCAGAAAGCGCACTGGGCTGCATCGCTCTGGCCCGGGCCCATGCGACCGTCGGGGCGCATGGTGCACCAGATCAACGGGCTGGCGAAGGCACTGCAGCACCCGGGCCTGAAGGATGTGCTGCCCATGCCGCCCGTGTTTGCACACTGCTCGCAGTACCTGTCCGCGGCCAACGAGGCGGCGGCCACGTCGCTGTACTGGTCGGTCATCCAGCAAGACCAGCCGCTGGTGGACCTGGACGTGGCCATCGGTGTGCTGGAAAGCGCCGTGCGCCACAACCCCTGGGTGGGCGAGCCGCAGATGGTGCTGGCCCAGTTGTATCTGTCGGCTGGCCGCAAGGACGACGCCAAGGCCGCCGCCGAGAGCGCACTGCATCTGTTCTGCGCCTGGGGCAATTCGTGGGACAAGCGCGTGCAGTGGGACGCCTGGGTGGCCTGGACGCGCATCCTGCTGCAGGGCGCGACGGTGGAGGGCACGTGGCCCGAACGGCTGGACAAGCTCAACAACGTGGCGCTGCGTGGCTGACTTGGAGCATCCCCCTGAATGGCTGCGCCACTTCCCCCTTCTCTCGAATCGCTGCGCGATTCGGGAAAGGGGACGCAGCCCTCGCTGCGGGGCGGCCCTTGCTCGGCTGTCCTCGCCGTGCGCGCGCGTGTCTCATGAGGTGGGGGTGGGGTGCACGGGTCTTGTCTTCTTATTCGAATGGGTTTTAATGAAATAAAAACTTATTCGTTCCTGTTTTATCGGGAAAACCCTAGGATGCGTTCCATCTCTTTACGAAAGGTTTTCCTGTGAACAACAACAAGCGCCTCCTCCTGCAATCTACCTTGGCTTTGGCTGCCGCTGCCGCGTTCTCCACCGGCGCGATCGCCCAGGACAAGCCCCTCAAGATCGGCGTGACGGGCGGCCCCCACGCGCAGATCTTCGAGCAGGTGAAGAAGGTCGCCGAGAAGGACGGCCTGAAGATCCAGATCATCGAATTCAGCGACTACGTGCAGCCCAACGCCGCGCTGTCGGCGGGCGACCTGGATGCCAACAGCTACCAGCACAAGCCTTACCTGGACGCCCAGATTGCCGACCGGGGCTACAAGTTTGCGGCGGTGGGCTACACCGTCAACTTCCCCATCGGCCTGTATTCCAAGAAGGTCAAGAAGCTGGAAGACCTGAAGGAAGGCGCCAAGTTCGGCATCCCCAACGACCCCACCAACGGCGGCCGCGTGCTGCTGGTGCTGCAGGACAAAGGCCTGATCAAGCTGCGTGAGGGCGCGGGCCTCAAGGCCACGCCGCTGGATGTGGTGAGCAACCCCAAGAAGCTCAAGTTCGTGGAACTCGACGCCGCCCAACTGCCCCGTTCGCTGGACGACCTGGATGCCTCGGCCATCAATACCAACTTCGCACTGTCGGCCGGCCTGAACCCCGGGAAGGACGCGATTGCGCAAGAAAACGCCAAGAGCCCCTACGTCAACCTGATCGCCGTGCGCGAAGCCGACAAGGACAAGCCCTGGGTGGCCAAGCTGGTGAAGGCCTACCACTCCGAGGAAGTGAGGAAATTCATCCAGACCGAGTTCAAGGGTTCGGTGCTGCCGGGCTTTTGATGGCCCTGGCGGGGGCGTGAGTGCCCGCGCGTCCTTCCACTTTGTTTCCAACTGAAAACGGCTGCCAGCGCTTGAATAGCAAGCGCTGGCAGCTATTTTTTTGATAGTGATGAGCCCGTCTGGCACGGGACGGTAGCCCGCCCGGAGGGCGGGCGGCTTGCCTGCGATGGGGGCTGCGCCTACGATGGGGCGGACCGCGCCCGACGGGCACCCGCCTTGGTGGGCTCGTCCGCAGGGCTTCGCCCCTTCTTCCCGGCAGTGACCGTCTTCAAGGAGTAATCCATGGCCCAGCTCAACATCGCCGTCGTCGTCGGCAGCCTGCGCAAGGAATCGTTCAACCGCCAATTGGCCACCGCGCTGGCCCGGCTGGCGCCGCCGGATGTGAAGTTCACCCAGCTGCGCATCGACGACCTGCCGCTGTACAACCAGGATGACGACGGGCAGCAGGCCGCCTCGGTGCTACGGCTCAAGGGGGCGATCCAGGCCGCCCACGGCGTGCTCTTCGTGACCGCCGAATACAACCGTTCCATCCCCGGCGTGCTCAAGAACGCCATTGACCATGCCTCGCGCCCCTACGGCCAGAGCGCCTGGGCGGGCAAGCCGGCAGGGGTGATTGGCGCGTCGGTGGGCGCCATCGGCACAGCGCTGTCGCAGCAGCACCTGCGCAACGTGCTGGCTTACCTCGACATGCCCACGCTGGGCCAGCCCGAGGCTTTCATCCACGCCAAGGAGGGCCTGTTCGACGCGGACGGCAACGTGGGCGAGGCCAGCCGCAAGTTCCTGCAGGGCTGGGTGGACAAGTACGTGGCCTGGGTGCGTCAGCACCAGGCTTGAGAGACCCTGCCAGAAAATCCCAAGGGCTGGCTCGCCTCCTGTTGCCAGGGAAGCGTGCAGGCCCTTTTCCTTTTTTTACTCTCTCGTCCGGCCGCAACGCGACCTGCCAGTCGCAGCGCGCTTACGCCACTTCGGCGACTT
Organism: Acidovorax sp.; assembly: GCF_022763525.1. Lineage (GTDB taxonomy): Bacteria > Pseudomonadota > Gammaproteobacteria > Burkholderiales > Burkholderiaceae_C > Acidovorax. The sequence continues at coordinate 8,586 of NZ_JALEGG010000140.1, forward strand.
GCGGCTGGTTGGCTGCGGTGGCCGCATGGGCCTGGATGTCGCGGTCGGCGTTACCGAATGCCTGGGCCTTCGCGTCGGGGCCCATGCCCACGCCTTCGGCGCGCACAAACCGCACGTCGGTGATTCCAAAGAAGCCGAACACCACCTTCAGGTAGCTTTCCTGGTGTTCCATGGCCTGGCCGCCTTCACTGGTGGAATACACGCCGCCGCGGCTCGATGCCACGATCACCGTCTTGCCGCCAGCCAGGCCCACGGGGCCCTTGTCGGTGTACTTGAAGGTGCGGCCGGCCTGGGCGATGCGGTCGATCCAGGCCTTGAGCTGGCTGGGTACCGAGAAGTTGTACAGCGGTGCGCCGATCACGATCACATCCGCTGCCAGGAACTGGCTCACTAGCGCTTCGGAGAGGGCGTTTTCCTGGCGCTGCACCTCCGTTGCTGCCGCTTGGCCCGTGCGAAAGCCCAGGGAATCGGCCGAGAGGTGGGAAGGTGCATCCTTGGCCAGATCGAGATACTGCACGGACGTGCCGGGGTGGCTAGCCTTCCAGGCGGCCACGGTGCGGGCCGTCAATTCGCGGGAGACGGATTGTTCGCCGGTGATGGCCGAATCGATGTGAAGCAGTTGCATGGGGGGCTCCTTGTCTTGAGTGGCTGCCGCATCGTGCGGCCTTGGGTTGTATTGTGGGGATCCATCAAAACGTTGATAAGGGGGCGAAACTGCGATAGATTGTTCTATCCATAGAACAATTGGCGCTCCGCCCGTCTCGCCATGCAAGACCTCAACGACATGCTGTATTTCGCCGAAGTGGTGGAGCGTGGCGGCTTTGCTGCTGCCGGGCGCGCGCTTGGCATCCCCAAATCCCGCCTGTCGCGCCGCGTGTCCGACCTGGAAACCCATCTGGGCGTGCGCCTTTTGCAGCGCACGACGCGCAAGCTGTCA
>NZ_JALEGG010000141.1 GCF_022763525.1 Acidovorax sp.
CCCCGGCCGCGCCTGACCTGATCCCACCGGCGGGAGACACCATCCGCAGCCTGGCAGAGCCAGTTCCATGGTGGCGCTAGCGTCGGGGAAGCGCGGGTTTCCGTGAGCGCGGCGGACCGGTTCAGCGCGCCACGCAGTTCGCGCGCACGGCACGCGGCGTCTGGAAGTACAGGGTGTTGCCCTTGCCACGGATGTAGGTGCCGCCATCGCCGTAGCCAAAGCCCGAGGCCACGCGCTCGGGCTGCAGCGGCACGGTGCGGCCGTTCATCTCCAGCAGCGCGGGGCCATCGGGCTTGGCGGGCCAATGCATCACCAGCATCGGGCCCCGGTCACAGGCGTAGGTGGTGACCCGCTGGACCTTGGGCACATCGGGCGCCCGGGGCGGCGTGCAGCGCTCAAGGCCAGGGCGGTCAGGACAACGGCGGCGGCCGCAAGGCCGTTGGCGCGGCGGGCGCGTGGGGGGTTCTGCACAGGATCTCCTCGGAATCTGGGAATGGGGGAAGGGGCCGCAGCGCCGCTGCGGATGACAAGCATGCGAAGCAAATCGCCGCAGCCGTCAGCTCTTCCTGCACCTCTGTGCATGCAGTCTCCACACGCCAACACCCGTCCGGCATCCTCCGCCCCTTGCGCGGTATTTTGACGCACCGCCGCCCTCTGGCGGGAGAGGGTTGCCACCTGCGATGGGGCGGTGGAGGAACGAGCGGCCCTGGCTTGCCCGCCGCGCCGTCGTGCGGCTCAGGCCCGCGTGGCCCGATGGGTCCGCGCACGCGCCAGTTCGGCAGCCACCGCGGCGTTCAGCGTCTCCAGGTCGAATGGTTTCTTGAGGATGGACTCGGTGCCCACCAGACGCTCTACCTCGGCCATGTCGGCGTACCCGGTGGCCACCAACACGGGGATGTGGGGGTAGAGCTTGCGCGCGGCGGCGATGAATTCAGCGCCGTTCATGCCGGGCATCAGGTAGTCCGCCATGATCAGGTCGGGCTGGTGGCGACGCAGTTCGCGCAGGCCGCCTTCTCCATCGCAGGCCTCGCGCACGCTGTACTGCAGCAGGCGCAGACCCTCGGCAATGCCCTGGCGCACGGCTTCGTCGTCTTCCACCACCAGCAGTTCCACGCGCCGCTCTGCCTGCCCATTGCGGCCCCCACCGGCATCGCTCCGGGCCTGCCCGGCAGTGGCTTCCTGCAAGGAAGGCACCACCAGCGGAAACTGCAGCGTCACGGTAGTGCCCTCACCCTCGCGGCTGTGGATTTCCACACTGCCTCCCGACTGCCGCACAAAGCCATAGACCTGGCTCAGCCCCAGGCCCGTGCCCTCGCCTTCGGGCTTGGTGGTGAAGAAGGGGTCGAATACCTTGCCTTGCAATGCCTCCGGGATTCCACACCCCGTGTCCTGCACGCTGATCTGCACGCGCGACGCGCCCGCGTCCGCCGCCGCCTGCTGCACGCGGGTGCGAATGGTTAACTGCCCACCGTCGGGCATCGCATCGCGCGAATTGACGGCCATGTTCAGCAGCGCCATCTCCAGCTGCGCCCCATCGAGCAGCGCCCAGGCCTGGCCCTCCACCAGCTCCAGACGAACCTGCACCTTGGACCCCACCGATACCTCGATCAACTCGCGCAGATTGGCAACGAGCGCATTCACATCGTGCACGCGGGGCAGCAAGCTTTGGGCTCGCGCAAAGGACAAAAGCTGCGCCGTCAGCCGCGCGCCGCGGTCCACGGACTCCTTGGCGCGGCGGGCGAAGTCGGTGGTGCGGGCATCGCTGCCCAGCCGCACGATGAGTTGCAGGTTGAGACTGACGGCGTGCAGCAGGTTGTTGAAGTCATGGGCGATGCCGCCGGTCAGGCGCCCGATGGCTTCGAGCTTCTGGCCCTGCACCACCTTGTTCTGGATGCGCTCCTTTTCGGCGATCTCGCGCATCAGCCGGTCGTTGGCGCCCGCCAGGTCGCTGGTGCGCTCGGCAATGCGGGTTTCGAGCGCGGTATTGAGCTGCTCCACCGTGTGCTTGGCGGTTTCGATGTCCAGCAGGTGGCGGCGCGTGGCGTATTGCCGCGCCCGCGCGCGCACGGCCGAGCGGGCGGCACTGACCAGTGTCTCGGGGTTGACGGGCCGCTCCAGCAGCACCACGTTGCCCAGCCGCTCCAAGGACGCAGCAGCTTGTGCCGAGCGGCGGCTGGCCTGGCGCGTGGCCAGCACCACGAAGGGGAAGTCGGACCACGGGGGCTGCTGTACCAAGTAGTCGCGCAGGGCCTCATCCAGGCCCCGGCCCAATACCTCTTCCGTCACGATGGCGGTGCCCGCGGCAGCCGCGAGTTCGGCCAGGAGGGTCGCTGCGTCGGCGCACACCAGGCTGTGCATGCCCGCGCCGTGCAGCACCGACGCGATCACCTGCGCGTCACGGCCGTGAGGCGCCAGGATCAGGACGCGGCTTTCCATGCAGCCCTTTCACCGTCGCGGGATGCGGATGTCGCCATCCCCCAGCAAGGACTGCTCTCCCGCATAGTGCGCGGCCCCCGCAAGGATTCCGTGGAAGTCGGCGAGGGGCTCTCCGATCTCGACCCCCTGGTGCCCCAGGCGGAACTCGCGAATGGTGGTCTCGTGTGACAGGGTGCGGCTCTTGATGACCGCAATGGCCTTGAGCAGGCTGCCTCTGGCCTCGAAATAGCGGTAGTACACCATCGCATCACTGAGGTAGCTCAGGTCGATGTCCGATCGGATCTCGCCCACCGTGCCGTGCAGCGACAGAATGATCAGGGTGATGATGCCCTGCTGGTTCAGGTATGCCAGCAGCTCGTGCATCTGCAGCAACAGAAACTGCCCGCCGGGCATGGCCTGTATGTACGAGTTGAGGCTGTCGATCACCACCAGCTTCACGCCTTCGCGCTCCACGGCCTCGCGCACCGCATGAGCAAATTGGCCGGGCGACACCTCGGCAGGGTCGAAGGAGCGCAGCAGAAGCTGGCCCGACGCCAGGAACGGGTCGAGATCCAGCCCCAGCGCGTGCGAGCGCTGGCGCAAGGTATGAAGCCCCTCGTCAAACAGGTAGTACGCCACTGTTTCGCCCCGGCGCATGGCCGCCACGGCGCAGCTGACCGCCGTGGTGGACTTGCCCACGCCAGCCGGCCCGGCAAACAGCAGGTTGCTGCCGGGGGTCAGCCCACCGCCGAGCATGGCGTCAAACGCTGTGTTGCCCGTGGTGACGGCACCGGGACCGAAATCCCGCCGGTGCTCGCCCGCCGACAGCCGCGGGAAGACCACCAGGCCGCCGCGGTCCAGGTCGAAGTCATGGTCACCACTGCGAAACTTCAGCCCCCGCAGCTTGACGACGCGCAGCGAGCGCTTGTCGGGACCGTAGTCGTGCGTGTTCTGGTTCAGGTGGATGACCCCGTGCGCGATGCTGTGCAACTGCTGGTCGCCCTCGCCGGCAGACTTGTCGTCCAGCATCAACACCGTGCATCCCTGTTGCGAGAAAAACCGTTTCAGCGCCAGGATCTGGCGGCGGTAGCGCAACGCACTCTGGGCCAGCATCCGCAGTTCCGACAGGCTGTCAAAAACGACGCGCTGGGGCTTGAGTTCGCCCACCAGGCGCATCACGTCGCGCGTGGTCTCGCCCAGCTCAAGTTCTGACGGATGCAGGATGGTCTGCTCTGCCTCTTCGCTCAGCCCCTCGTCGCTCACCAGGTCGTACACATCCATGCCTTCCAGCGTCCACCCGTGCGACGCCGCCACCTGTGCCAGTTCCTGCGAGGTCTCTGACAGGGTGATGTACAGCCCCCGCTCCCCCTGGGCGCGCCCCGCGAGCAGGAACTGCAGGCCCAGCGTTGTCTTGCCGGTGCCGGGGTTGCCTTCCACGAGATACAGATGCCGGCTGGGCAAACCGCCGTAGAGCACGTTGTCGAGCCCGCTGATGCCGGTGGATGCCACGCTTTGTGGCGCGAAGCTCGGCGGAGCAGGTGGGTGATGGAAAGTGTCTGGCAAGCGCTGTCCTTTCGCGAAGTGCCCTTCATCGCATGTGGATGTGCCCACACGAGGATGTCCGCAGCGATTCTAGGAACGCCCTGCACAAGGCGCGGTCAGCCAAATTCGATTGATGGAAAGGTACCGCTCCTACAGTCCTGCGGGCCAGCCGGACGGAGAACCCGCGCCCCCCCGGCGTCGGAGGTTCAGCGAGCGCCACCCCGCGCAACGCCGAGGCGTTGCGATAGCGCCTGGGCCGCCTCCCGCAAAAGCTGGGCGGCGTCACTATCGTAGGTGGTGCGCAAGGTCGCGCTCGGGCCGATCACCGCCAGGCACAGCACAAGCTGCCCGAACCCATCGAACACGGGGGTCGCCAGCGCGCTGATGCCGGGGAGCAACTGGTCCGTCACCTGCGCGATCTGATGGGCGCGGACGGCCTCCAGCTCGGCAGCGAAGCCGGGCTCGTCCAGTGCACCGTCGAACCCTTCGGCAGCCAAGGCGGCGGCGGCGCGCTCACGCGGTCCGAAAGCGGCAAACACCTTGCCAGTTGCCGTGTGGCGCACCGAGGCCGTGGTGCCATGGCGCATGGCCACATACACCGCCGTGGGGCCTTCTTCCACGCGGATGATGGTGGGGCCGTTGTCGCCCCAGACCGAGGCCGACACGGTGTATCCGATGCGCTGGGCCAGCGCGGGCAACTCGGCAATGGCCAGGCGCACCGGGTCTACCTGCTGCAGGCTGATGAGGCCCAGCTGCATGGCCAGGGGCCCCAGGCCGTAGTGACCGCTCACAGCATCCTGCTCTATCAACCCCAGCTTGCCAAAGCTCACCAGATAGGGATGCGCCTTGGCGGCCGTCATGTCGGCCGCTCGGGCCAAGTCTTTGAGTGCCATGCGGCGGCCGGTGCGGGCCAGCACCTTGAGCAGCTGCCCGCCCACTTCCACGCTCTGGATGCCTCGCGGGCTGCGCGGTGCGTCTTCGTCGTCGGCGGGGGGCAAGTCGGGGGTCAAGGTGGCCATGCGGCAATTGTCCACGCACGGCGGCACGCCTCAGCCCCTCGGGTTTACACCTAAACAAATGCGTTAGACATGAACGAATTTCCTGCCTAACATCAAAGCATTCCGTTTAGATAAACGCATTCATCATTAACAAACAAAGTCCATGACCACCCTCAAAACCTTTGCATCCGCCGCTGACCTCGAAGTGAAGAAGGTGAGTTTCGACAAGCTTTCCGACCACGCTTACGCCTACACGGCCGAGGGGGACCCCAACACCGGCATCATCATTGGAGACGACTCCGTGATGGTCATCGACACCCAGGCCACGCCCGTGATGGCCCAGGACGTGATCCGCCGCATCCGCGAGGTGACCGACAAGCCCATCAAGTACGTCTTGCTCTCGCACTACCACGCGGTGCGTGTGCTGGGTGCCAGCGCCTACGGCGCAGAGCACATCATCGCCAGCGAGGACACGCGCGACCTGATCGTGGAGCGCGGCCAGTTCGACAAGGACAGCGAGATCGGCCGCTTTCCGCGCCTGTTCCAGAACGTGGAGAGCGTGCCGGACGGCCTGACCTGGCCGACCATGACCTTCAACAAGAAGATGGCGCTGTGGCTGGGCAAGCTGGAAGTGCAGATCCTGCAGCTGGGCCGGGGCCACACCAAGGGCGACACGGTGGCCTGGCTGCCGCAGGAAAAGATCCTGTTCAGCGGCGACTTGGTGGAGTTCGACGCCACGCCGTATGCGGGCGATGCGTACTTCCAGGACTGGCCGCAGACGCTGGACGCCATCGCAGCGCTGAAGCCCGAGAAGCTGGTGCCCGGCCGGGGCGCCGCGCTGCAAACGCCCGGTCAGGTGCAGGCGGGCCTGGCGGGCACACGCGCCTTCATCAGCGACCTGTACGAGAGCGTGAAGGCCAGTGCGGCCAAAGGCGAAGACCTGCGCAAGGTGTACGAGGCCACGTTTGCCAAGCTGCAGCCCAAGTACGGCCACTGGGTGATCTTCAACCACTGCATGCCGTTCGATGTGACGCGTGCGTACGACGAGGCCACGCAGTACCCCGACCCACGCATCTGGACCGCTGAACGCGACATTCAAATGTGGAAAGCCCTGGAAGGCTGAACCGCCGAGGCTGGAGGAGACAAAAAATGAACCCCAGAGACATTCCCTGCGAGGCCTTCCACGCCAGTGGCGCCGAGGTGCAGGCCATCGACTTCGGCTACGTGCGCTCGCCCGACCAAGACCGCGCGACGCCTGCGCAGCACCCCGTCGTGGTCATCGGCGCGGGCCCCGTGGGCCTGTCGCTGGCGATCGACCTGGCCCAGCGCGGGCAGCGTGTGGTGGTGCTGGACAACGACCACAAGCTCTCCATCGGCTCGCGCGCCATCTGTTTTGCCAAGCGCACGCTGGAGATCTGGGACCGCCTGGGCGTGGGCCAGCGCATGGTGGACAAGGGCGTGTCGTGGAACCTGGGCAAGGTGTTTTTGAAGGACGAGCAGCTGTATGAATTCAACCTGCTGCCCGAAGAAGGCCACGAGCGCCCCGCCTTCATCAACCTGCAGCAGTACTACGCCGAGGCCTACCTGGTGGAGCGTGCGCTGCAGCTGCCAGGCATCGACATCCGCTGGCACAACAAGGTGACGGCCGTGCAAAGCCGTGCCGACGGTGCGCTGCTCACCATCGACACGCCCGAGGGCGCGTACCAGATCGACGCGCAGTGGCTGGTGGCCTGCGACGGCGCGCGCTCGCCCACGCGGCAGATGCTGGGGCTGGAAAGCAAGGGCCGCATCTTCCAGGACCGCTTCCTGATCGCCGATGTGAAGCTGGCGGACGAGGCGAACTTCCCCACCGAGCGCTGGTTCTGGTTCGACCCACCCTTTCATCCCAACCAGAGCGTGCTGCTGCACCGCCAGCCCGACAACGTCTGGCGCATCGACTTCCAGCTGGGCTGGGACGCCGACCCCGAGGAAGAAAAGAAACCCGAGAACATCATCCCGCGCGTGCAGGCGCTGCTGGGTGCGGATGCGCAGTTTGAGCTGGACTGGGCGAGTGTCTACACCTTTGCCTGCCTGCGCATGGACCAGTTCGTGCACGGCCGGGTCATCTTTGCGGGCGACAGCGCGCATGGTGTCTCGCCCTTCGGCGCACGCGGTGCCAACAGCGGCGTGCAGGACGCCGAGAACCTGGCCTGGAAGCTGGACTGGGTGCTCCAGGGCCGCGCCAGCCCCGCGCTGGTAGCCACCTATGGGCCAGAGCGCGAATACGCCGCCGACGAGAACCTGTGCAACTCCACGCGCGCCACCGACTTCATCACGCCCAAGAGCGAGGTGAGCCGCCTGTTCCGCGACGCGGCGCTGCACCTGGCGCGCGAGCATGCGTTTGCGCGGCGCATCGTCAACAGCGGGCGTCTGTCGGTGCCTGCCACGCTGCACGCATCGCCCCTGAACACGCCCGATGCCGACAGCTTTGCAGGGACACAGGTACCCGGCGCCGTGCTGCTGGACGCGCCGTTGACCAAACAGGGCCAGCCCACCTGGCTGCTGCGCGAACTGGCGCCGGACTTCACGCTGCTGGTGTGGGGCGCCGCACCGACGTGGGCTTGCAGCCTGTCACCCCAGGTGAAGGTGCTGCAGATCGGCGGGGACGTGCAAGACAGCCAGGGCCTGGCCACGCAGCGCCTGGATGCCCAGCCCGGCACCGCCTACCTCGTGCGCCCCGACCAGCACGTGTGTGCCCGCTGGCGCGCCCCCACCGAAACCGCCGTGCGCCGGGCGCTGGCCCGCGCCACGGCCACCACGGCCGCTGCATGACGAGGAGCCCCATCACCATGCTGAACACCGCACCGAACCTGCAGGCCTGCGACGACTTCTACGAAGCGCTGATCGCGGCGCACCAGGGCCTGTCCACCCCCGAAAGCCACGCGATGAACGCGCGCCTGGTGCTGCTGCTGGCCAATCACATTGGCAATCAGGCCACGCTGCTGCAGGCGCTGCAGCTGGCGCGCGGCAGCGCCGTGCCCACGACCGACCAGCGCGCCACCCAGGCCGTGACGCCGGTGGTGCCTACCCACGCGGTCGCCGCCTAGCGCCCCATTTTTCATCCCACGGCTCCAGCGCCGCGCAGACGGCGCAGGGCCCGACTCGCCCTGAACTTTGACCATTACGGAGACAACACCACCATGCAGCGCAAACACTTCCTCGCCACCCTCGCTGGACTGACCCTGGCCACCACACTGCAGCCAGCCCACGCGCAGGATCCCAAGCCGCTCGAGTGGGTGGTGGGCTATGCCGCGGGCGGCGGCTCGGACATCGTGGCGCGCACGATTGCCGAATCCATGTCGGTCACGCTGGGCCGGCCCATCGTCATCAACAACAAGCCCGGCGCTGGCACCAACATCGCCGCCGAGTACAGCGCGCGGCACAAGGACTACGGCAACCTGATCTTCTCGGCCGACTTCGCCACGCTGGCGGCCAATCCGTTCTTGTTCAGCAAGCTCTCCTACAACGCCGAGAAGGACTTCCAGCCCGTGGGCCTGCTGGTGCGCTTTCCGATGTTCCTGGTGGTGTCCAACAACGTGCCCGCCAAGAACTTGAAGGAGTTCATGGCATGGGCCAAGGGCCTGCCGGATGGCGTGAACTGGGCTTCCGCCGGGCCGGGCAGCCCGCACCACCTGGTGGGCGAGCTGTTCCGCGAGCAAAGCGGGCTCAAGCTCACGCACGTGCCCTACCGGGGCGCGGCCCCTGCCATTCAGGACGTGATCGGCGGTCAGGTGCCCGCTATGTGGATCGACAGTGCCACCGTCTATCCCTTCCTCGCGGGCAACAAGGTGCGCGCCATCGGCGTGGCCAGCCCGCAGCGGGTGGCAACCATGCCGGATGTGCCCACGATTTCCGAACAAGGTCTGCAAGGGTTTGAAGGCTTTGCGTGGCAGGGCCTGGTGGTTCCCACCGGGGCATCGGCCGATGTGGTGGCGAACTTCAGCAAGGCACTGCAGACGGCCCTGGCCGACACCCGCACCAAGGCCCGACTGCAGGCGCTGGGTGTGGAGCCCATGCCCGGCACTGCGGCTCAGATGGGCAGCTTTGCGCGGGCGGAGCGCGAGAAGTGGGGCCGCGTCATTACCAAGGTGGGCGTAAAACTCGACTGACCCCCTGTGTCGCCTGCGGCGCCTTTCCCGGAGGTCGCCACCCGTGGCTCGGCAAAACCATTTCCACGGTGGTACTGGTCTGGCGGGCGCGCCTTTTTCGCGTGTCACGCGGCTGACGAGCGGCCGCGTGCGAGGCGGCGTTTGCGCTGCAATGCGGGGCCCAGCCACAGCAGCTGCACGGTGGCATACCCCAGCACCGACATCACCAGCCCGAGAGTGGGCAGGCCCACCAGCAGCGGTGTGCCCAGGGCCTGCATCCACGCGCCCAGCGCCTGCACGGAAAAGTCCCCACCCGGCACCACGCTGCTCCATGCAGGCAGGGTCTGGGTGCCCGGCATCACCAGCGCACCCAGATAGAAGGCCAGCGCGTACAGGGGCACGGTGGTAAGCGGGTTGGTATAGAACGTGGCCACCCCGCCCGCCACGATGTTGCCGCGCAGCCAGGCGCAGACCAGCAGCGTGCCCGGAATCTGCAGCGGCCCGGGGATCAGCCCACAGAACAGGCCCGCCGCCACCCCGCGTGCCAGGGGCTGGCGCTGGAAGCGGAACAGCTCGCGCCGCTCCAGCCAGGGACGCACGCGGGCGAGCCAGTCCCGGTCGAGCTGCGCGCGGGCCCGGGGCTCCAGAGCGCGCAGCCAGCGGCGCAGCGAACAAAGCATCCGGCCCGCCACAGCGCTCAATCCTTGCGCGGCAGGGCGGCCGGAGCGCCGTGGGCGCTTTCGCCAGAGCTGCGCAGCGACAGGAAAATCGAGCCTGCAATCAGCGAAGCCGTGACCAGCAGCGCATAGCCGATCGGGATCTTGTAGAAGTCGATCAGCAGCATCTTGCCGCCGATGAACACCAGCACCAGGGCCAGGCCGTAAGCCAGCAGGTGGAAGCGGTTGGCCAGGTCGGCCAGCAGGAAGTACAGCGCCCGCAGGCCCAGGATGGCAAAAATGTTGGCCGTGAGCACGATGAACGGGTCGCTGGTGATCGCGAAGATCGCCGGGATGCTGTCCACCGCGAAGATGATGTCCGTGGTACCGATGAGCACCAGCACCACGAACAGGGGGGTGAAATGCTTGACGCCATCGATCATGGTCGAGAGCTTTTCGCCATCAAACTTGTCGGTGATGCGGATGCGCTTTTTCAGGAACTTGAGCACCGGGTTGGTGGCGATGTCGGGCTCCTGGCCCGCAGCAAACCACATCTTCACGCCCGTGACGACCAGGAAGGCGCCGAACACATACAGCAGCCAGTGGAAGGTGGCCAGCAGCCAGGCGCCCGCCAGGATCAGCAGCGTGCGCAGCACGATGGCGCCGATGATGCCGATGATGAGCGCGCGCTTCTGGTATTGCGGCGGCACGGCAAAGTAGCTGAACAGCATCAGGAAGACGAAGATGTTGTCCACCGACAGGCTCTTCTCGACCAGGTAGCCGGTGATGAACTGCATCGACACCGTGTTGGCCACCTCGCGGCCCTGGCTGCCGTCGAGGTACCACCACAGGATGGCCACGAACACGAAGGCCAGCGAGAACCAAAGCAGGCTCCAGCGCACGGCCTCCTTCATCGTGACCTTGTGCGCGCCCTGGCGCTCCATCACCAAGAGGTCGATGGCGATGGCCACCACCACAAAGACGGCAAAACCCGCCCACATCCACCAGGTGCCTATTGTTTCCATGAATCTTTTCTCCAAAGAGGAATGCTTGGCCAGGCGCCCCACCCGGCAACAGATCCGCACTGTAGGGATGCAATGGATTCTTAAAAACCTGTCATATTGGTAGCATTGGTTCGGTTTTTACGAACCAATCCGATTTCCCTCCGAAAGGCGCCCATGAGCCAGAGCTTCAACTACCGCCACCTTTTCTACTTCTGGGTGGTGGCCAAGGAGGGCGGCATTGCCCGCGCCGCCGAGCGGCTGGACATGGCCGTGCAGACCATCAGCGCCCAGGTGCGCGAGCTGGAGAAAGCCCTGGGCGTGAGCCTGCTGCGCACCGAGGGCCGCAACCTGGTGCTGACCGACGCGGGCGTGGCCGCGCTGCACGAGGCCGACCACATCTTCGCTTTAGGCGAGCTGCTGCCCGTGCGCGTGCGCGAGGCCGCCAGCGGCCAGACGCTGCGCCTCAACCTGGGCATCTCCGACGGCATCGCCAAGCTGGCCGTGCACCGGCTGCTGACGCCCGTGCTGGACGAGCCGCACCTGCGCCTGCTGTGCCACGAGGGCGAGTTCCAGCCCCTCTTGGGCGAACTGGCGCTGCATAAGCTGGACGCCGTGCTGGCCGACCGCGCCGCGCCGCCCAACCCGGCCTTGCGCACCACCAGCCAGTTGCTGGGCACGAGCGCCATCGCCTGGTACGCGCCCTCAATATGGGCAGAAGCGGCTGCCAACAATTTTCCGCACAGCCTGGCCGTGGTGCCCGTGCTGCTGCCCACCGACCACGCCGCCATGCGCGCGCGCATCGACCACTGGCTGGAGCGCGAACGCATCCGCCCGCGCATCGCCGGAGAATTCGAGGACAGCGCCCTGCTGAGCACGTTTGCCGCCACCGGCATGGGCGTGATGCCGGCGCCCGTGTCGCTGGGCGAGCACCTTGCACACACCCACGGCCTGGTGCAGGTGGGCACCACGCCGGAGGTGCAGGAGCAGTTCCACCTGATCTACAGCGCACGCAAGGTGATGCACCCGCTGCTGACGCGGCTGCTTGCAGTATGCAAGGACGGAAAACTCCTGAATTGATAGCTGGTTGCGCTTATCCATTGGGCGCCTGCGGCCAATTTGACCCATATCCACACACTCCCAC
>NZ_JALEGG010000142.1 GCF_022763525.1 Acidovorax sp.
CGCGGCCAGGCCCCGGCGCACCAGCAGGCGGTCCCACCGCGCGCGGTCCTGGTCCATCAACAGCACGGGGCGGCCCTGGGCATCGGTGCGGGCGGGCAGGCGCGATGCCTGGATCTCCAGCAACGCCACCAGGCCCTGCACCTCGGGCTCATCCGGCACCAGCCGGGCCAGTACGCGCGCCAGCCGCTGGGCTTCCCCGCACAGCGCGGGGCGCATCCAGTCGTCGCCCGCTGTCGCGGCATAGCCCTCATTGAAGATGAGGTAGATCACCTCGAGCACGGAGGCCAGGCGCTGTGCCCGGTCTGCGCCGGCCGGGACCTCGAAGGGAACGTGTGCGGCCGACAGGCTGCGCTTGGCACGCACGATGCGCTGGGCCACCGTGGGCTCGGGCACCAGGAAGGCGCGTGCGATCTCGCCCGTGGTGAGGCCGCCGAGCAGCCGCAGGGTGAGCGCCACGCGGGCTTCGGTGGACAGCACGGGATGGCAGGCGGTGAAGATCAGGCGCAGCATGTCGTCACCGATGTCGTCCTGCTCGGCGCGCAGGAGCGTTTCGAGCACATCGGGCGCGTACTGGGCTTGCAGGGCTTCGAGGTCCTGGCCCAGCGCCTCGTGCTCGCGCGCATGTACCGCCTGCTGGCGCAGGTGGTCGATCGCGCGCCGCTTGGCAGTGGTCATGAGCCACGCGGCCGGGTTGGCAGGCAGGCCGGTGGCAGGCCAGTGCTCCAGCGCAGCCACTAGCGCGTCCTGCGCCAGCTCTTCGGCGCGGCCCACGTCGCGCGTCATGCGCGCCACACTGGCAATGATGCGCGCGGCCTCAATGCGCCACACCGAGGCGATGGTGCGGTGCAGGGTGTCGTCGCCGGGAGCTGGGGTGGCTGGGTCCACGGGGTTCAGCCGAGTGCCTTGCTGGCATCCACCATGTGGACAAACTCCCACGTGTGGCCATCCAGGTCGTCAAAGCTGCGCGAATACATGAAGCCCAGGTCCTGCGCCGGGCGCGGCGTGGTGGCGCCGGCAGCGGCGGCCTTGTCCACCAGCGCGTCCACTTCCTCGCGGCTCTGGCAGGACAGGCACACCAGCACCTCGGACGTGGTCCGCGCATCGGCAATCGCCTTGCTGGTGAAGGTCTGGTAGAAGTCCTTGACCAGCAGCATCACGAAGAGGTTGTCGCCCACCACCAGGCAGGCACCCTGGTCGTTGGTGAACTCGGGGTTGAAGCGGTAGCCCAGGGCGTTGAAGAAGGCCTGCGAGCGGGCCATGTTCTCGATGGGCAGGTTGACGAAAATCTGCTGGTGCATGGGGAACTCCTGAAAGCGAAGTGCAAAGGTAAACGGTATCGGCGATCTGGCAAAGGGTTCTCAGCCGCGCAAGGCTTCGAGGTCGCGGAAGTTCTCGACGCCCGGCACGTCGGCGAAGTCTTCCATCTCGAAGAGCTGGCGCACTTCGATCTCGGCATCGAGCCCCTCGCCGCGCGGGTTGGGGAATCGGCGCGTCCACTCGAGGGCTTCGTCGCGGCTGCGCACCTGGATCAGGGTGTAGCCAGCAATAAGCTCCTTGGTTTCGGCGAACGGGCCATCCGTCACGGTGCGGCCTGTGGCGCTGTAGCGCACGCGCCAGCCCTTCGCGCTGGGCTGCAGGCCGCTGCCATCAAGCAGCACGCCGGCCTGGGCCAGCTCCTCGTGGTAGCGCGCCATGGCGGCCATCAAGGGTTCCGTGGGCATGTCGCCCCGCTCGGATTCAGCGGTGGCTTTCACAATGATCATGAATCGCATGGGACTTCCTTTCGGTGGGTGGTGCAAGGGTGGATTTCGGGGCCTTCACTCGCACGACGAACGGGCCGCGGCCAGATCGACACGGTGATCCAAAAATCAGGGTTTGTGCGGAGAAGAAACGGGCGTTGGGCATTTCCCAACACCGTTCAAATGGTTACGCGGTCCAGGACGACCCCTCGCTAGCATGCCCCGGGACAGATCCTTTTTCACGATGCACAGCGACCGCCCTGACGAATCCGACCTGCAAGCCCCCTGGCTTGCGAGCCTTCCCCTGGAGCCGGGCTACCAGGATGCGGCGCTGGTCATCGTCCACCAGGGCCGCGCAGCCGTGCCGCCCGAGGGGCTGGCCCAGGTGTTGCGCTTTCATGCCGATGGACAGGGCGGGTGGATTGCGGCTGCGCGCGCCGTGCAGGGGCGGTGGGGCTACATCGACAGCGAAGGCCGCTGGCGCGTGCCGCCCATCCTGCAAAAGGCATACAGCTTTTCCACCGACGGGCTGGCCCGTTTCTGCCAAGACGGACGATGGGGCTTTCTGGACCTGGCCGGGCGGGTCGCCATCGCACCCACGTACGACAACGCGCAGCCCTTCCGCCATGGCGTGTGTGCGGTGCAGGTGGGCAAGGAGGCCTGGCGCATCATCGACCGCCATGAGACCACGCGGAGCAGCGAGGATTTCCGCGAATTGGGCGCATTCGGCGCGAACGGCCTGGCACGCGCCACGCCACGCACGGAGACCGGCAGCGCACCGCTTCACGGATTTGTGGACACGGCGGGCCAGTGGGTCATCGCGCCGCGGTTTCGCAGTGCGCGGCCATTTGGCGAGTGGCCGTCCACGGCCGCTTCGCTGGACGGCAACCACCACGGCCTGATCGACGCCGCAGGCCGCTGGGTGCTGGCGCCGCACTATGCGGCGCTGGACGAATTCAACGCCGACGGGCTGGCCTTCTTTGCAGAGCACAACGCGTGGGATGAGGGCTACGGCTACCTCGACGTGCAAGGGCAGGTGGTGATCCGGAGCGGCCGTCACCTGTCGCGGCAGATGGCCTGCGGGGTCGTGGCCCACCAGCCGCACGGCCGGGGGTTCCTGTGCGCGGATGGCATGCCGCTGCCCGCCCCGGCGCTGAGTTTTGGCACCGACTTTTCATCGGAGCGGGGCTTTGCCGTGGTGCGCACGGCGGCCCAGCCTGGGCACCCCGGTGGCGGAGGGCCGGTGCCCGCGCTGCCCGCATGGGGCATCTTGCATCCCGACGGACGATGGGTGCCCGCGCCAGCCCAGTTGCTGGAGCCGCTGACCGATGGCGATGGCTGGCTGGTGGCCCCGCAGCCGGATACGCCGCTGGTGCCTTTCATTACGCGCGATGGCCAGACGGCCTACGTCAATGGCGACGGGGCCGTGGTCTGGCGTGCGCACTATGACGGCCAGCAGGTGGCGTTGCTGGATGCGGACGGCACCCTGCTGTGGCGCAGTGGCGTGCAAGCCAACTGCTGGCCTCCCAGGCCCTTTTTCCACAGCCCGCTCACCGACCACCTGGAGGGTTTGCAAACGCTCGACGGCATCGTGCCATTGGCGCACCGCCTGCTGGTGGAGGCAGAGGCCCGCTGCCATGCCTGCGCACGCGGCCTTCGTGAAGCCGAGCCCGCCGCCGACTTGGCCCCTGGCGCGGACTCCGATCCGGATCCAGGCGCGCGCACCCTCCGCAGGGTCGTGTACGCCGGCCTGAGCGAATCGCACAGCGGACCGTATGCGTTCCTGGCTGCGCATCTGGAAGGTGTGGTGAAGGACGCACACGCGGCCTTGGCGCAACGCCTGAGCGCGCGCTATGGCCCCCCCGTCTCCGCACCACCGGGTGCTGCTGCCCCACCACCCGGCGGCAACGCGGCGCTAGGCTGGCAGGTGCCCTTGAGCCAACCGCTGGCCCAGTCACCGGCAGGGCCGGAAGACCGCAGCGGGCCGCAGGCGCTGTGGCTGACTCTGTACCCGCAAGCAGGCGCCAGGGACGGCGAGGCGTGGTGGGAGGTGTGGCTGGCGGCGTCTGCCGTGCAAGGCATGCTCGCACCGCCGGCACCCGCTGGCCCGATGGCGCCGCCCCCGGCAGTGCCAGCCCATGCACATTCACATGCCGAGGATGAGGCGACGTCCCGACAGTCCGCGAGCGACGCCGCACGGCCGGCGGCAGCCGCGCGGGGACCCTGGCTGGCCCTCATGGCCGGGGTAGCGGCCGTGTGCGTCCTGGCCACACCGCATCCCCTGCGCACGTGGGTTCGGCACACAGTGAGCAGCGTGCTGGGCCGCCCCAGCCTAGGCTAAGGATCCTGCACGAATCACCGCGCCGTGGGTATCTGCAGGCGCAGGCGGTCTGCCCCGCAAGCCAGTGCTCGCCATAGCTATGGCGATTGCTTTGCTGTGCTTGTCGCCTGGAAGCTCCTCCTGATCCGCATCGCCCACTTTCCGCCCGATTCCGATTCGTCCAGCGGATCCTGCGGGGCGCGCGCCACACCCCCACCCCCCAACTGTTACAACAGGTCAAACCCTTCAAGGGGGTCGCAAGCCTGTCTGCAGTTGATACACTTTGTAAACTTTTATTGCAGGCGTGGTGCTGCCCGCACCCCGCGCTCCCCTGGCGCACACCATGAACCGAGCCTTCCTTACCCCGACGCCGTGGGTCCAGCGCACTGCCGTGGCGTTGCTGTGCGCCGGGGCCGCACACGCGAGCGCGCAGGCCGATATCGACCAGCTGCCACTGGAGCAGCTCATGCAGATCGAGGTGACCACGGCGAGCCGCTATACGCAAACCGCGCTGGAAGCCCCAGCCATGGTGAGTGTGGTGACGGCGGAAGACATCCTGCTTTTCGGCTACCGCACGCTGGCGGAGGTTCTGGCCGGCATGCGGGGCTTGTATGTGTCGTACGACCGGTCCTATCACTACCTCGGCAACCGCGGCTTTGCCACGCCGGGCGACTACAACACGCGCGTGCTGCTGCTGGTCAACGGCGTGCGCTTCAACGACAACCTGTATGACCAGGCATCCATCGGCACGGACTTTCCGCTGGACCTGGACCTGATCGACCGCGTGGAGTTCGTGCCCGGGCCCGGCTCGGCCGTCTACGGGGCCAATGCCTTCTTCGGCGTGCTCAACGTGATCACCCGCGAGGGCCGCCAGATGCCCGGCCCGCACGTGAGCGTGGAGGCCGGCAGCCACGGCAGCAGCAAAGGACGCTTCTCGGTGGGCACGGTGGATGCCCACGGGGGCGACTGGCTGTTCTCGCTGACGCGGTCCAACCGGCGGGGGGCCGATCAGTACTACGCGGCCTTTGACGCGCCCGAGACCCACCATGGCGTGGCACAGCGCCTGGACTTCGACCGCAGCACCCAGTTGTTTGCCCGCATGCGCAACGATGGCCTGGCACTGACGCTGGCGCATGGCGAGCGCACCAAAGGCACGCCCACAGCTGCGTTCTCCCAGGCTTTCAACGACCCCCGTTCCCGCTTGATCGACACCACCACCCGGGTGGGGGCCGAAGTGACGCGCCAGCTGCAGCCCACGCTCGCGTTCACGGGGCGGCTGCACGCGGGGCGCTACCGGTTCGACGGCGACTATGTGTACGACTACCCGCCGATCACGGTCAACCGCGACATCGGCGTGGGTCAGTGGTGGGGCGCGGACCTGCAGTGGGTCAGCACGGCCATCGCGCGCCACAAGCTGGCGTGGGGCGTGGAGTACCGGCGCGACACGCGCATCCAGCAGCTCAATTTCGACGTGGAACCGCCCGCGCAATACCTGGACAGCCGCCGCCATGGCAGCGCCGTCGGTTTGTATGTGCAAGACGAGTTTGCGCTGGCCCCCACGCTCACGCTGCACACGGGCGTACGCTGGGGCCGCCAGTCTGGCAGCGCCGGCAGCTTCAACCCCCGGCTCGGGCTGGTGTACTGGTGGGACGCGTCTACCGCTGTCAAGCTGCTGCACGGCACGGCCTACCGTCCGCCCAATGCGTACGAGCGCGACTACCTGGTCGACCTGCCCGGCGGCATTGTCACCACCACCACCGCCTTGCGGTCCGAAAAAGTGCGCACCACCGAGCTGGCCATCGAGCACGCTCCGGCCGGCGGTACACGCATGCTGCTCACGGCGTTCCGCTCGAAGGTCTCGGGCCTGGTGTCACTGGGCGACGCCGGGGTGCCCGAGCGGCTCGTGTTCAGCAACGCCCAGGGTGTTCAGGTGCACGGCATCGAGGCCGAGGTGGAGCAGCGCTGGCAGCGCGGCGCGCGCCTGCGCGTTGCCTACGGGTGGCAGCGGGCGCGCGATGCGGCCAGCCCCCAGCCGCTCACCAATTCGCCACGCCAGCTGCTGAAGGTGCAATGGTCGGATGTCCTGGCACTGGGCTCGCTCGACGTGGGCAAGCCGGGCCACTATGCCGTGGAAGCGGTGGGCGTGGGCGCACGCAGCACGCGCGCCCATGCGCGCCTGCCAGGCTACATCCTCACCAACCTCGTCTACAGCAAGCGCTTCGCTGCCGTCGATGTTTCGGTGGGCGTGTACAACCTGTTCAATCACCGCTACGCAGACCCGGCGTCGTACGAGATCCGGGAGGACGCCATCCCGCAGGATGGGCGAACGTACCGCGTCAAGCTCACCTACGCGTTCTGAGCAGCCCGCCATGTCCCAGCCACTGCGCCTGCTCCGCCCGCTAAGCCTTGGCCTGTGGGCGCTGTGCGCAATGTCCATCTTCCTGTCCGCGCCGGCGCGGGCCACCACGATGGAGGAGGTGGACCTCAAGGCGGCCTACATTTACAACTTCATCCAGTTCATCGAGTGGCCTGGCGGCGAGTCGGGCACACGCCATGAGATGACGGTGTGCGTGTCGCCGTTCAGCCCCTTGAAGCGGCCCCTCACCGCGCTGGAGGGTAAACAGACCTCGAAAGGGGCCACGGTGCGCGTGAAACTGCTGGAGATAACCGATTTGCGCCCCTGCCGGGTGGTCGTTCTCTACAGCTCGGACGTGGTGGCTGCGCTGCGGCTGCTGCGCACGCTGCCGCCGGGCCACGGCATCCTGACGATCACGGACGAACTCACCTTTGTCGACCCCGAGATCGTGATCGCGCTCTCCCAGCAGGAAGGGCGCATCGTGTTCGGCATCAGCGCCGATGCCGCCGCGCGCGCCGGGCTGAGCATCAGCTCGCGGCTGCTGCGGCTGGCCAAGGTCACGCGCTGACAGCCCCCTCTCGATGACGAAGACAAAGAAGTAGACGATGAAGATGACCCCGACGCACGCGGCAGATGCAGCCCCGCCCCTGGGCGGCGAGCCGCAAGGCCAGACGGCGCTCTCATCCCGGCTGGTGGTGACGGGAATCTGGGCGGCGGGCCTGGCGCTGCTCACGGTGGTGCTGGCGCTGACCGGACTGGACTACTGGAGCGCACGCCAGACCATGCTGCAGGACAGCCGCGTGGAAGCCGCCATCGTGGCAGACAACATCGCCGCGGCCACGATGTTCGGCGATGCCCGCACCACCACCGAGATGCTCGGCGCGCTCAAATCGTCGCCCATGATGCTGAGCGCGGACGTGTACGACCTGCAGGGCCAGCTGCTGGCGCACTACGGGCGTGATCCTGGGCAGCCCCATCCTCCCACGTTCGCGAAAACCGGCATGGGCGGCGCGCTTGAACGCGCAGGCCTGCAGGTGCTCGAGATCGCGCAGCCGGTGGGCATCGCCGGTGCGCCGGCCGGGACGCTGTATGTGCGCAAATCGATGAGCGCAGTGTATGCACGGCTGGCCATCCGCTTCGCCAGCGCGCTGCTGATTGCGGGCTGCACGATGGCCATGGCCGTGGCGATGGTGCTGCGCAGCCGGGCGGCCGTGCGACATGCGGAGCATCGCCTCCACGCGCTCGCGCACACGGATGCCGTCACCGGCGCCGGCAACCGCCACGCCTTCAACGAACGCCTGGCCGCCGAGATCGCGCGGGCCCAGACCCAGGGCACGCGCGTGGCCCTGGTCTACATCGACCTGGACAACTTCAAGACGCTCAACGACACCTTCGGGCACGCGGCCGGGGACGGATTGCTGCGCCAAGTGGCGCGGCGGCTGCAGTCGGTGGTGCGCGGGACCGACGCGATCTCGCGCCTGGGCGGCGACGAGTTCGCCGTGATCCTGCGGCTGGACATGGACGAGGTCGGGCTGAACTCGTATGGACATCGGATCGTCGCCACCTTCCGCAACCCTTTCGTCGAGGTGGGTCAGCAGCTCATGCTGACTTGCAGCGCAGGGATCGCCACCTTTCCGGGCGATGCCGCCGACATGGACAGCCTGCTGAGCAATGCGGACACCGCGATGTACCGCGCCAAGGAACTGGGCAAGAACCGCTGCGTACGGTTCGAGGCATCGATGAACCAGGCGGTCATGCGCCGCCAGGCCATCGAGCATGCGCTGCGGGCGGCGCTGCAGCAGGGCGAGGGGCTGGCGCTGCACTACCAGCCCCTGTTTTCCACCAAAGACCACAGCGTGGTGGGCGCGGAGGCCCTCCTGCGCTGGTCGCACCCGGAGCTGGGCCACGTCTCGCCGCTGGAGGCGGTGATGGTGGCCGAGGAGTGCGGCCTCATCGCGCCACTGGGCTACTGGGTGATGCGCACCGCATGCCGCGACGCGGCGCGCTGGCAGGCGGGCGGGCCGATCCGGGTTTCGGTGAACGTGTCAGCCCGGCAGCTGGGGGACCCGCAGTTCCTGGAACGCGCGATGGACATCCTGCGCGAGGAGGGCCTGCCCGCGCAGCAGCTGGAGATCGAACTCACCGAAACCGTGCTGATGGAAAACGTGGAGGCGGGCGCCCACACGCTGCATCGGCTGAGCCAGCTGGGCATCCACCTGGCCATCGACGACTTCGGCACCGGCTACTCATCGCTGGGCTACCTGCGCCAGCTGCCCGTGCGCCGGCTCAAGATCGACCGCAGCTTCATCAAGGACCTGCCTGGCCAGGAACACAGCCGCACGATCGTCACGGCCATCGTGGCGCTGGCGCATGGCCTGGGGCTGCAGATCACGGCCGAAGGGGTGGAGACCCCCGAGCAGGCCGACTACCTGGTGCGCCAGGGGTGCGACGTGCTGCAGGGCTATCTGTTTGCGCGCCCCATGCCCGATGCCCAGCTGCAGGCGCTGCTGCAGGGCGCGCCGCGGGTTTGACAGCCAGCGGCCAGCGCGGCTCCTGGCAGATCGTGAGCAGGCTCTCAGGCCGCGCCGTGGTAGCAGGGCGCCACCTCGCGCACCTCGACGGTGGCCCATTCGGCCGCCGGGCATTCGCGGGCAATGGCCAGGGCCTCTTCGCGCGTGGCGCAGTCCAGCAGGAAGAAGCCACCCACCATTTCCTTGGTTTCGGCAAACGGCCCGTCGACCATGCGGGCCTGACCTTCACGCACCTGCAGGCGCACGGCCTGCTCGGTGGAGGCGAGTGATTCAGTGGCCAGCAACAGGCCGCGGGCCTTGAGGCCATCGCCAAACCGCAGCATGCGCGCATAGGCTTCCTGGCCCCCGGCCAGCCCCCGTTCGGCCCGCTGGCCGTGAGGTTCCATGATGAGCAGCATGTAGGGCATGGATGGTCTCCTGAACGAAGCAAGGTGGAAGGGCGGCGCGAAAGACGTGATCCTACCAGCGGCTCTTCCCGATTTTTACTACTATTTTCATAGCTGCCTGCGCTTGTTTTATGGGCGCTGGAGCCGATTTTCATTTGAATTCTTGCGCAGTGCAGCGAGCCTGTGCTATCTTTACCCACCTATGCAACGCAGCATGCTCCTATCCACCCTATCGCTAGGCCTAGTGCCTGGCCGGGGTCTGCCTGCGTTCGCCACCCTCGTTGCCTGACTCGCTCAGCGCGGCACCTGATCTCCCCCTGACCCCGGCCCGCGAACCAGCCTTTGCACACGCAAAGGGCTGCAGGGGATGTCATTCGTTTCGATTTCGATTGACCCGTGCACCGCGCCATTTCTTGTCGGCGCACCGCACACACCGTTCGTGGAGCCTCTCATGATTGCCAAGCCCGCTACCAAATACCAGCCCATCGCCCCGGTCGCCTTGCCAGACCGCCAATGGCCCACCCGCAACATCACCCGCGCGCCCGTGTGGCTCTCCACCGACCTGCGCGACGGCAACCAGGCGCTGTTCGAACCAATGAACGGCGAGCGCAAGATGAAGCTCTTCCACGAGCTGGTGCGCATCGGCTTCAAGGAGATCGAGGTCGGCTTCCCGGCCGCGTCGCAGACGGATTTCGACTTCGTGCGCCGCCTCATCGACGAAAACCTGATTCCCGATGACGTGACCATCATGGTCATGACGCAGTCGCGTGAAGACCTGATTGCGCGCACCGTGGAGGCCGTGAAAGGCGCGCCGCGCGCCATCGTGCACCTGTACAACGCCACCGCACCCGCGTGGCGGCGCATCGTGTTCGGCATGAACGTGACGCAGGTGATGCAGCTCATCGCGCACCACGTGGGCTACCTCAAGCAACTCACCGACACACAGCCAGAAACGCAGTGGACCTTGCAGTACTCGCCCGAGACTTTCAGCGCCACCGAGCTCAGCGTGTCGCTCAAAGCCTGCCAGACCGCGATTGCCACATGGAACGCGGGCCCCGGCCGCCCCATCATCATCAACCTGCCCACCACGGTGGAGAACGCCACGCCCAACGTGTTCGCCGACCAGATCGAGTGGATGGACCGGCACCTCAGCCCGCGCGAGCACATCGTGCTCTCGGTGCACCCGCACAACGACCGCGGCACCGGCGTGGCCGCAGCAGAACTCGCGATGATGGCCGGCGCCGACCGTGTGGAAGGCTGCCTCTTCGGCAACGGGGAGCGCTGCGGCAACGTGGACATCGTGACCCTGGCGCTCAACATGTACACGCAGGGCGTGCACCCGAACCTCGACTTTTCGGACATCACGTCGGTTGCGCGCATTGCCGAGGAATGCACGGCCCTGCCCGTGCACCCGCGCCACCCCTATGCGGGCGACCTGGTGTTCACCGCGTTCTCGGGTTCGCACCAGGATGCGATCAAGAAGGGCTTTGCCGCGCAGGACCCGAACGCGCTGTGGGAAGTGCCGTACTTGCCCATCGACCCGGCCGACCTCGGCCGCACCTACGACAGCGTGATCCGCGTGAACAGCCAGTCGGGCAAGGGCGGCATTGCCTTCTTGCTGGAGCGCGAACACGGCGTGGTGATGCCGCGCCGCATGCAGGTGGAGTTCAGTGCCGTGGTGCAGCGCCAGACGGACGCGAGCGAGGGCGAAATGACCGGCGATGCGCTGTGGGAACTGTTCCAGGCCACCTACCTGCGCGCCCCGGCGCAGGCGGCCATCGTGTGCCACAGCCACCGGCTCGATGAAGATGGCCAAGGCATTGAGCTCGACGTGACCATCGATGGTGCGCGCCAAACCTTGCGCGGCCAGGGCAACGGCCCGATTGCCGCCACGGTGGATGCGCTCGGCCTGCCGCTGCGCGTGGACCACTACGAAGAGCGCGCCACCGGCACGGGCGCCAACGCCCAGGCGCTGGCGATCGTGGAAGCGGCCATGGAAGGCGTGGCCGGCTCCACATTCGGCGCGGGCTCCAGCCACAACATCGTGACGGCGTCGGTGCAGGCCATCATGAGCGTGGCGAACCGGCTGGTAGCGCGGCGCCCGGCACGGCAGCAAGCCAACAGCACCTTCGCCTGAGATCACACGGCCATCTTCCCTGCCTTGCCTGTCCATGCACATTCGACCAGCAATCTCCGAGGATGCACCTGCGATCAGTGAGCTCATTCTGTCGGTGGCGCATTTCTTCACGCTGGATCCGGCGGGCAGGGGAGCGGAAGACTTCCTTCAGTCCCTGCAGCCCGCCGCGGTCGCCGCCCGTTTGGCTACCGCGGCATTCACCACCTGGGTTGCAGTGGAAGGCGATCACGACGATCTGGTGGGCGTGATCGTGGTGCGCGACGGCATCCATCTTTTTCATCTGTTCGTCGCCGAGCCCTTCCAGCGGCGGGGTTGGGCGCGGCAACTGTGGCTGCATGCGTTATCGCAAGCGCCCCAGGGCACGCGCATGACAGTCAACGCCACGCCCTTTGCCAGGGGCTTTTACGAGCGGATGGGATTCATTGCCACCGGGCCTTTGGTGCAGACCCATGGCATCGCCTTCGTGCCGATGGTGCACGGGAGTGCGCGAGGGTGACGACAGAGTCACACAACATCGAACGACCCTGCGAGACACGGAGGCCACAAAAGCCGCTTGGTGCCACGGGGAACCGTTTCGGAAGCGCAACAACTCCATTACCCTAGAGCCCATGCGCGCCTTTCACAGCCTGGCTTTCGCCACCTGCATCGCCGCCCTGCTGGCCCTCGCCGGCTGCGGCACCTCCCGCCCACCTTCCCGTTCCGTGCCGGTCGCCCCCGTGCGCACCACGCCGCCCCTCACGGCCGAGCAGGCGCATGACATTGCCATCCATGCACTCGGTCTGGTGGGCACGCCCTACCGTTACGGCGGCAACACGCCGGATTCGGGCTTCGATTGCAGCGGGCTCATCGGCTACGTGTACCGCAACCAGGTGGGCACGCCGCCGCCACGCACGGTGGCGCAGCTGGACACCTGGGGCTACCCCATTGATGGCCAGGAACTGCGAGCGGGCGATCTGGTGGTGTTCGGCACAGGCTCCCGGCCCAACCACGCGGGCATCTACGTGGGGGAAGGACGCTTTGTGCACGCGCCATCCACGGGGGGCACCGTGCGGCTGGACCTCCTGCAATCGCGGCACTGGGCACGGCAGAA
>NZ_JALEGG010000143.1 GCF_022763525.1 Acidovorax sp.
CGCTGCCCGCGGGCCATGCGCTCATCCTGGCGGGTGCCGGATCGGGCAAGACGCGGGTGCTCACCACGCGTATCGCGTGGCTGCTGCAAAACGGCTATGCCACGCCCGGCGGCATCTTGGCCGTCACCTTCACCAACAAGGCGGCCAAGGAAATGGTGGCGCGCCTGTCGGCCATGCTGCCGGTGAATGTGCGCGGCATGTGGATCGGCACCTTCCACGGCCTGTGCAACCGTCTGCTGCGGGCGCACCACAAGGCAGCGGGGCTGCCGCAGGCGTTTCAGATCCTGGACACGCAAGACCAGCTCTCGGCCATCAAGCGGCTGTGCAAGCAGCACAACGTGGACGATGAGCGTTTCCCCCCTAAGCAGCTGGCCTACTTCATCGCCAGCTGCAAGGAAGAGGGCATGCGCCCCGGCGACGTGCCCACGCACGATAGCGACAGCCGAAAGAAGGTCGAGATCTACCAGCTGTACGAAGAGCAATGCCAGCGCGAAGGAGTAGTGGACTTCGGCGAGCTGATGCTGCGCTCCTACGAGCTGCTGCGTGACAACGACCCCATCCGCGAGCACTATCAGCGCCGGTTCCAGCACATCCTGGTGGATGAGTTCCAGGACACCAACAAGCTGCAGTACGCCTGGCTCAAGCAACTGGCAGGCAATGAGGTGGATGGCCGGTTTGAAGCGCGCGGCAGCGTGATCGCCGTGGGCGACGATGACCAGAGCATCTACGCCTTCCGGGGTGCGCGCGTAGGCAACATGACCGACTTCGTGCGCGAGTTCAACGTGCAGCAGCAGATCAAGCTGGAGCAGAACTACCGCAGCTACAGCAACATCCTCGATTCGGCCAACGCGCTCATCAGCCACAACAGCCGCCGCCTGGGCAAGAACCTGCGCACCACGCAGGGCGCGGGCGAACCGGTGCGCGTGTACGAGGCGAGCTCCGACCTGGCCGAGGCGCAGTGGATGGTCGACGAGATCAAGCAGTTGGTGAGGAACGACGGCTACGAGCGCAAGGAGATCGCCGTGCTCTACCGCAGCAATGCGCAAAGCCGGGTGATCGAATCGGCCCTTTTCAATGCCAGCGTGCCTTACCGCGTGTATGGCGGCCTGCGTTTTTTCGAACGCGCTGAAATCAAGCACGCGCTGGCCTATCTGCGCCTCCTGGAGAACCCGCACGACGACACGAGCTTCACCCGTGTGGTCAACTTTCCGCCGCGCGGGATTGGCGCGCGCAGCATCGAGGTGCTGCAAGACGCCGCTCGCGCCGCCGGCTGTTCGCTGCACGATGCGGTGAGCACCGTGCCCGGCAAGGCGGGTGCGAACCTGGGCGCGTTCGTGGCGATGGTGGATGTACTGCGCGAGCAGACACAAGGGCTGAACCTGCGCGGCATCATCGAGCAGATGCTCGAATCCACCGGACTGGTGGAACACTACCGCACCGAGAAGGAAGGCGCCGACCGCATCGAGAACCTGGAAGAACTCGTCAACGCGGCCGAGAGCTTTGTCACGCAAGAGGGCTTTGGGCGCGATGCCGTGGCCCTGCCGCTGGATGAGCACGGCACGCCGCTGTCCCAAAGCGCCGTCAGCCAGGGGCTGGACCCGAACGCGCCGCTGCTGGATGAGCCCCTGAAGCCCACCTCGCCCACCAAGCCTGCTGTGGCGGGCATCGTGGACATCGACACGGGCGAAACCCTCTCGCCCCTGGCGGCCTTCCTGAGCCACGCGGCGCTGGAGGCTGGCGACAACCAGGCTCAGGCCGGGCAGGACGCCGTGCAGCTCATGACCGTGCATGCCAGCAAGGGCTTGGAGTTTGATTGCGTGTTCATCGGCGGCATGGAAGAGGGCCTGTTCCCCCACGAGAACTCCGCCAGCGACCGGGATGGGCTGGAAGAAGAGCGCCGCCTGATGTACGTGGCCATCACCCGCGCGCGCAAGCGCCTGTACCTGAGCCATTCGCAAACGCGCCTGCTGCACGGCCAGACGCGCTACAACATCAAGAGCCGCTTCTTTGACGAGCTGCCCGAAGGCGCGCTCAAGTGGATCACGCCCAAGCAGCAGGGGTTCGGATCCTTCGCGCCGAATTTTGCTACCAATTCAGGAGCTGGTGGCGCTTATGGATCGGGCGCAAGAGGCCAGTTTGGCATCAAATCAGAGACATTCGCCAGCCCGCCCGTGCCGCCGCAGAAGGCCGCGCCGTCCCACGGCTTGCGGGTGGGCATTGCCGTGTTTCATACCAAGTTTGGCGAAGGAAAGGTGCTGGCCATCGAAGGCACGGGCGACGACGCGCGGGCGCAGGTGAGCTTCCCGCGCCACGGCACCAAGTGGCTCGCACTCAGCGTGGCCAAGCTGACGGTGGTGGATTGAAGGCAACCCCCGCTTCTACCCCCATTCTGGTGGTTCTGGGCGGGCTACCTGGCGTGGGCAAGAGCACGATCGCCCATGCGTTGCTGGAACGCTGGCCTGCGGTGTACCTGCGCATCGATTCCATCGAGCAGGCGCTACGGGATGCTAGGGTGCTGGTCGCTGGACAGGTGGGTGCGGCGGGCTACATGGCGGCGTACGCGCTGGCGCGCGACCAGTTGCTCCGGGGTATGTCTGTGCTCGCAGACTGCGTCAACCCGCTGCCCGTGACACGCGAGGCTTGGCGCGCCGTAGCCCGGGGCGCCCAGGCCCTCGTAGTAGAAGTGGAAGTGATCTGCTCAGATGCTGAAGAGCACCAGCGGCGAGTGGAAACACGGAGCGTTGAGCTCCCCGGACTGGAGGCACCCACCTGGCAGGCCGTGCTGCAGCGCGACTATGCACGCTGGGATGAGGATCACATCGTCGTAGATACGGCGCGCAGCAGTGCCAGCGAAGCGGCGCAGAAAATCCTGACCGCGCTGAGTGAACGCAGGGCAGGCGCTCCCGAAGGCCCTTAAGCCGGCAGGCACTGCACTGTGGTGTCGGGCAGTGCCAGCTTCTCGGCGAACAAGCCCTTGCATTCAGGCGAGATCAATGCGCCCAACCCTTGCATGACGGTGATTTCGGCGCCGACCTCCTTGCCGCGGTAGCACTTGCCCAGCATTTCCAGCGTGCCGGCCAGCGCCTGGGCCTGTGAGGGCGAATTTTTCTTCAGGGATTCGGCCTGCTGCTGCAGCCACCCCTCGTATGCCTCCAGGCTCGCCTGGGGCAGCTTGGCGCGTTCGGCCTCCGGGATCATGCTGGCGTAAAGCGATTGCAGGCTTTGCGTGCCCGGCTGCCCCATCACCAGCACCGCGTCGTAGCGCGCCTCGTAGGCGCCCTGGCGGTAGATCACTTGGTGAATCTGGTAGCGCAGCTTCCCCTTGTCTCCACCCAATGTGCGCACCAGTTCTCGCGCGGCCCCGCTGTGGCGGTCATTGGCGAACTGTGCCTCCAGGGCTTCCGAGATCTGCACGTCGGTGGGGAATGCGATGCCCCCCAGTGCGGGCGGTGTGGAAGAAGGGGTGCACGCCCCCAGAGCGCCTGCAGCAACAAAACAGGCACATCCGCGCAAGATAAATGGTTTCATATTGATGAAATTTAAAAGAATTTCGAAATATTTTCCGAGGATGAATAATTTCAAATTGTTTTTATCAGTTTCTCATTGAATGAAATGTAAGGGTATGTTGTTTTTGCTGGGAAATTATGCTTTCGCTCCGATCGAGAGGTTCTGTGGGAATGTCGGTGAAATCGCTGTAAGCACTTTTCCTACAGGCCAGCAGGGGTGCGGGCGCGGAGCCCGCTGAGGGATATTGGCGATTGTGAATATCTTGAGATTTGGTGGGGCAAAGAAATACCAACTTTTGGTTACGTCGCGCCGCTCGGCGTCCTTCAACAATTCGTTCGCAGGCCGCAAGGGGCTGCTCGTCGATTAATTTCAACCACTCAAGGATTATTGATATGCGCAAACTTGCCATTACCACCGTGGCCGCACTGGCCTTTACCTGCAGTGCTGCCTTTGCCCAGAGCGGCAACGTGGCGATCCCCGGGCTGATCTCCGGCAAGGGGTCTGCGGGTTCTGAGGTCACCAACAGCCGCATCACGGTGACCAACAACAAGGCCACCAACGTCATCGCCGGCGGCGGCAAGGCAGGCATCAAGGTGGCGGAGATCTCGATGGAAGGCGTCGCCAACGTCAACAGCGTGAACATCACCGGCTCCAAGATCCGCAATTCGGACATCACCGTCAGCGGCAATGAAGCCACCGACATCAAGGCGATCGGCGGCACCGCCAACGTCAACAGCGTCAACATCAACTGAGCCTGGCGGCCGCCTGGGGTCCGCACGCTCGCCGTGCGCAGAGTCTGCGGCCGTCATTCTTTTCTCCATGTTCCACCTGCAGGGGCTCTGAGTGCGCAACACCCGCAAGACGCAACCGCATGAATCAGCAGTGATTTGGCTGATGGGCCTTTCGGCGGCCATGTTTCCCGTCGCTGGGAGCGCTCAGGAGTCCATGCTGGCGGGCCTGGGCTGGCACAGGAACAGTGCCGGCACGCAGGTGGACGGCAACAGCCAGCTCCAGGTGGTGGGCAACAAGTCTTCTGGCCCCGTCGTTTCCACGGGGGGCAAGGGATCGGCACTGGCCAATGCCGGCATGCGCGTGGATCTGGCGGGCACGGCGCAGGCCAACGGCCTCGGCTTGGCCGCCATGGATGTGCGCCAGTCTCAGGTTCAGGTGCTGGGCAATCAGGTCAACGGTTTCATCCACGCCCTGGGCGGCGCCGCCACGGCCAACATGGTCCTGGCCGCCAGCGCGGAGGGCTCCAAACAACTCACTGCCAGCCGCCTGCTGGTGCAAGGCAACCGCGCGGCCGATGTGGCTGCCTTCGGTGCGAAGACAGAGGTGCTGCTGGGCACAGGCTCGCTCCAGATGCCGGGGCGTGCCACTGCCAATAGCGTGCTGCTGGATGCGACCGATGTGCGCAATTCCGAGGTGGCGCTGGCCGGTAACGATGCCCGGCGCGTCACATCGATCGGCGGCTCGGCGCTTGCCAACGCGCTCACGGCAGCGCGGTCCACGCTGGAGGACAGCCGCATCCTGCAAACCGGCAACCGCGCGGAGGACGTGCGTGCCGGTGGGGGCAGCGGCGGCGTGGGCCGTGGCACCATTGCGCAAGTGAATCTGGCCGGCGTGGCCGCGGCCAACGCCGTCGCGCTGGCATCCAGCCAGCTCAAGGGAGCGCAATTGGTGCTGTCCGGCAATGAAGCCGGCCAGGTCATTGCGACTGGGGGCAGCGCCCTGGCCAACAGCATCAGCTTCACTGAACACCAGCTCGCAGGCTCCGCGGGCTACCAGGCGGGCGTCACGGGCAACACCGCGCGCAACGTGCAGGCCTGGGGCGGCGAAGGCTCGATTCTGGGTGGCGCGCTGGCGGATGTGAGGATGTCCGCCGCTGCCCTGGCGAACACCATCTCCGTGACCCGGGGCGAGCTGGCCGAGGGGCCGGTTCACCGCCTCGCCAGCAACGAAGCCCGCGATGTGGTGGCAACCGGCGGTGCAGCCGCAGGAAACAGCCTGTGGTTGGACAACGCCACGGTGCGTGGAGGCAGTGTGCTGCTGGCAGGCAACACCGCCGACAAGGTCCGGACGGCGGGGGGCAGCGGCAGCATCGGTGGCGGCGTTGTGGGCGCGCTGGAGCGCAACGGGCGCGCGCTGGCCAACACGGTGGTGGCCGACCACCAGTCCACGCTGGAGCGTGCCGCCATCACCGTGACGGGCAACCGCGGTGAATCCGTGACAGGCTCCGGCGGCCTGGCTGCGGCCAACACCCTGATGGTGACCGAGGGGCGTGTACAGAGCACGGCGGTCACGATGGCCGGAAACCGCGCTGACGGCGTGCAGTCTACGGGCTATGCCGCACAGGCGGGCGGCGGCTTGCTGTTCTCGGCCAGCCAGCAGTCGGCGGCGCTGGCCAACACGCTCGCGGTCACGGGATCGCAACTCGATGCCGCCACGCTGACGCTGGCCGGCAACACGGCATCCCGCCTGTCGGCGCGGGGCGGCGCACTGCAGGCCAACAGCATTGCCATCGAAAACGGGTCGGGCGCGGCATCGCGGCTTTCGGCCGATGGGGTGCTCAGCGGCAACACTGCCAGCGACATGACCACCACGGCCGATGCAGTGTCGGGCGCGGGCGGGCTGGCCAGCCGCGAAAGCCGGGCGCGTGCTGCGGCCAACGCCCTGGTTCTGCACGATGGTGCGAGTGTGGATGTATCGTCGCCGTGGCTTGTCGCTGGCAACACGGTGCGCGGCGTGCACGCCACCGGGGGCACGGCGCTGGTCAACGCCCTGGCGGCCTACCGTAGTGCCACCTTGCAAGCCACCCCGGTCACCATTGTCGGCAATACCGGGCAGGACATCCGCGCCGCAGGCAGCGGCGCCCAGGCATTGGGCGTGGGCGCCAAATCCAACGGCGTGCTGGCCGCCAACGGCCTGTACATGGACGGCTCTGGCGCCACGGCGCTGGCTCGCAGCAGCGTGCTGGTGGCGGGTAACACGGCGCGGCAGCTGAACGCGGACGGTGGCCGCATCAACGCCAACGCGCTGTCGGTGAACGCCCAGGGCCGCGTGGAGGGCAGCACGCTGATGCTGGCGGGCAACACGGCCTCAGACGTGCGCAGCGAAGGGCGCGAAGGCACCGTCGCTGGTTTTGCGGCATTCGGCAAGGGGGTCGGCCAAGCCAACGCCAACGCGATCCAGGTGTTGGGCGACATGCGGGCGGCCAGCCTGCAGTTGGTGGGCAACTCGGCCGGGCGGGTGCATGCCACCGAGGGTCTGGCAGCGGCCAACAGCTTCTCGCAGGGCTCCGAAGGCCGGGTGGAGGGCGTGCAAGCCCTGGTGGCCGCGAACACGGCGGTGTCCACGCAGGCCGACCAGGGCAGCACCGCACTGGCCAACAGCGTGCAGGCCGATGGCTCGCTGCAGGGCAGCTCGGTGCAGGTGGTGGCCAACCAGGGCAGCGCCCGCGCCGCTGGCCGTGACGGGCTGGCCAACAGCGTGCGGGCGCAAAGCCGCGGGCGCATTGCGGGCTCCAACGTCACCGTGACCGCCAACCAGGGCTCCGCGCAGCAGGGCACCGCCAACAGCGTGGATGTGGCAGGCACTCTGCAGGGCGGCAGCATCACCATCCTGGGTAACCAGGGGTCGGCGCAGGGTGGCGGCGTCATCAACAGCGTGGCCGGCAAGGGCCGCATTTCGGGCAGCCAGGTGACGATCATTGGCAACGCAGGTTCGGCCAACGGTGGCTTGGCCAACAGCGTGCGTGCGGACGGAAGCATCACTGGCTCCAGCATCACCATCCTGGGCAACCAGGCCAGCGCGCAGGGCAGCGGCAGCAAGGTCAACAGTGTTACGGGCTCGGGCTCCATCAAGGGCAGCCAGGTGCTGATTGCCGGCAACACCGGCCGTGCCAGCGGGGGCGGTCTGGTCAACGGGCTGCACAACAGCGGCAGCGTGGCCGGAGCGCAGGTGGTGGTGACTGGCAACCAGGGCAATGCCACCGGGGGCGGGACGGTCAACAGCGTGGACAACCGCGGGCAACTCACTGGCCGCGTGCTGATCGCCGGCAACCGGGGCAGCACGACCATGGGTGGCACCGTCAACTCCCTGGTGAACCACGGCGTGATGGCGGGCACCGTCGTGATTGCCGGCAATCAGGGCCATGCCACCGTGGGCGGGGTGTCCAACTCGGTGATCAACCAGGGCGTGATCACGGGTGTCGTGACCATCGTGGGCACCTCCTCCGCCGCTGCGCCCGGCATGACCTCGGGCAGTGTGCGCAATCTGGGCGGCGCCATTACCGGCGCTGCAGGCGTGGCGGGCAATACCCCGTTTGCGGCCAACCCCGGCTACACCTACACCATCCCCTCCGCGGGGGTGGTGAACCAGTCGGTCACGGTGCTGCCCGCGTTCAACATCCTGAGCATGTAGCTGCGACCATTTTTTAAAACGCCCGCGCTTTTTTGGGGGCGCCAACGGTACGAAGGAGTGGTGATGAAAACTCGGAACATGGACTCGCCCCGGCGCCTCTGGCGCGCGGTGGGCATGGGTTGCAGCGCTGGCGTGCTGGCGCTGCTGGGCTTGGGTGCGCAGGCCCAGCTGGTGCAATACGGCGAGCAGTTGGGCGCCTACAAGGACATGGCCAGCAGCGGCGTGCGGCTCAATGACGGCGTGTATCCGTCGGTGAGCGCCAAGGCTCGCGTCAACCGCGCCATCGCCCAAAACACGCTGGTGGAGCAAAGCGCCCTGGTGCAGCCGGATGGCACGCTCAAACTGCCGGAAGGCCAGAAGAACATCGTCATCCGATCGACGTATTCCGATGTGCAGCGCGGTGCCGACGGCACGTTGCGCATCGCCAGCCCCGTGATCCAGGGCAACGTGAACGGCAATGTGACGCTGTATGTCGAGGGCAAGGGCGTGGAGAACATCACGGTCCTCAACTCGGGCCGCTGAGCGCCCTTGGCACAGGCAGCCCCGAGAGAGCGGGGCTTTTGATCTCACCAGACAACAAAGAATCATGATGATGAAGAAAACCATGCGATGGGGAGCGCTGGCCCTGGCGGCCGCCCTGGCAGGCTGCGCCACCACGGAGAACGCGCTCAAGGATGCCAACACCCTGCTGCAGGAGCGCGAGGCGGACAAGCTGCTGCCCGTGACCAACCTCAGCCCCTACGCTCTGGCCCTGGGCCGCTTCGGGCGCATGCTCGACATCTACAAGGAGGGCGACCCGGTCATCTACATGCAGACGCGCAGCATCCTGGATGCGACCAACCTGTCGAGCCCCCTGGTGGGCGCGGAAATCCCAGGGGACATCACTGAAATGGTCCGCACGGCCGTCAACCGCATCGGTGCGCGCGTGGTTTACGTACCCTACCACCCCGACTACCTGGTGTCGCAGGCGCAGCTGGGCGCCAAGTTCGGCGTGACCATGCCCGACTTCCTCATCACCGGCGCGCTCACCGAGTTTGACCGCGCCATCGCCGGGGCAGGGCGCGTGAACTCGGCGGGCATCGAGTTCGGCAAGGGCAACGGCAAGACCACGCTGGGCGGGGACGTCAAACGGACGGCCATTTATTCGGCCCTGGCGCTGGACCTGAACCTGGTGAGCTTTTCCACGCAGCAGATGGTGCCGCAGGTGCAGGCCTCCAACGTGGTGAAGGTGCTCAACTTCAGCTCCGAAGACAACGCGAGCCTGGGCTTTTACGGCGATGCCTTCGGCTTCAAGCTCGAAGGCAAATACCTGCAGGGCCGCCATTCGGCCATCCGCACGCTGGTGGACCTGAGCGTGCTCGAGCTCATCGGCAAGGCCACCAACACGCCGTACTGGCGCTGCATCCCCAACGGCACGCCCGACCCGGTGGTGGTGGAGAACATGCGCGCGGCCTACAACGGGCTGTCGCCCGAACTCAAGCTGGGGCTGATCCAGGTCACGCTGCGCAAGTACGGCGAGCCCGTTCAAGTCACGCAGAAGTACGACGAGGACACCCAGCGGGCGCTGCAGAAGGTATACGCCGAGCGGTACGCCGCGCGGGGCACGGTGGACGTGATGACCTGGGATGGCTTTGAGCCCTTGTTCTTTGGCGTCCCGATGGCTTGGGACAACGCCACGACCCCCGCAGTGGCGGGCGCGGCCCCCACCGGCAGCGCGCCCACGGGTGCGAAGGCGGGCACGTGATGCACGCCACCCGTCGTTTCTCTCGCTGGGCGGGCTGCGCCGCTGTCGGTCTTGCCTTGCTGGCGCCGGCCTGGGCGCAGCTACCGCCGGGGGCGGCACCCGCGCCCACACCGGGCAATCCCGTGCCCGCACCGGCACCGGCTGCACCCGCAGCGGGGACCACCGCCGGCGCCACGGCGGGCGCCCGCTTTCTCGAATCGTGCAATGAAGCGCTGGAGCGCGGCGTGGCCGAACTGGGCTGCCAGGGCCCCATTTACCGCAACGAGCTCGAGCGCTTGAAGCGCGAGGCCCTGAGCACACAGAACCCGCAGCTGCTCTCGTTCGTGGGCGATGCCTACCAGAACCCGCGCTCGGGCCTGGGCGACATGGGGCAGGCCTATCGGTGGTATCTGCTGGCCGCCGTGCGCGGCGACCCGCGCGCCATGCAGCGCCTGAGCGAGATGAACCGCAAGGGCCAGGGCGTACCCAAGGACAACGTGAAGGCGCTGGGGTATGCGCGCCTGCTGGAGCGCATGGCCCAGCCCGACACAGGCACGCACCGCAACGTGCTCACGGTCATCAACGAACTGGGCGCCGAGATGGCCGTGGAAGAGGTGGCGCTGGCCGAGCGCTTCTCGTCCGAACTGGAGGCCCGCATCCAGCGCCAGAGCAACACCGGCGTGGCCGAGGCTGGCAACGAATCCAGGCCCGCCGCGCCCGCCGCCGGTGCCGCGCGGCCGGGCTCGGTGTTGCCCGGGATGTCGGCCGTGCCCCGTGCGCCAGCGGGTACCGCCGCCCCCGCCGCTGCACCGGGCAGTGCCTTGCCCGGCACGCCGGCCAAGGTTGTGCCGTGATGCCACGCTATCGACGCCCCCGCGAGATTTTTTGGAGGGACGCAGCATGATGAGCACCCGTTCCGTCTTCAGGCCTGGCTGGCGATCACAGCGGATAGCCCAGGGCGCCGGGGCGGCTCTGCTTGCCCTGCTCATGACGGGCATGTCGGCGCAGGCCGCGGGGCCGGTCGGACCGGTGGGGCCCGTCGGACCCATCGGCCCTCTGGGGCCGGGGCCTGGGGGTGTGGAGCCTGAGGTTCCCCGCCCGGGCCGCCCCTTGCCCGTGCCGCGTCCCGCTGCGCCCCCCAAACCCAAGGCGAGCAGCCCGAGTGCGGGCAACCGGATTGAGGTGTCGGGGAACACCGCGTCCGGTACCCGCTGCGCCCAGGATGGCACGGCCTCCGTCAACAGTGTGGATGTGTCGGGCGCCCGCCTGGAGGGCCGCACCGTCATCGTGCAGGGCCGCAACGCCAACAACGTGCGCACCATCGACTGCCCCGAACGTACCGGGCAGCCCTCGCAGGGCCAGGGGGCGGCAGGCCAGCCCCCCAGCAACACCAACAGCATCCGTATCCGCTGAGCGCCGGCGCGGCACATCGCCTTTTTCTTGATCTTCCTCTTTCATTGGCCCAGCGCCAGAGCCCACAAGCCGTTTCACAGCAGACCATGAACCTTCCATCCAATATCCTGAGCTCCCCACCATCGTCCGCTCCGTGGGCGGCGCGGTGCAAAGGCGCGGCCCTGGCCATTGCCGCCGCCTCGCTGCTGCTGGCAGCGTGCAAGGACCGGGCGGCCGACGCGCCGCCTTCCCCTGCGCCTGCACCCGCCGCCGTCCCTGCACCTGCCCCCGCTGCACCTGTAGCCAATCCAGCGCCGCCCGCCGCAGTAGCCCCCGGCACGCCAGCCGCTGCCGCTGCGCCCAAAAAGGTCCCGGTGTCGATTCAGGGTGTGGCGGCTGCGGGCGTCACGGTGCGCATCAAGGCCGTGGAGATCGGCGCCGACGCCACGGTGCTGGACGTGAGCATCTCGTTCGCCAACCGCATCACCGACACCACCATGCTGGCGCTGGCCGACACCTACCTGCAGGATGAAAGCGGGGCGCGGCTGCACATCAAGCGCCCGGACAACAACCGCGACATCACGATCCGCGAGGGCGAGACGCTGGACGGTCAACTGGTGTTCATGGGCGCCGTGGCGCCGTCGGCGCGCAAGCTCAAGCTCGTCTTCAATGACGGCAACCAGGGCGACAACATCGTCGCACCGGGGCTGGTGATCGACCTCCCGCTGCAGGGGGGGTGATGCGAGGGCTCCTCTGCACGCGGGTTGTCCTCACGGCGCTCAGTTGGATGGCAGGCGTGCTCATGGGCGCGGCACCGGCCCAGGCATTGGAAGTGGTGCGCAGCGGCCGCCCGCTGGCCGACGTGCCCACCCGGCTCGTTCCTGCATCGGGTGCACCGTCGACCACCTTGCGCAGCCAGTCCCCGTCGGGCAGCCTGGCCAGCCGCACGCAAGACACGACGCTGCAGCGCAGCAGCGGCCCGCAAACCATCCTGCGCGAAGCCGAAGTGCCCAAAGAGCGGCTGGAAAAAACCCGTGCGCTGCTGGTGGAGCTCAAGGCCCGGCCGACCCCCGAGCAGGCGATTTCCATCGACCTGCCGGCCGATGTGCTGTTCGACTTCGACAAGGCCGAGTTGCGCGCCGATGCCGCGCCATCGCTGGAGAAAGCGGCCGAACTCATCAAGAGCTACGCCACCGCGCCGCTCACGGTGCTGGGCCATACCGATGGCAAAGGCACCGATGCCTACAACGACGCGCTGTCCCTGCGCCGGGCCGAGGCGGTGGCGAGTGCACTGCACCGCCAGACAGGGCGCCAGGCCCGTGTGGAGGGTCGGGGCAAGCGGCAGCCCGTGGCCCCCAACACCACGCCCGACGGGCGGGACGACCCCGCGGGGCGGCAGCTGAACCGGCGCGTGCAGATCCTCATCGGTGTGCCCCAAAAGGAAGGCAGGTAAGCCATGGCCCTGGTGCAATGCCCCGAATGCGGGCACCAAGTTTCCTCGCAAGCGCCGGCCTGCCCGTCTTGCGGCCATCCGCTGCAAAACCGCGCAGCTTCGTCGCCGGCGCAACCGCAGAACGCGCTGCAATCGCCCCACGTGTGGGGCCGCGTGGCCGTGGCGCTGGGCGCATGGCTGGTGACCCCGTGGATCGCCAAGCTCATCGTGGCGCTGGCCGTGTGCGTGCTGGCGTACTTCATGTTCACCGGGCGTTGAGAG
>NZ_JALEGG010000144.1 GCF_022763525.1 Acidovorax sp.
CATGCAAGCCGAAGCGGCTATGCACCAGCCGGGCCAGCACGCCGATCTCTGCGCCCCCAAACACTTCGCGCGCGAATTCCGGCGCACAGTCGGCCCGCGTGAGCCAGCCGAGGTCCCCGCCCTGCCGGCCGCTCGGGCAGTTGGACCACTGTGCGGCGGCCTGGGCAAACTGGCCGCCACCGTCGTCGGCACAGCGCAGCTCGATCAGCAAGGCCTCTGCCCGCAGGCGCAACTGCTTGACATCCACGCCCGGGGTCACAGCGAAGAGCACATGGCGAAGGTGCGCGCGCTCGCCCTGGGCGTGCGTGGCCGGGTGGGCATCGTGGTAGCGGCGGCAGGCCTCTTCCGACGGCTCCGGAATGGCCAGTTCACGATCCAGCAGTTGCTCAATGGCATTCGACGCCTCGGCACTGATGGCCCCCTGTATGCCCGGCCTGTCGGCAGCCGAGAGCAACCCGGCCCGCTGCGCCGCTTGGCGCAGCAGTTCGGTGCAGGCGCGCTGGCGCAGGGCTTCCTCATCCAGCCATTCACCCGGGCCATTCAACGGCACGCCATTGACGGAGGCGACGACGGCCGTCGCGGCCGGCACGGCATCGATGTCGGGCGACGCTGGCGCCTGCGCGGGCGCATCGGCCAGGGACGCCACCAGCGCGTCATAGGCGGTCGCCTGCGCTGGCGTCAGCGTGCTTGCGGGCACGCCCGCATGGTTGCTTTCTGTGGAGCTGCACCCGCAGCCCCCGGTTCCGCATCCGCTCATGGTTGCTCCTTGGGTAGTGGACTTCAGGCGCGGCGGTCTTGCGACTGCATGTGGCCTGCGGGCAGGTTCATGCGGCGTGCGCGCACCACCTGGTAGGGGCGCAGCACATAGGCCAGCGTGCCAAAGCCGCTCCACACATGCACCAGGCGGGTGAAAGGGAAGACCAGGAAGATCGTCATGCCCAGAAACATGTGGGCCTTGAAGATCCAACCCGCTTCGGCCAGCAGCTCGACACCGCCGCTGCGGAAGGTCACCACGCGCTGGCCCCACTCGGCCAGCTTCATCATCATGGAGCCATCCAGATGCTGCGCCGACAGCGGAATGGTGGCCAGGCCCAGGGCCAGCTGCAGCCACAGCAGTACCAAAATCAGGATGTCGCTGGTCTTGGAGGTGGCGCGGATGCGCGGGTCCGACAGGCGGCGATGCAGCAGGATGGACAGGCCGATGAACGCGAGGGTACCGGCGATGCCGCCCGACACCATGGCCATGAGCTGCTTGGCGCCTGCGCCCATGAAATGCTCGTACAGCGCATGGGGCGTGAGCATGCCGACCGTGTGGCCGAAAAACAGGAACAGTACGCCGATGTGGAACAGGTTGCTGCCCCAGCGCAGGCTGCCGGTGCGCAGCAATTGCGACGAATCGCTCTTCCAGGTGTACTGGTCGCGGTCAAACCGCGCCCAACTGCCGATGAAGAACACGGCCAGGCAGATGTAGGGGTAGATGCCAAACAGCAGGGTATCGATCCAGGGGGTGGTCATGCTGAGACTCCTTGGGGAGCCCGCTCGGTGCGGGCGTTGCGAACAAAGTGCAGGGGTTGCCCGTCGCGCAGGTTGCCGGGCTTGGACTGGCCTTGCGTGCTGCAGCCGCCAAAGGCCTCGGGCTCGGCCCAGACCTCGTCCATGGCAGGCTCGGGTGTGAGGGCGACGGACTGCACGCGCTGGCCCGACACTTCGAGCACCGCGGCAACCACGCTGGCGTAGGGGCTGCTGCGGGCCACCAGCGCACTGAACAAGGCGTTCAGGATGTGCGCCATCTCGCCCAGGAATTCCCGCGCCACCTCGGGTGGCTGGGTGGAGGCGAACTCCAGCACCACGGGCAGGTGGTCGGGCAGCTCGTCGGCCTCAAATTGCAGGCCCGCTTTTTCGTAGGTCTGCATCAGGTCGATGAGGGCTGGCCCCCGCTCGCGCGAGTCGCCGTGCACGTGCTCGAACAGGTGCAGCGAGGTCTGGCGGCCGCGGTCGAAGTTGTCCACGTAGCGGGCTTCGGCTTCCAGCGGGTCCAGCGCGGCAAGGTGCTGGCACACGGCCTTCAGCTCATCCATGCGCTCGGCCGTGAGGGCCTGCTCGGCCTGCAGCGCGTCGATGAGCTGCGGCATCACGCTGCGCAACTGCGCATCGGGGTAGCTCAGCAGGTAGCCCAGGGCGCGCAGGGTCAGGCGCACGGAGGTCGGGTTCTTCTTGAACATGGTGATTTCCTTCCCTGCGGTCAGACCGTGGCCTTGATCGGGATCGTGCGGGGCTTCTTGCCACCAAACATGCTGACTTCCGTCGCTCCGTCCGAGCAGCCGTTGCCAAACGAGAAGCCGCAGCCGCCACGGATGTCGAACGCGTTCTCGGCGTATTCGCGGTGGGCCGACGGGATCACGAAGCGGTCTTCGTAATTGGCGATCGCCATCACCTGGTACATCTCCTCCACCTCGGCCATCGACAGGCCTGCCTGCTTGAGCACCGCCAGGTTCTGGCGCTGCTCCACATGCTTGTCGCGCTGGTAGGTGCGCATGGCTAGCATGCGCTCCAGTGCGCGCACCACGGGGCCGGTGTCACCGGCGGTGAGCAGGTTGGCCAGGTACTGCACAGGAATTCGCAGTTGCGACACATCGGGGATCTCGCCATTCACGCCCACATGGCCTGCGTTGGCTGCGGCCGTGATGGGCGAGAGCGGTGGCACATACCACACCATGGGCAGCGTGCGGTATTCAGGGTGCAGTGGCAGGGCTACCTTCCATTGCACGGCCATCTTGTAGACAGGGCTGTTGCGAGCGGCGTCCATCCAGCTGTCGGGGATGCCGTCCATGCGGGCCTGCTTGATGACCTCGGGGTCGTTCGGGTCCAGGAAGATGTCGAGCTGCGCCTGGTACAGGTCGCGGTCGCGCTCCACGCTGGCGGCTTCCTGGATGCGGTCAGCGTCATACAGCAGCACGCCGAGATACCGGATGCGGCCCACGCAGGTTTCCGAGCACACGGTCGGCTGGCCGGCTTCGATGCGGGGATAGCAGAAGATGCACTTCTCGGCCTTGCCCGACTGCCAGTTGTAGTAGATCTTCTTGTAGGGGCAGCCGCTCACGCACATGCGCCAGCCGCGGCACTTGTCCTGGTCGATGAGCACGATCCCGTCTTCCTCGCGCTTGTAGATCGAACCGCTGGGGCACGATGCCACGCAGGCCGGGTTCAGGCAGTGCTCGCACAGGCGGGGCAGGTACATCATGAAGGTGTTTTCGAACTGGCCGTAGATGTCCTTTTGCACATCGTCGAAGTTCTTGTCCTTGCTGCGCTTGCTGAACTCGCCGCCCAGGATTTCTTCCCAGTTCGGGCCCCACTCGATCTTCTCCATGCGCTGGCCGGTGATCAGGCTGCGGGGGCGGGCCGTTGGTGCAGCCTTGCTCTCGGGCGCCGACTGCAGGTGGTCGTAGTCGAACGTGAAGGGTTCGTAGTAGTCGTCGATCTGCGGCAGGTTCGGGTTGGCGAAGATGCGCATGAGCAGCTTCCACTTGCCGCCCTGGCGGGGCGCGATGGAGCCGTCGGGGCTGCGCACCCAGCCGCCATTCCACTTGTCCTGGTTTTCCCATTCCTTGGGATAGCCGATGCCAGGCTTGCTTTCCACGTTGTTGAACCAGGCGTATTCCATGCCGGGGCGGCTGGTCCAGACGTTCTTGCAGGTGACGGAACAGGTGTGGCAACCAATGCACTTGTCCAGGTTCAGCACCATGCCGATTTGTGCGCGAATTTTCATCGTGTTTCTCCTATCGACGTGTCAACACGTCTTGTCGAGGGGTGCGCTAAGCGCCTTCCGTTCGCGGGGCTTGAGAGGCACCCGAATCTGTGCGCGGGACAGCGAGCAAGGGCCGCCCCGCAGTGAGGCTGTCGTCCCCCTCCCGCGAAGCGAGAGAGGGGGAAGGCGCGAAGCGACTCAGGGGGTGTTTGCGAGTTCATCATCGAGCCAGTCCACGCGGTTCATCTTGCGCACCAGCACAAACTCGTCGCGGTTGGTGCCGATGGTTCCGTAGTAGTTGAAGCCGTAGCTGTACTGTGCGTAACCACCGATCATGTGGGTGGGCTTGAGCACAATGCGCGTGACCGAGTTGTGGATACCGCCGCGGGTGCCCGTGGTCTCGGCGCCGGGGGTGTTGATGATCTTCTCTTGCGAGTGGTACATCATCACCATGCCGGGGTTCACACGCTGGCTCACCACCGCCCGGGCCGCGATGGCGCCGTTGGCGTTGAAGAGTTCGACCCAGTCGTTGTCCACGATGCCCGCGGCCTTCGCGTCGTCTTCACTCAGCCACACCACCGATCCGCCCCGGTTCAGCGTGAGCATCATCAGGTTGTCGCTGTACGTGCTGTGGATGCCCCACTTCTGGTGCGGCGTGATGAAGTTCAGCTGGATTTCCTTGTTGCCGTTGGGCTTCTTGCCCTCGACCTCATGCAGCGTCTTCAGGTGCACCGGCGGGCGGTAGCTCACGAAGCCTTCGCCGAAGTCACGCATCCAGGGGTGGTCCTGGTAGAACTGCTGGCGGCCCGTGAGGGTGCGCCATGGGATCAGCTCGTGCACGTTTGTATAGCCGGCGTTGTAGCTGACCTTTTCGCTTTCCAGCCCCGACCAGGTGGGCGAGCTGATGATCTTGCGCGGCTGCGCCTGGATGTCGCGGAAGCGGATCTTCTCGTCCTCGCGGTGCAGCGCCAGGTGCACGTGGTCGCGGCCGGTCTGCTTGCCCAGGGCTTCCCAAGCTTTGCACGCCACGTGGCCGTTGGTTTCAGGGGCCAGCATCATCACCACTTCGGTGGCGTCGATGTCGCTCGCGATGCGGGGCATGCCTTGCGTCACGCCCTCTTCCTTCACGCGGCCATTCAAGTCGCCCAGCTGGCCGACTTCAGTCTGCGTGTTCCAGCCGATGCCTTTGCCGCCGTTGCCGGCCTTTTCCATCAACGGGCCCAGGGCGGTGAAGCGCTTGTA
This sequence comes from Acidovorax sp., assembly GCF_022763525.1. GTDB lineage: Bacteria > Pseudomonadota > Gammaproteobacteria > Burkholderiales > Burkholderiaceae_C > Acidovorax. Next base: position 4,988 of record NZ_JALEGG010000144.1, read on the forward strand.
CAGGTTGGGGTAGTCGCGCTCAACCACCGTGATCTGCGGCGCGGTCTTGCCGGGGATGAGTTCGCACTCGCCCCTCTTCCAGTCGCGCACGCCATAGGGCTGGGCCATTTCACCGGCCGTGTCGTGCATGATGGGTGTTAGCACCACGTCTTTTTCGACGCCCAGGTGGCCCACGCTGACCTCGCTCACGGCCTTAGCGAAGCCCTTGTAGATCTCCCAGTCGCTCTTGGCTTGCCACGCAGGGTCCACCGCCGTGGACAGCGGGTGGATGAAGGGGTGCATGTCGCTGGTGTTGAGATCGTTCTTCTCATACCAGGTGGCGGTGGGCAGCACGATGTCGGAGTAGAGGCAGGTGGTGCTCATGCGGAAGTCCAGCGTGACCAGCAGGTCCAGCTTGCCTTCGGGTGCCTTGGCGTGCCACTGCACTTCCTCGGGCTTGGCCTCATCGTGGCCCAGATCCTTGCCCTGCACGCCGTGCGTGGTGCCCAGCAGGTGCTTGAGGAAGTACTCATGCCCCTTGCCCGAAGAGCCCAGGATGTTGGAGCGCCACACGAACATGTTGCGCGGCCAGTTGTCGGGGTGGTCCGGGTCCTCGCAGCTCATTTGCAGGCTGCCGTTCTTGAGCGACTGCACCACGTAGTCCTTGGCGTCCATACCCTTCGCAGCGGCGTCCTTGGCCACCTGCAGCGGGCTGGTCTTGAGCTGGGGCGCGGAGGGCAGCCAGCCCATGCGCTCGGCGCGCACGTTGTAGTCGATCTGGGCGCCATGGTAGGCGCGCGCATCGGCCAGGGGCGAGAGGATTTCCTCCATGCCCAGCTTCTCGTAGCGCCACTGATCGGTGTGGGCGTAGAAGAAGCTCGTGCTGTTCATCTGGCGGGGTGGGCGGATCCAGTCCAGCGCAAAGGCCAGGGCCGTCCAGCCGGTCTGCGGGCGCAGCTTTTCCTGGCCCACGTAGTGCGCCCAGCCGCCGCCGCTTTGGCCAATGCAGCCGCACAGCATCAGCATGTTGATGATGCCGCGGTAGTTCATGTCACTGTGGTACCAGTGGTTCATGGCCGCGCCGATGATGACCATGGACTTGCCATGGGTCTTGTCCGCGTTGTCGGCGAACTGGCGGGCCACGGTGATGATCTGGTCGCGCGGCACGCCGGTGATCTTCTCCTGCCACGCGGGGGTGTACGGGCGGTCCGCGTCGTAGCCGCCGCCGGGCTCTTCACCGGGCAGGCCGCGGTCGATGCCGTAGTTGCCGGCCAGCAGGTCGAACACGGTGGCCACCGCCACCCGGCCTTCGATGCCGTCACCGTGCAGGTCCAGGTGGGTCACGGGCACGCGGCGCACCATCACGTCACCACCCTGATCGTTGGCGGTGAAGTTGGGCGCATGCACGCCACCAAAGTACGGGAAGGCCACATCCGCCACGTCGTACGGCTGAGCGCCGTCTTCCATCACCGACAGCTTGAGCTTCACGGTGTTGCCGGTGCGGGCTTCCTTGTTCTCCAGGTTCCACAGACCCTGATCGGAGCGGCCATCGGTGCCCCAGCGGAAGCCAATGGAGCCGTTGGGCAGCGTGACCTGGCCCAGCTCGTCGTAGCCCACGGTCTTCCAGTCGGGGTTGTTGGACTGGTCGAGCTGGCCGGGGAAGTCGCTGGCGCGCACATAGCGGTCGGGCACCATGGCCTTGCGGCCATCGGGCAGCGTCTTTTCCTTGAGCACCACCAGCAGCGGCAGATCGGTGTAGCGGCGCGCGTAGTCGTCGAAGTAGCTACTCCGCCCCTTGCCGCCGTCCTTGAAGTAGAACTCCTTCAGGATCACATGGCCCATGGCCATCGCGGCGGCTGCGTCGGTGCCCTGCTTGGGGTGCATCCACAGGTCGGCCAGCTTGGCGACCTCGGAATAGTCAGGCGTGACAGCCACCACCTTGGTGCCCTTGTAGCGCACCTCGGTCAGGAAGTGCGCATCGGGCGTGCGCGTCTGGGGCACGTTGGAACCCCAGGCAATGATGTAGGAGCTGTTGTACCAATCGGCCGATTCGGGCACATCGGTCTGCTCGCCCCAGGTTTGCGGGCTGCTGGGGGGCAGGTCGCAGTACCAGTCGTAGAAGCTCATGCACACGCCGCCGATCAGGCTCAGGTAGCGCGAGCCAGCAGCGTACGAAATCATCGACATGGCCGGGATGGGCGAGAAGCCGATGATGCGGTCGGGCCCGTGCTTCTTGATGGTGTACACGTTGGCCGCCGCGATCATCTGGTTCACTTCGTCCCAGGTGCTGCGCACAAAGCCGCCCAGGCCACGCTGCTTTTGCCATTCGCTGCGCGAGGCATCGTTCTCGACGATGCTGGCCCAGGCATCGACTGGGCTCTTGGCCAGCGCGATGGCGGCGCGCCAGTGCTTGAGCAGGCGACCGCGCACCATGGGGTACTTCACGCGGTTGGCGCTGTACAGGTACCAGCTGTAGCTGGCGCCGCGCGCGCAGCCACGGGGCTCATGGTTGGGCAGATCAGGGCGGGTGCGGGGGTAGTCGGTCTGCTGGGTTTCCCAGGTCACGATGCCGCCCTTGACGTAGATCTTCCAGCTGCAGCTGCCCGTGCAATTCACGCCGTGGGTGCTGCGCACGATCTTGTCGTGCGCCCAGCGGTCGCGGTAGGCGTCTTCCCAGGTGCGGTCTTCACCGTTGGTCTGGCCGTGGCCCTGGGCAAAGGTTTCGCGCGGTTGCGAGAAATAGGTGAGTCGATCGAGGAAATGGCTCATCGGAGGCTCCTTGTTCTTTTCGGGTCAGGGGGTGATCAGCAGGGCATGGCGGCGTTCTTGCGCGCGTAGTGCCACCAGGTGATCACGATGCAAAGGATGTAGAACGCGAAGAACGTCCACAGCGCCGCGTGCGGGCTGCCGGTCAGCGCGATCGAGCTGCCATAGCTCTTGGGGATGAAGAACCCGCCATAGGCGGCCATGGCGGCGGTGAAACCCAGCGTGGCGGCACCCAGGGTGTTGCCTTCCTTGTTGGCGCTGGCCACGGCGGCGGCGTTGTGCTTGTCCACGCCGCGCATGGCTTCGGTCAGGAAGATCACAGGGATCATGCGGAAGGTGGAGCCGTTGCCGATGCCGGTGGTCATGAACAACACCAGGAAGCACACGAAGAAGCCGGAGAACTGGCCTTCGTTGCCACCTGATGGCAGGAACACCGTGACACCCATCACGGCCACGGCCATGACGATGAAGTTCCACAGCGTGACGCGGGCACCGCCGAGCTTGTCGGCCAACCAGCCGCCAAAGGGCCGGATCACCGCACCCACCAGCGGGCCGAGCCAGGCATAGGCCAGCGGGTTGATGCCGGGGAACTGGCTCTTGATGAGCAGCGGAAAACCTGCCGCATACCCGATGAACGAGCCGAAGGTGCCCAGGTACAGCACGCACATCAGCCAGTTGTGCTTGCGCTTGAAAATAGCGGCCTGGGCGGCAAACGAGGCCTTGGCGTCAGCAATGTCGTTCATGCCGAACCAGGCGGCCAGGGCGGTGATGGCGATCCAGGGCACCCAGATGAAGGCGGCGTTCTGCGTCCACACCTGCACGGTCTGGCCGTTCTTCACAATGGTCTGGGCATCGCCGCCAAAGACACCGAAGATGCCCGCGGTGACGACCAGCGGGCTCAGAAACTGCACCACCGACACGCCCAGGTTGCCCAGGCCCGCATTCACGCCCAGTGCCGAGCCCTTGCGCTCCTTGGGGAAGAAGAAGCTGATGTTGGCCATGCTGGAGCTGAAGTTGCCTCCGCCCAGGCCGCACAGCAGGGCCAGGATGAGCATGGTGGGGTAGGCCGTGGTGTTGTCCTGCACTGCAAAGCCAATGCCGATGGCGGGGATCAGCAGGCTCGCGGTGGAGATCGCCGTCCAGCGGCGCCCGCCCACGAGCGGCACCATGAACGAGTAGAAGATGCGCAGCGTCGCGCCGCTGAGCGCAGGCGCTGCGGCCAGCCAGAACAGCTGGTTGGTGGAGTACTTGAAGCCCAGACCCGGCAGGCTCACGGCGACCACGCTCCAGACCTGCCAGATGGCAAAGGCCAGGAACAGCGCGGGCACCGAGATCCACAGGTTGAGCTTGGCGACGGCTTCGCCTTCGCGCTCCCAGAAAGTCTTGTCCTCCGGCGTCCAGAGGGTGAGCAGGCGCCCCTGGCGCCCGCTGGTGGTGGTGGCAGACATGGTGAGGTCCTTGGAGAAAAATCAGCGGGCACCGGCAGCCAATGGCGCGGCGGCTTCCTGCGAACCCATGACGGGCGTGCGGCGCACTTCGGTGAAGTACATCCAGATGAGCGAGACCCACACCACGCCGTACATCAGCATGAAGGCGCTGGAGCGCACGCCGGTGAGGTCCATGAGGGCGCCGAACATGATGGGGAGCACGAACCCGCCCATGCCGCCGGCCAGGCCCACGATGCCGCTGATGGTCCCGATGTTCTGGGGGTAGTCGTCGCTGATGTACTTGAATACGCTGGCCTTGCCGAAGGCCCAGCAGATGCCCAGCAGGAACATGAGGCCCGTGAACAGGTACACGTTCAGGCCGATGTGAAAGGTCTTGGGGCCGTTGACGGTGACGATGGTGAAGTCGGTCTGCGGGTAGCTCAGCAGGAACAGGCAGATCCAGCTCACCCACATCACCCACCAGGTCACGCTGTGCGCGCCGTACTTGTCGGACAGCATGCCGCCGATGGCGCGCAGCACGCCGCCGGGCAGCGAGAAGCAGGCCGCGAGCAGTGCCGCCACGCGGATGTCCAGGCCATATTCGCCCACGTAGTACTGCACCATCCACAGCGACAGCGCCACATAGCCGCCGAACACGATGCTGTAGTACTGGCAGTACTTGAGCACCTTGGGGTCCTTCAGCGCCTTCAGCTGGTCGGTGAACTTGACGTTGCTGGGCACCAGGTGGGCCGGATCGCTGTAGCTGAACAGCCAGAACAGCACCAGCGTTCCGAGCATGATGGCGGCATACACCTGGGGCACCATGGTCCAGCCGAAGGCTACGAGGATCACCGGCGCCACGAACTTGTTGACGGCGGCGCCGGAGTTGCCCGCGCCGTACACGCCCATGGCCGTGCCCTGGCGGTGCTTGGGGAACCAGCGCGCCACGTAGGGCGTGCCCACCGAGAACGAGCCGCCCGCCAGGCCCACGAACAGGCCGATGGTGAGGAAGTGCCAGTACTCGGTGGCGTAGCCCATGAGCCAGATGGCGGGCACGGTGGTGGCCATGACAGCGGCCATCACGATGCGGCCGCCGAACTTGTCGGTCCAGATACCCAGCGGCACGCGTACCAGCGAGCCCGTGAGCACGGGCATGGACATGAGCAGCCCGAACTGTGTGGAGTTCAGGTTGAGCATCTTCTTGATGGGGATGCCGATGACCCCAAACATCATCCACACCATGAAGCAGACGGTGAAGGCGAAGGTGCTCACGATCAGCACCGACCAGGCCTGGCGCGTGCGCTGCGGGCTGTCGCCCGGGGGCAGGGTTGCGTTTGCCATTGCGCGATTCCTCTGTTTTTGCATGAGAGGAATGTTCGCGTGGCGGAGGCGTTCTGCACATCCTTCGCTCGAACAGGCGGCGGACGGCAGAAGGACTACGGCCGCACGCAGCGCATCGTCCGAACGAACTATGGCCCGGATCCGCTAGGCCGTCGCCCGACTGCCCGTTTCCGGCGCACGATGGGCATCCGGCACCGGCCTCGCCTGCTCCTCCACGGTGCCGGCCGCGCCGCACCGGCGCCTGTGCGCTTGAACAGGAGGGCCCCAAAGCCTGGGAAAACCCAGCGGGAAGACCCCGCTCACAGCGCGGCGGAGCTCGCCGCTGTCCGTTGCCACACTCGCGGCCAGCCCAACGTGACCATCAGGCAAGTCAGCGCCAGCAGTCCCCAGTCGCCCAGCGTCGGCACCGATGCAGAGGCAATGCTTCTGGTCCATCCGTTATTCGCGTGAGCGAAGACGTAACTGGTGGAGGCGTCCTCGGCCATCAATGAACAAACGTCAGGGCCGGAAAGATTCTGGCAGTACGCATTCGACCAGCTGGCAAGGTTGATCGACATGGCATTCAACCGGCCATTCACCCCATGGTCCGCTGTTTGCCAGCGGTTCACCGCGATGTTTTCACCAATGATGTTTCCTGTGGCATCCGTGCTGACTGTTGCGTACAGCAGGTGACTCTCAGGGTCCGCGCTGCTGAAGTGGGTAATCCCATCGCTGAACGAATACGACTGAATGAGATTGGTGATAAATGCATTGCCCAGGTTCGGCGCCAGGGGCGCAGCCGTGGTGAAACTACCTGCCTGCTTCATCGCTACCGTGAAATTGGCGCAGGTGGGCGTGGCGCAGGGCGCGGTGAAGGGCGTTGGATTTCCGTAAGTGGTGCCAGCAAACGTGTATGTAGCAGCCAATGTGCCCGTGTGCACAAAAGCACAAAGCAGCACGAGGATCAGGTGGATTGTTTTCATGGGTTGGAACTCTTGCAGGGGTCGTCAAGATTGCGTTGGCAATGCCAGGCGCTGCAGGCATTGGTTGGCCTTTGAACGCTTGCGGCCCAGTCTATGAATTCCTCCTGATCGCCGCCCCACCCCACGGGGTGGGTCAGAGAGACAGGCCGATGTGCTACGTTGTGCCTGCCTCGCAGCGTTCCGGCCTCCCGGCCACAAGCCATCCACCTCATGCCCCTTCACCGCATTCAGATGCGTGCCATTGCACGCCTGCAGCAGATGGCTTGCCTCGATTTCAACGGGCCACAAGTCATCGAACACGTGTTGCATGAACTCCACCAACTGATCGGGTTCGATACGTGCGGATACTTCTATCCCGGCAGCGACGGCCGTCTGGATGCCTACGTGGAGCCATCACCAGCACGCGATTTAATGCCCACGTACTTCGACAGCGCGGTGCAGCAAAGCGAGCGCAAGGTCGTGCGTCGCAGCGCGCACGACTTCAGCGAGGCCGTGCGCTGCGAGCATGGACCGCAGGTACTGGAACAGCTCATCGCAGTGCCTGTCTCCGAATTGCTGCGCAGCGACTTCTACAACCTGGCCTTGCGGCCAGCAGAGCTGTTTGATTGCCTGAGCCTGGTTCTGCGTACGCCGCAGGGCCAAGGCGTGGGCACGCTGAAGCTGTACCGGGGCAGGACGTCCCCACGCTTTGGCGCGGCCGACGTGACGGTGTTCCGGCGCCTGGAGCCGTGGCTGGCGCGAATACTGCAGCCCGGCGAGCTCGACGCACGGGACAGTCTGGTGAACGACAGCGCGATGATCCTCGTCACGCCGCAGGGGAGAATGCTGTGGACTTCGCAGCAGTCCGATGTGCTGATGGCACAAGCTTTCGGACCGCGCTGGTACCACCGCTCGCAGGTGCCTGCGCAATTGGACATGTTGCTTCAGCAATTGCGGTGCGCGACCCATAGCGGCAATGCCCGGGGGCGTGTTGCGCCAGGGCCGCCGCAACTGGATCTGCACAACGCCAGCGGATGGTTTTCGTTGCGCGCCACCCAGATGGCGGCGGCAGCGGGAGACGGCCAGGCTGTGTGTATCCAGATCACCCACAGGGTGTCGCGCGTGGCGCGGCTGCTGCCCAATCTCCGCAGCCTGGGGCTGCCCCCGCGCCAGCACGAACTCGCTTACTGGCTCGCGCGCGGGCTGTCCGAGGCGGAGATCGCAGGACGCATGGGCATCAGCGCCAACACCGCGACCTACCACCGGCGCCAGATCTACACACGGCTGGGCATCCAGAACCGGCTGGAGCTACAGGACTTCCTCTTGGCGCAGCGTTGACCGCCCCATATCCAAAGGCCATCACGGCCGGCCGGTGCGCAGTGCGGGACGGCCACTCGCCACCCGCGCGCACTCACCGCGGTGTGCTGCCTACTCGACGCGCTGGCGGTCCGACGCGTACACCGCCGCCTGCACGCGCGAGGTCAGGCCCAGCTTGCGCAGGATGTGCTGCACGTGGATCTTTACCGTGGTTTCCGCGATGTCGAGCGTGCGCGCGATTTCCTTGTTGCTCATGCCGCGCGCGATTTCGCGCAGCACGTCTTCCTCGCGCGGGGACAGGGGCGAGAGGTCTTCCGCCACAGGCGCCGCACCCGCCGGAGCTTCCTCGGGTGCCTGGGGCTTGGCGGGCTCCACAGGGACGCCCTGCGACTGGAACGCAGCCACGAGCTTGCCCATCAGCTCGGGGCTGACCACGGGCTCGCCACGGGCCGCGCGGCGGATGGCCTGGGCCAGCAATTCGCCATCGATGGTCTTGAGCAGGTAGCCCTGTGCACCGTTGCGCAGGGCTGCGGCCAAGTCTTGCCCATCCTCGCTCACGGTGAGCATGAGCACGCGCGAATCGGGCGACACCTCGCGCAGGCCCCGGATCGCATCGACCCCCATGACGCCGGGCAGGTGGTTGTCGAGCAGGATGACCTGCGGGCGCAACTGGGGCGCCAGGCGCAGCGCCTGCGCGGCATCGCCCGCTTCGCCCACCACCTGCAGGCCATCGTCCATCGACAACAAGGCGATCAGGCCGCGGCGAAACAGCGTGTGGTCATCCACCACCAGCAAGGTGATGGCGGAAGCCGGGGATAAAGCGTCGTTCATGGCGTGGCCCATTCTTGAAGCGGTGCGGGGGCCGGCGAAGAGGGGGCCGCAGCTGTCTCCGCGCCACCCGGCGCTGCGGCCACGGCTGTCGAGGGCAGTTCGATGCTCACGCGCGTACCTCGGCCCGAGACGGACTCCACCTGCACCACGGCGCCAATGCGCTGCGCGCGTTCGCGCATGATGCCCAGGCCCACGTGGGTCGAATCGGGCGGCGCCGAACCAACGTCGAAGCCGCAGCCATCGTCCAGCACTTCGAAGCGCCAGCGCGGGTGCCGGTGCACCAGCAGATCCACGCGGGTAGCCTCGGCGTGCTTGCGTACGTTGGAGAGCGCCTCCTGCACCATGTGCAGTACCTGGATCTGCACATCGGACGCCAGCGGCAAACCGTGGCCGACCATCCCGAGGGTGGTGGGTATACCGGTCTGGTGCTCGAACTTGGAGAGCGTGGCGCGCAGGGCAGATTCGATGTCCTCCTCGCTGGTGCGCGTGCGGAAGTGCACCAGCAGCTCGCGCACGTCGGCGTAGCATTCGCGCACGCCTACATCCAGCTCGCCGATGCTGCGGTCGCGCTTGGCCTCGTCGCCCCGCGCCACCGCGTCGCGCAGCAGCTGGGTCTGGATCTTGAGGAAGGCCAGCGACTGTGCGATGGAATCGTGCAGCTCGCGCGCCAGCAGGCCGCGCTCCTCGGCCACGGCGGCTTCGCGTTCCAGCGCGGTGGCACGCAGGCCCTCCATGGCGCTGGCCAGATGGCGTGTCATGGCTTCGAGCAGCTCGCGCAATTCGTCCGTGAACTCGACCGGCGAGCGGAAGAAGAGATCCACCTCGCCCAGCAGCTTTTGCTGCATCTCCACCGGGATGGTCACCATGGTCTCGAACCCGGCCTCCTGGCAATGCGGCAGCGCGACGCTGGCCGCGCTGGCGATGGGGATCACGCGCATGCGCGCGTTCGTCTGCGACTGGCCGCAAAGGCACGCGCCGGTAGGCAGGCAATGCTCGCTCTCGGCCATGCTGCGGGGCAGGCCGTCGTCCGCCAGCAGCACGTAGCGTTCGTTCGCCTCGTTGGACCAGCGCACTGCTGCGGCATCGGCGCCAGCCACGCGGCGGATCTGCTGCACGAAACCCTGCGCCAGTTCCTCCAGGCTGTCCGCGGTGGAAGCCAGCGCGCTCACCTCGTACAGCGCGGCCAGTCGCTGGTTCTTGACGGCAATGCTGGCCGTCTTCTTGCGGACCTTGTCCTCCAGCTCGTCATGCGATGCCTGCAAGGCGTGCGCCATGAGGTTGAAGCCCGCGGACAGCTGGCCGAATTCGTCGTCGGTCTCGACGGCCAGCCGCGTGCCGAGCTCGCCCTGGCGCAGCCGGGCCTGCGCGGCCTGCAGGCGCGCCACCGGGTTGATCACCAGCAGATAGCTCACCGCCATGAAGGTGACGGCGGCCACGATGGCCAGCGCCATCATGAACAGCTGGAACAGGTGCAGTGCGGCGGTCCAGCCGGCAATCTGGATTTCAATGGCTTCCACGAACCCGTCGACCTGCCGCACGAAGGCGTCGGCCCGCGCCAGGGTCTGGGCACGGTCGGCGGCGCTGCCGCTGCCGCTGACGAAGCCGGTGCGCGCCTCGGTCCACTGCTGGCGGATGGCGTCGAACCGTTCACGGGTCTCGTCGCTCCACGGAACAAACAGCGGGCGCGACGGGTCGCCCGTGCGCAAGAGCTCCAGGCTGGCGTCAAACTGGCGGGCGCGCTCCAGCACGGCCTCGGGCGATTCGGTATGCAGCACCAGCACCATGCGCAGCATGTTCATGCGCAGGCGTCCGGCCTCATTCACGGCAGCGGCCCCACCCTCGAGCTTCCAGGTGACCCACAGGGTCAGGCCGATGGACGCCAGCGCCACCATGAGGAAGCCAGCCCCCACAGCAAGGAGTTTGGCGGTCAGGGTGGGTTTGGTGCGCATCGGCGCAGTGTAGGGAGGCAGGTGCCACAGACACTTGACCTGCGTCAAGTCGCGCCCGGGTAGCATGCAATGATGCAAAACCCTCTTCTTCCCCCATCAAGGCGCTCCAAGCGGCCCTGGCTGGCGTCATGGGCCTGCATGGCTGGGGGGGCTCTTCTGGTCGCCGGCTGTGCGGGCGCGCCGGGCACTCCCCCGCCACCCCCGGCAGCCCCGTGGCCGGACCGCCTGCAATCCCTGCTGCCAGCCGACGTGCTGCTGATGGGCGAACAGCACGACGCACCCGACCACCAGCGCCTGCAGCGCGAGGCCGTGCAGTGGCTGGCGGCACGGGGACAACTCGCGGCCGTGGTGATGGAAATGGCCGAGCGCGGGCGCAGCACTGCCGGCCTGCCGCGCGACGCCACGCCCGACCAGGCCCGCGCTGCGCTGCAGTGGAATGAGGCTGCCTGGCCCTGGGAGGCCTACGGCCCCTCGGTCATGGCGGCCGTCGCCGCCGGGGTGCCGGTACTGGGCGGCAACCTGCCGCGCAGCGACCTGCGTGCCGCCATGGCGGATGCAGCATGGGACCGGCACCTGTCCCCAGCCGCGCTGCAGCGCCAGCACGAGGCGCTGCGCGAGGGCCACTGCGGATTGCTGCCACCGGCGCAGATCCCCCCCATGGCGCGCATGCAGATTGCCCGCGACGCCAGCCTGGCTCGCGTCGCCCAGCAGGCCCTGCGCCCCGGGCAGACGGTGCTGCTGCTGGCGGGCGGCGGCCACGTGCTGCGCACCCTGGGCGTGCCCACGCACTGGTCCGCAGACATCCGATCAAAAGTGGCCCTGGCGCAAGCAGGACAAGTGCCAGCAGCTATCAAAATGGAAGATACCGATGCGGTGATCGAAACCCCGGCCATCGAATTCAAGGACCACTGCGCCGCGCTGCGCCAGCAATGGGGCCAGGGGAAGGCAGGCGGGTCGCTGTAGCGGTGCAGCGGACTGCCGCGTCCGCCCCCATCACCGCGCGCCGCTGCGCTCCCGCAGCAGCGCGGCGAACGCATCCGCAGTGACCGGCCGGCTGCACAGATAACCCTGATAGGCATCGCAGCCACGCTCCTGCAGAAAGGCCAGCTGGCCTGCGGTTTCCACCCCTTCGGCCAGGACCGACAAGCCCATGCTGTGGCCCATGGCGATGATGGCCGCGCTGATGGCCATGTCGTCTTCGCTCTGAGGAATGTCGCTGATGAAACCTTGGTCGATCTTGAGCACGTCGATCGGGAAGCGCTTGAGCTGCGCGAGCGAAGAGTAGCCGGTGCCGAAGTCGTCCACAGCGATGCGCAAGCCCAGGGCGCGCAGCCGCATCAGCACCTGGCGCGCCTCTTCAGTGCGTTCGGCCAGCGCCGTTTCGGTAATTTCCAGCTCCAGCAACTCAGGCGGGAAGCCCGACTCGGCCAGCGCACCGGACGCGCAACCGGCCAGGTCCGTCAGGTGGAACTGGCGCGGCGAAACGTTGACGGCCAGCGTGAGGTCGGGCAACCCTTCCAGCCGCCACTGCTGGCCCTGGCGGCACACCTCGTTCAGCACCCATTCGCCCAGCGGACCGATCACGCCCGAGGTTTCGGCCACGGGGATGAACCGCGCAGGCGAGATCAGCCCCTCCTCCGGGTCGATCCAGCGCACGAGTGCCTCAGCCCCCACGATGCGGCCCGTGGCGATCTGCACCTGCGGCTGGTAGTACATCTGCAGGTGGCCCTGCGCCAGGGCGTTGCGCAGCCTGGACTCCAGCGCCAGCCGCTCACGCGCGGCCTGGGTCATGGCTTCGTGGAAGAAACACCATGCGCCCCGGCCCCGCGCCTTGGCCCCATACACGGCGGCGTGCGCGCCCTGCAGCAGCAGCTCGGGGGTGTTGGCGTGTTCGGGGTACATGCAGATCCCCACGCTCACGCCTGCCACCACCTCGAAACCGTCGGGCGAGCGCCAGGGCTCGGCCACCGCCGTGATGAGGTGGCGTGCCACGGCAGCGGCGCCGTCGGAATGGCGCAGGTGGCGCGCCACCACGGCCAGCTCGTCGCCCGCCAGCCGGCCCAGAACGTCGCCCGGCCGCAGCGCCGACTGCACGCGCCGCGCAATGTGCTTGAGCACCTCGTCCCCGGTGGCGTGGCCGTAGCTGTCGTTCACGTCCTTGAACCGGTCGAGGTTGAGCAGCAGCACGGCCACGTGCTCGCCGCTGACGCGCGCCTCCTGCACCACCAGCTCCAGCTGGTGGCCGAACCACGCGCGGTTGGACAACCCCGTGAGCGCGTCGTTGTGCGCCAGGAACTCCAGCCGCTGCTGCTGCACTTTCTCTTCGGAAATGTCGGTGAACATGCACACGTAGTGCGTGACCTGGCCTGCCGGGTCCCGCACGGCCGACAGCGACATGTGCTCCGGAAACACCTCGCCGTTCTTGCGGCGGTTCCAGATCTCGCCCTGCCAGTGCCCTGTCTGGCGAAGCGTACTCCACATGGCTTCGTAGAACGCCTTGTCGTGCCGGCCAGACTTGAAGACGCGCGGCGTCTGGCCCAGCAGTTCTTCCTCGGTGTAGCCCAGCAGGCGCGTGACGGCCGCGTTGGCCGACAGGATGCGGCTGTGCGCATCGGTCACCACCACGCCTTCCATGGTGTTGTCCACCACCGTGGCGGCCAGCCGCTGGCGGGCTTCGCTGTTCTTGAGTGCGGCGCGCGCGGCCTTGATCTCGTCCAGGTCCTGCACCACGCACACCAGGTGGGCGGCTTCGCCGTCGGATTCGGGCACCAGCGTCACGGTGCACAGCACGGGCACCTTGTGGCCGTCGCTGCGCCGAACGCATTCGCGCTCCTCCGCGTAGTGGTCGATCTCGCCAGCCAGCAGGTGCGACAGCCGCACCGCCGCGAGGTCGCGGTCCGCCGCGAGCATCACCTCGCGGAAATTCATGGCGCACACCTGCGCCAGCGGAGCGCCTAGCAGGTCGCACAGGCGTTCGTTGGCCCAAAGGATGCTGCCGTCCGGCGCCACGCGGGCAAAGCCGGCGGGCGCGTAGCGCACGATCTGGGCGAGCTCCTTGGCCATGGTCAGCCGCACTTTCTCGGTGCGTCGCAAGTCCCGCAGCAGGCACCAGGCCACTGCGCTGGTCAGCAGCACATACGCCCAGCCTTTCCAGGTCTGCATCTGCGTGAGCACCACCGGATCGCTCACCCACCGGGCCAGGAGCCAGTCGCCCAGGTACACCCAGGCCACCCCCAGCACCAGGTACAGCAGCATTCCCCTCCACGGGGCCATGCGCGAGGCGTCGCCCGGATTGGTCATCGATCTCCTTGTTTCACTCGCAAGCATCCATGCTGCGACAATGTTGCAGCTATGAACAACGCCTACATCCTTACCCTGTCCTGCCCTGACCGCCTGGGGCTGGTGCACGCCGTCTCGGGCTTTTTGCTCGAACACGGCGGCAACATCGAAGAAGCCGCGCAGTACAACGACCACGACACCGGCCTGTTCTTCATGCGGGTGCAGTTTGCCTGCGACCAGCACGACCACGCAACCCTCAAGGCCCGCCTGGCCACCTTTGCCGAACCCTACAACATGCACTGGAGCCTGCACGCCACGGCGGCGCCGATGAAGACGGTGCTCATGGTCAGCAAGGAAGGGCATTGCCTGAACGACCTGCTGTTCCGCTGGAAAAGCGGGCTGCTGCCCATCGACATCCGCGCGATCATCAGCAACCACCGCGACTTCTACCAGCTGGCAGCCAGCTATAACGTGCCGTTCCACCACATCCCGGTGACTGCGGCCACCAAGCCGCAGGCCGAAGCAAAACAGTTCGAGATTATCGAGGCCGAAGGGGCCGAGTTGGTGGTGCTGGCCCGCTACATGCAGGTGCTTTCTCTTGACCTGTGTCAAAAGTTGGCCGGACGGGCGATCAACATCCACCACAGCTTCCTGCCCAGCTTCAAGGGCGCCAAGCCCTACTACCAGGCCCACGACCGCGGCGTGAAGCTCATCGGCGCCACCGCCCACTACGTGACGGCCGACCTGGACGAAGGCCCGATCATCGAGCAGGACGTGGCCCGCGCAGACCACACCGACACGGTGGAAGACCTTACGGCCCGGGGCCGCGACACCGAAAGCCAGGTCCTGGCCCGCGCGGTGAAGTGGCACAGCGAGCACCGGGTGATCCTGAACGGTCACAAGACCGTGATCTTCCGCTAGACCGTTACCGCCATGGCCGCGGCAGTCCCCACCTCCTTTCTCACTGCTGCGGTGCGGCGCATCCCGCCCATCCAATGCCTGCTGACCTTCGAGGCGCTGGCGCGCCTGCGCAGCGTGACGCAGACCGCCGAGGAGCTGTGCGTGACGCCCAGCGCGGTAAGCCACCGCGTCAAGCAGCTGGAGCAGATCCTGGGCGTGCGGCTGTTTGGCCGGGCAGACTTTTCGCTGACCACCGAGGGCAGCGCCTACCTGGCCCATGTGCGTGAGGGGCTGGGCGCGCTGCAGCGCTTTCCGGGCCAGGCGGCCGCACCCGGACGCCGGCGGCTCAAGCTGGCGGTGACGCCCACGTTTGCGCGCACCATCCTGATCCCGCGCCTGCGCCAGTTCACCGAGGCGTATCCCGAGATCGATCTGGCGCTACAGGTGTCGATCCCGCTCCTGGATGTGGTGGCCGAGGACGCCGACCTGATGGTCCGCTTCGGGCCCGGACACTATGCCGACGTGGAGCATGTAGAGCTGGCCCGCGACGTGGTCACGCCCCTGGCCTCGCCCGCCTTCGTGCGCGAGCACGGTCCGTTCGATCGGCCCGAAGACCTGGAAGGCGTGACCCTGCTGCGCAGCCCGCTCGAGCCCTGGCGCACCTGGTTCGCTGTCGCCGGGCTCGACTGGGAAGAGCCCCGCGAGGGATCGCAGTTCAACGACATCGGCCTGATGTGCGACGCCGCGGCGGCGGGCATGGGCGTGGCCCTGGTGCGCCTCAAGCTCGGCGCGCCCTGGCTGGAGAACGGCACGCTGGTGCGCCTTTTCGCGCAGGACGCGCCCAGCCCGCACGCGCACTACCTGTGCTGGCGCACCGGCACCATGGACCGATGGGAGTGCGCGGCGTTTGCCGAATGGCTGCGAAAGACGATGGTGTGAACAGCGGCGACGATCCGAACGCCGGTGCGCATTGCCCCGGCACCGCCACCCCCGTCCGCTTCGCCGCCATGCACCTGCACATCCGCCCTGCCCTGCCCGCCGACGCCGCAGCCATCGCGCGCATCCACGTGGCCGCCTGGCAGGCGGCGTATACCGGCATCATCGATGCGGGGTACCTCGCCGCGCTGTCCGTGGGGCAACGCGAGACCTATTGGTCGCAGGCGATCGCGCAGGGCACACCAGAAGTGTTGGTCGCGCAGGGCGCCGACACCGGCATTGGCGGTGCGGTGACCGGCTGGATCGCCCTGGGCCACTGCCGCGACCGCGGAGCCCCCGCCACGCGGGGCGAAGTCTGGGCCGTTTATGTGGACCCGGCGCGCTGGTCCCGCGGCGTGGGGCACGCCCTGTGGCAACACGCCCAAAAGCGCCTGCTGGCGCACGGCAAGACCGAAGCCAGCCTGTGGGTGCTGGCGGCCAACGAACACGCCATCCGCTTCTACACACGCCAAGGCTTTGCGCCCGAGCCTGCTGGCGAAAAGACCATCACCCTGGCAGGCGCAGCCCTGCGCGAGTTGCGCTACACCACCCCGCTGGGGCCGAGCGGCCCTGATGGCTGCGCGTAGCGCAAAGGCCGGGCATACATCGCTAAAGCGCAGCCTGCCCGGAGGGCCCGCACCGCCACGCCTCGTGCCTGGATTTCAAGCCCGCTCTGCAAAATTCTCACGCCCCGGTAGGCCGCCATCCCCTACAGTGGCGATCATGAATACTGCCACTTCTTCCGCCCCAGCCCCGTCTCCCGCCGAGCGCGCCGCGCGCCAGGCCGAGGTCGTGCAGGCCCTGGGCCGCGTGGTGCCCGCGCACGCGCTGCTCTGGAACGCCGAAGACACCACGCCGTATGAGTGCGACGGCCTCACCGCCTACCGCCAGCGCCCGCTGGTGGTGTGCCTGCCCGAAACGACCGAGCAGGTGCAGGCCGTGCTTCGCACCTGCCATCAGCTGAACGTGCCCGTGGTGGCACGCGGCGCAGGCACGGGCCTCTCGGGCGGCGCCATGCCGCACGCCATGGGCGTGACGCTGTCGCTGGCCAAGTTCAACCGCATTCTGGACCTGGACCCGGTGGCCCGCACCGCGCGCGTGCAGTGCGGCGTGCGCAACCTGGCCATCAGCGAGGCCGCCGCGCCCTACCAGCTGTACTACGCGCCCGACCCCAGCAGCCAGATCGCCTGCACCATCGGCGGCAACGTGGCCGAGAACTCGGGCGGCGTGCACTGCCTGAAGTACGGCCTCACGGTGCACAACGTGCTCAAGGTGAAAGGCTTCACCGTGGAGGGCGAACCGGTGGAATTCGGCAGCGAGGCGCTGGATACCCCCGGCTACGACCTGCTGGCCGCCGTGATCGGCAGCGAGGGCATGCTGGCCGTGGTGACGGAAGTGACCGTGCGCCTGATCCCCAAGCCGCAGCTGGCGCGCTGCATCATGGCCAGCTTTGATGACGTGCGCAAAGCTGGCGACGCCGTGGCCGCCGTGATCGCAGCCGGCATCATCCCCGCGGGCCTCGAGATGATGGACAAGCCCATGACCGCGGCCGTAGAAGACTTCGTGAAGGCCGGCTACGACCTGAGTGCCGAGGCCATCCTGCTGTGCGAGAGCGACGGCACGCCCGAAGAAGTGGAGGAAGAGATCGGCCGCATGAGCGAGGTGCTGCGCGCAGCGGGCGCCACCGCCATCAGCGTGAGCCAGGACGAGGCCGAGCGCCTGCGCTTCTGGAGCGGCCGCAAGAACGCCTTCCCCGCCAGCGGCCGCATCAGCCCCGACTACATGTGCATGGATTCGACTATCCCGCGCAAGCGCCTGGCCGACATCCTGCTCGCCATCCAGGAGATGGAAAAGAAATACCAGCTGCGCTGCGCCAACGTGTTCCACGCGGGCGACGGCAACCTGCACCCGCTGATCCTGTTCGATGCGAACGATGCGGACCAGCTGCACCGCTGCGAATTGTTTGGCGCGGACATCCTGGAGACCAGCGTGGCCATGGGCGGCACGGTGACGGGCGAGCATGGCGTGGGGGTGGAGAAACTGGGCAGCATGTGCGTGCAGTTCACGGCCGAGGAGATTGGGCAGATGCACGGGCTCAAAAGCGCGTTCGACCCTGCGGGGTTGCTCAATCCGGGGAAGGCGGTGCCGACGCTGAATCGGTGTGCGGAGTACGGGAAGATGCTGGTGCGGGGGGGGAAGATTAGTCATCCGGAGTTGCCGCGGTTTTGATGGTTTTTGAGCGCTATCGCTTGTTGGACAAGCGCTGGCAGCTATTGATTTCGCAGTACAGAACTGTTCCGACCGTTCGAACTGAGCCTGTCGAAGCCGCGGCACGAACGCTCGCTCGCCCATCTGCACAGCATGCCTTCGTTGAGGGCGGGAGCCGGGATGTCGCCCCGGCGGGCGAGTCCCTTTCTTTCGCGTCGCCGAAAGAAAGGAACCAAAGAAAGGGCGACCCTACAGGCTGCGTCCCTCCGCTCTGCTCCGGGCAACCTGCGGTGCTCGCGATCGGGGTGCGCTGCGGAACTCGCTTTGCGCTGCGCGCGCCGCTCGGACAACCGCAGCGAGTCAGTTCACGAAGC
>NZ_JALEGG010000145.1 GCF_022763525.1 Acidovorax sp.
CCGAGAGCGCTGAGGAGGAAAAATTTCGGTTTCTTTACAGATAAGGGGGGTAGATATGGCTACGTTGCGCTTCGTGCTGCTGTTGGCAGTGCTCGGATTGGCGGCCTGTGATGGGGCACAAGACCGGCTCGCAACGGGAGACAATGTGTTTGAGGATCCGGACCCGACCGATAACGGCGATAACGGCGATAACGGCGGAAACGGCGGAAACGGCGGAAATGGCGGATCTGTCCCCGGCGATGGCAACGGGGGAGATACTGGCAACGGCGGGGCTGGCGATGACGACGGTAGTGATGGTGATGGCGGTACAGGAAATGGGGGAAGCGGGAATGGTGGCAGCGATGGTGATGGCGGCCTGGATACACCCCAGCGGCAATCGGCCGCTGTTATCACTTCACTCGCTAAGCTTGGGGTAAGCCTTGCGGATGCCAATGTCACCGCGCAGGATGCGGGGAGCAACGAGCCGGCAACCGCTTCACTGACCACGAAGCAGGCCTTCATGGTGCCCTGTGAATCAGGATCCGCCAGCGGTGATTCCGATTTCAGCAGCGATTTCACAACGATCACGACGCGTTTCGACTACAGCAACTGTCGACTCGGCGACTCCATTTTCGACGGTGTGCTCGTCAGCCAAACCACCTTTGATTCGCCGCCGACGGGTGGCACGCCGCCGGAACGGTTCTCGGGCACCAATACGGCGGGGGAAGGCGACGCTCCATTCTTCATTGAGGTGGTGGCGCCGGAAGCGGATCGCGTACGTATCGGACAGCTCGGTACGGTGGATTTCGAGTTCGTTCTGGACGGCCAGGAGCCGGATACGGCGGAATTCTTCTACCGTGAAACGGTGGACATCGTGAACACGGCTGATCCCGCGCTCCCGGCCGTGCGCAGTACGCTCGGGAACGCGTCGACGCCCTATCGGACCTTCGTGGATTTCATGGGTGACCAGGCAAGTCTGATCTCCGAGGGGCCCTTTGTCACCAGCGGCGACTGTGGCGAGGGAAGCGGTACCGTGAGCACGCCGACGCCGGTCATTGTCGACCTCGCGACGGGGCTGGCACGCGCTGGTCAGATCGTGGTCAACAGTACGCAGGGCACGGTAACCGCGACCTACAATGACAACGGAACGGTGACGATCGATACGCCGAGCGGCTCTCAGACCTTCACCCCGGAGGAGCTGGAAGCACTCTGCCCCGTCTAGAAACGGTCGCGAAATTGAAGCAGGGCCCGGCTTCCGCCGGGCCTTTTGCTTTGCGTACGGTGACCTCTGCGATGATGATCGCGCGCCATAGTGTGTGTGATCATCCCATCGCCTTGATTGCGCCACAGCGGCGCTTCATGGGCGCTCCGCGCTCAACGCGGCTTGGTCACGTCCTCGAGGATCCGGTCCTCGTCGCAGAGCCTGATAGCCCGATAGGCGCAAGCTCCTACGCCGCGCTGGAACAGCGAGTTGGCGATCAGCCAGATACCGACGATGCGCTCCGGGCGCGGTCCACCGATCGCCACATCGTAATCTTCTGCCACGTTGCGCGACTCGTCGAGCCAGGTGTGCAGCGGGTCGTCACCGGCGCGGCGGATGACCCAATGCGTCTCGCGCTCCTTCCACCATGGCAAAGGGCACTGGAACACCGTGTCGTGCGGCAGCGAAGCACTCCACATGTAGGTCAGATCGAGGCCATTGTCGAATTCTACGGCGATCGAAAGGTAGTCATGGGTCAAGTCGATGTGCTCGTCTTGCTCTGAGGGCAGCTGGTCGGCGCGCCACGACCATTGCAGGCGGGTCGCAGCCGAGAGTGGCTGGTCGGTGGGGTATTGCAGAATCCCCACGTCACCCCGCGTCTGGCAGCAAATTTCGCACCTGCCATCCTCGGCAGCACGCGACTCATACAACTCGCCTTCGCCGAGCCGCCAGAGGTAATGCCAGCCTTCCGGCTTCCGCACGGGGGATTCCAGCCGCTGCCGTGCGCCCTCGAAGAGGGCCGGGTCTTGCCTGCTGGCTGCAGCCAGTTGTTGCTCGGCGTCTTCACGCCAACGAATGGCTGCAACGGTCAAGCCCCCGGAGGTGAAGCGGTTGAGGGGTGACGGCTCGATATTGCCGGCAAGATCAGAGAAGGCGCCCGGCGGTGCGGCCGCGAGGCGAAGCGGACCGTCGGTATCGGCAGTAAAGGTGTGCGCATCGGCGGGGGCCCGTTGGATGGTGCCGTCGCCAATGCGGTACCAGCAACAAGCATGCGGGCCAAGGCTGACGCGCAGGGCACGCAACATGTGAACGACGCCATTGGCGATGAGTGTGACCGTGTCTCCTCGGCGAAGCTCCAGGGTGGTTGTTTGCCACTGTAGCCCTTTGGCCGGCACCCAAGCGACCGTCGAATCGTTGGTACTCTGGCGCTCTCCGAGAGTTGCGCGCAGGCGCGCAGCAAGCGCCTCCGAGGCAGGGCCGTGTTCCGTGAGCGGCGGAATCCGGCCGCGCAGGCGTTGCGCGATGTTGACGATCTTTGCCTTGGTAGCGGACGGCGCGTTTCGAAGCGGCATGACAGGGGCACGGTGCGGGAGGGTGCACACAGGCTATCGGTCCCCCCCGCTGATGCCAAACCGATGGCGCTATTGCCAGGTTCCGACCTCGCCGTCGGTCAGTCGCCACAAATACCACGAGCCGATGGAACGCCAGGGGCTCCAGCGCTCAGTGATCTGGCGCGTGGCTTTCGCGTCCAGCTTCTGACCGCCGGCGTAGAGCCGGTTCACGGCGTTGCGCAAACCGACGTCCCCCATTGAAAAGACATCGGGCCGGTGCAGCACGAAGATCAGGAACATCTCCGCGGTCCATGGCCCTACG
>NZ_JALEGG010000146.1 GCF_022763525.1 Acidovorax sp.
CGTTTTCGGCCTCGTAGCCCATGCTCGTCCACACGTCGGTGGTGACCAGATCGGCGCCCCGGCAGGCTTCCATGGGGTCACTAAAAAATTGATAGCTGCCCGCGCTGATTCCGTGCGCGCCAGCGGCCAATTTCTCATCTACTTCGTAGCCGCGCGGCGTGCTCACGTGCACCTTGAAGCCCAAGAGCGATGCGGCCTGCACCCAGGTGTTGGCCATGTTGTTGCCATCGCCCACCCAGGCCACTGTCTTGTCGGAGATGGAGCCGCGGTGTTCGATAAAAGTGAAGATGTCGGCCAGGATCTGGCAGGGGTGGTACTCGTTGGTCAGGCCGTTGATGACGGGCACGCGCGAGTTGGCGGCAAAGCGTTCGATCTTGCTTTGCTCGTAGGTGCGGATCATCACCAGGTCAGTCATGCGGCTGATGACCTTGGCGCTGTCTTCAATCGGCTCGGCGCGGCCCAGCTGGCTGTCGCCGGTGGTCAGGTGCACCACGCTGCCGCCCAACTGGTACATGCCGGCCTCGAAGCTCACGCGCGTGCGCGTGCTGGCCTTCTCGAAGATCATGGCCAGCGTGCGGTCCACCAGGGGGTGGTACTTCTCGTACGACTTGAACTTCTTCTTGATGAGCGCGGCGCGCTCGAACAAATAGGCGTATTCGTCGGCGGTGAGGTCGGTGAACTGCAGATAGTGTTTCAGCGTCATGGCGGTATTGTTGTTCATTCGGCCAGGATGGCTTTCACCAGCGGGGTCAGCTTGGCAACGATCTCGTCGGCCTCGGCGGTGGTGAGGATCAGCGGCGGCACCAGGCGGATCACGCTGTCGGCCGTCACCGACAGCAGCAGGCCCGCCTCGGCTGCGCGGCCGATCAGGGCGCCGCAGGGCTTGTTCAGCTCAACGCCCAGCATCAGGCCCTGGCCGCGGATTTCCTTCACGCCGGGCAGGCTGCCCAGTTCGCGCTGCAGCGCGGCGCGCAGGTGGTCCCCCACCTTGGCGGCATTCTGCAGCAGGCCTTCTTCTTCCATGATGCGCAGGGTTTCCACGCCGGCCCGCATGGCCAGCGGGTTTCCGCCAAAGGTGGTGCCATGGTTGCCGGGCTGCAGCACGTTGGCGGCCTTGGGGCCGGCCACCACCGCGCCAATGGGCACGCCCGAGCCCAGGCCCTTGGCCAGGGGCATCACGTCGGGCACGATGCCGGCCCACTGGTGGGCGAACCACTTGCCGGTGCGGCCCACGCCGCACTGCACCTCGTCGATCATCATCAGCCAGCCGCGCTCGTCGCAGAGCTGGCGCAGCTGCTGCAGGTATTCCACGCGCATCGGGTTAATGCCGCCTTCGCCTTGAATGGTCTCGAAGAACACGGCCACGACGTTCGGGTTGTCTTGGGTGGCTTTCTTGATGGCTTCAATGTCGTTCATCGGCACGCGGATGAAGCCTTCGACCAGCGGGCCGAAGCCGCTGTGGATCTTGGGGTTGCCGGTGGCCGACATGGTGGCGATCGACCGGCCGTGGAAGGCCTTCTCGTACACCACGATCTCGGGCTTGGCGATGCCCTTGTCCACACCGTACTTGCGCGCGATCTTCAGGGCCGCCTCGTTGGCTTCCAGGCCCGAGTTGCAGAAGAACACGTTCTGCATGCCCGAGAGCTCCACCAGCTTGGCCGCCAGCTGCTCCTGCAGCGGCACGTGGTAGTAATTGGAGGTGTGGATCAGCTTGGTGATCTGGTCCTGCAGGGCGGGCACCAGCTTGGCGTGGTTGTGGCCCAGCGTGTTCACGGCAATGCCGCCCAGGCCATCAAGGTACTCCTTGCCGTTCACGTCCCAGACTCGGCAGCCCTGACCGCGGGCCAGCGCGATGGGCACGCGGCCATAGGTGTTCATCACGTGGGGCGAGGCTGCCGGGGTGGTAGCGGTCATTGCAGAAATCTCCAGAGGACGGTGCGGTGAGGGGCCGGCCCGTGGCCGGTATGAACCCGAAAAAGCGAAGCACGATTCTAGGGGGAGCCCAGCGCGCGGCTGTTGACGATTGCGCATCACTGCAATGTTGTGTCTACCGCATGAAAGGCCCCTCCGCCGGGCCTTGCACGGGGATTAGGGAGCTAGCTCTTATATAAGAGTTAGAATGGAGGGCTGCGGTGCGGCATGCAGTGATCCTGCGTCAGGCGCCTCCTAATCACTCCAATCCCGATGGTTTCTCCCACCTCCAAAGAAGTCTTCATTCAGGGCGTCACCCATGACGGGAAAACCTTTCGTCCCAGCGACTGGGCGGAGCGTCTGGCCGGGGTGATGAGCAGTTTTCGTCCCGGCGGCGCGCGTCCCGGCAGCCACTTGAGCTATTCGCCCTGGTGCATTCCGACCACCCTCAATGGCGTCAAGTGTGTGGTCGTGAACCGTGACCTGCGAGACCACGAACCCATGGCGTGGGATTTCGTCATCAACTTCGCGCGTGACAACAACCTGCAGGTGGCCGAGGCCTGCCTGCTGCCCGATACGCCCGCGTCCAGCAAGTAAAACCGCCGGCCGTTGCGCCAGGTGCGTCTGCCGGGTAGAACAGAACCTCCAACCCGAAGCCTTTATCCGTGCCCCAAACGAAAAAACCGCCGTAAGGCGGTTTTTTCGTTTTGCTGGCAGCGCACCCGTTACAAACGGCGAACGGCACGGGCCGTTCGGGCTGTTGCCTGCCGGGGCAGGCGGAGATTTTTTAGGCGGCTGCCAGTGCCAGGGCTTTCACCTTGGCCGACAGACGGCTCTTGTCGCGAGCAGCCTTGTTCTTGTGGAAGATGCCCTTGTCAGCCACGGAGTCCACCACGGCTTGCATCTTGGCGAACAGTTCGGTCGCCTTGGTCTTGTCGCCAGCCAGAACAGCCTTCTCGACGTTCTTGACAGCGGTACGGTATTTGGAGCGCAGCGAGGTGTTTGCTGCGTTGAGCTTGGTGTCCTGACGGACGCGCTTGCGGCCCGACGCCAGGCGCGGGTTCTTCTTCTTGGGTTTAGCGGATGCCATGATTTAGTTTCCTTGAGTCTGAGGATGATGCCAGCAAAGCCCGCGATTATAGCCTAGCCGCTACGCCCGGCCGGGTTCCGGGCCAAGGGCGCCTGCCCAGAGCCGCTGGCTCGTCGCCGAAGCGCTCTGCTCCTCACACACTCCTCACAGACTTCATCCCTGGCTCACACTCGTTTTCAACAATGGTTCATCGTTCAGCCTCGGTGTGACCTGAAGCCCATGTGCTTCCCAGACTGCCTTCCCGAGCCGCGGCGTTCCCGCCTCCACATACACTCCACACGTGTCATTGCTCAAAGCCGCCTCTACCGTTTCCCTCCTGACCCTGGCCTCCCGTGTGACGGGCCTGGTGCGCGACCTTCTCATGGCCTCGGTTTTCGGAGCCAACGCCCTGACAGACGCGTTCAACGTCGCCTTTCGCATCCCCAATCTGTTTCGCCGGCTCTTTGCCGAGGGTGCCTTCAGCCAAGCCTTTGTGCCGGTGCTGGCCACGACCAAGGCGCAGCAAGGCGAAGAAGCCACTCGGCAGTTGATCGCCGCCGTCGCCACCGCTCTGGCCTGGGCGCTCTTGCTGACCTGCATCCTGGGCGTGCTGGGCGCGCCGGTGCTGGTCTGGGCGCTGGCCAGCGGACTGCGCCAGAGTGCCGAGGCCTACGACGCCGCGGTGCTGATGACGCGCTGGATGTTTCCTTACATCGGCTTCATGTCCATGGTGGCGTTGGCGGCGGGCATCCTGAACACCTGGAAGCATTTCGCCGTGCCGGCCGTCTCCCCGGTGCTGCTCAATCTGTGCATGATCGCTGCCGCCTGGCTGGGCGCGCCGCAGTTCGAAGCGCGGGGGATCGAGCCCATTTTTGCGATGGCGGGTGGTGTGATGGTGGGGGGCCTGCTGCAGATGGCCGTGCAGGTGCCGGCCCTCGTGCGCCTGGGGCTGATGCCGCGCATCGGCGTCACATGGAGCGCGGTGCGTGCAGCCTGGGCCGAGCCCGGCGTGCGGCGGGTGTTGACGCTGATGGGGCCGATCCTGCTGGGTGTGGGGGTGGCTCAGATCTCGCTGATGATCAACACGCAAATCGCCTCGTACCTCACGCCGGGCAGCGTGACATGGCTGTTCTATGCAGACCGGTTGATGGAGTTCCCCACCGCGCTCTTGGGCGTGGCCTTGGGCGTAGTGCTGACGCCGCAGCTCACCGCGGCCAAAGCCGCAGGCGACTCGCAAAAGTATTCCGCCATGCTCGACTGGGGCCTGCGCATCGTGGTGCTGCTGGCCGTACCCTGCGCGGTAGCGCTGCTCACGTTTTCAACGCCCCTGGTGGCCACGTTGTTCCATCACGGAAAACTGGCGGACAGCGACGTCGGCCAGATTGCCGTGGCGCTTTCGGGCTATGGCGCCGGCCTGCTCGGCCTGGTCGCCATCAAGGTGCTGGCACCTGGCTACTACGCGAGTCAGGACGTGCGCACCCCCGTGAAGATCGCCGTGGTGGTGTTGGTGATCACGCAGTTGCTCAACGTGGCACTGGTGCCGGTGCTGGCGCACGCCGGGCTGGCCCTGTCCATCGGGCTGGGGGCGCTCATCAATGCACTGTGGCTGCTCGGCGGTCTGCTGCGGCGTGGCAGCTACAAGCCCCAACCTGGATGGGGCAAGTTCGCCCTGCAGGTGATCGCCGCAAGTGCCTTGCTGGCCGTGCTGCTGCTGTGGGGCTCGCAGCATTTCGACTGGGTCGAGATGAAGGGGCAAACCCTGCGGCGCGCAGGGTTGTTGGGTGCATTGATGGTGGCGGCTGGGGTGCTGTACTTTGGCGCGCTGTGGGCTGCAGGGCTGCGGCTGCGCCAGATGCTGCGGCGCTAGCGAATCAGCCCGGCAACAGGCCGGCAAAGCCGGCTTTATTGCGGCTTGACGCCGGAGCCATGCGCACTTAAAACCCCGTCATGCCCTTGAGCCTTTCCGTACCCACTTCGCTGGAGTACTTTGCATCTCTGGTGCAAAGCGACGACCATTTCCCCTTGCTGGAGGCCGCGGCCAGCCTGGCGCAGGATGAGTACCCCGAGTTCGACACCCAGCAGCTGCTGGGCGACGTGGACCAGTTGCTGGCCCGCATCCAGCGCCGGTTGCCTGCGGATGCCCCTGCGCTGCAGCGGCTGCGCACGCTCAACCAGTTCTTCTTTGTGGACCTGGGGTTTGGCGGAAACGTCAACAACTATTACGACCCTGAAAACAGCTACCTCAATGCCGTGCTGCGCACCCGCCGGGGCATCCCCATCAGCCTGGCAGTGCTGTGGATGGAGTTGGCCCAGGGGCTGGGGCTGCACGCGCGCGGTGTCGCGTTTCCGGGGCACTTCATGGTCAAGGTGCTGTTGCCCAAGGGCCAGGTGGTGCTGGACCCGATCACGGGCCAGTCACTCAGCCGCGAAGAACTGGCGGAACGGCTGGAGCCCTACAAACGGCAGAGCGGGCTGGTGGACGACTACGACGTGCCGCTGGGCCTGTACCTGCAGGCCGCCACGCCGCGCGACATCATCGCGCGCATGCTGCGCAATCTCAAGGAAGTGCACCGCACCCAGCAGGATTGGCAGCGCCTGATTGCCGTGCTTGACCGTCTCGTCGTGCTGCTGCCCGAAGCCTGGGGCGAGCGGCGCGACCGCGGGCTGGCCCATGCCGAACGCGGCAACACCATCGAAGCCATGGTGGACCTGGAAACCTACCTGGACCACGTCGAAGACGGGCTGGATGTGGACCTGATCACCGAGCGGTTGAGCGCACTGCGCCGCAGCGGCGACTGAAGGAGCCTTGTCCAAATCCCCCGTTCGGGTTCAGCGTGAACGGTTTGGGTTTGCGGTTGACCCTGGCGTTCTAGAACGGCGCGCTGCCCGCCGGCAGCGCGGCCTGCAGCTGTGCCACCTGCCTGCGCAACTCGGTGTTCTCTGCCGTGAGTTCTGCCACCCGGGCGCGCAAGCTGTGCAGCTCGTCGGTATCTGCGCTGCCGCCCGCGGTTGCGGTGGTGGTGGGTGTATCCCCGCCTTCTTTTTCGTCACCGGGCGTTTCCTCACGCGGTTTGCGCCTGTTGAGCTCGCGCACGCGTTTGGCAGCCTGCTTGAGTTCGTCCTTGCCCGCAGCCACGGCGGCGACCTGCTCCTGGGCGGGCAGGGTGGCCACGGCGGCCGCGGCGTTGATGGAGATGGCGCCGGCCTTCACGGCGGCCACCAGTTCCGGCGCAGCCTGCTTCTGGATCTTTTCGATCATGACCACCTGACTGCTGCTCAGCCGGGCGGCCTTGGCGATGGCTTCGCGGCTGTTGAGCGGCTTGGGCGGCGGCAGGGAGGCCAAGGCCTCGGGCGCGGCTGGTTCAGGCGTGGCGGCTGAGGATTCGGGCTCCGTGGCTGGAGTCACCGCACGCGCTTTTCGCTCGGACAGGATCTCGCGCTTGCGCAGCGCGAGCACACCGCGCTGGAAATCCGACACGCTGCGCCGGCCCAGGTGCTGGTCGATCATCCACAGATGCACGTCTTCGATCGACTGGAAGCGTGGGTTCTGCACGGTCTGGAAAGGCAGGCCGTGCTTCTGGCAGATGCCATAGCGGTTGTGCCCGTCCACCAGCACATCACCCCACAGCACCAGCGCGTCGCGGCAGCCTTCGGCCAGGATGCTGCGTTCCAGGGCGTCATGCTCGTCGGGGGTGAGGGGCTCGATGTAGGCTTTGAGTTCTTCGTTGACGACGATGTTCATGGGGCAGTCGGTTCGGGGGATCGGGGCAAGGGGCGGCATTGTAGTGGCGCCCGTTGCTGAGCCTGGGGGCCGGCGCTACTGATCGCGCGTGCCGCGCAGGGCCAGCCAGCCCGCCACCGCCGTGAAGGCCACCACCACGGCCACGATGATCCAGAAGCCATGCGGTTCATCGGCCAGCGGCACGCCGCCCACATTCATGCCAAACAGGCCCGCGAGAATGTTGATGGGCAGCGCCAGCACGGTCACCACCGTCAACACGAACAGGCTGCGGCTGTTGGCCTCCTGCACGCTGGCGGCGATCTCTTCCTGCAGCAGCTTGATGCGCTCCTGCAAGCCCTGCATGTCGCGCAGCACGACCGAGAACTCTTCGGTGGAATCGCGCAGTTCCTGCGCATCATCTGCGCCCATCCAGGCGGGTGGGTGCTGCAACAGGCGGAACAAGGCGGCAGGTTCGGGCGCCAGCAGGCGCTGCAGCCGCACCAGCAGGCGGCGCAGCACGCCCAGCCGGGCGCGCTTGTGGTCCAGGCGGCCGGCCAGCAGCGCGTCTTCTACATCGTCGATGCGGTGCGTCACCCCGCGCACGATGTCCACGAGGCCGGAGGCCTGGGTGCGCATCAGCTCGGCGAGCAGGCCCACGCTGGAGGAGGGCGCGTGGCCGGTGCGCACGGCGGTGCGCAGTGCGTCCACCGAGCGCAGCGGGCGCGTGCGCCCCGTCACCATCAGGTGCGGGGCCACGCTGGTCCACAGCGTGGCGATGTCCGAGGGCTCGAACGCAAAGTCGAAGTGCGCGTCGTTCAGCACGGCGATCAGCGTGTCATCGTCGCGCTCAATGCGCGTGGAAACCGAGCGGTCCTTGAGTGCATCAAAAAAGGCCTCGGGCAGATTGGCGTGCCGCTCCATCCAGCGCACGGCCTGGGCGTGGCTCAAGTTGAAGTGCAGCCACAGGAAGCTGGTGGGCGCAGCGCGCGTGTGCCGGCCGGCCAGCCATTGGGCTGCCTGGGCGGAGTCCAGCTCCTGCGGTGATGCGCCCTCGGACAGCACGTAGCCGCAAATCAGCCCAGCGGCATCGCCTCCGTAGTGGAGGCTGGTGGCGCCGGCCGGGGGCGGCATGGAGGCAGCTGGGAAGGGGTGATCGACGGCGGACACGGCCCCGCATCGTGGGGGTGGCCGGTGACGGTGTTGTGACAGACATGCGTGTGTCACGCCGTTGTCACCCGTGGCCGCCACCATGGCGCATCTTGTCTTGCTGCTGCCTTCCTGGCCCTTTTCTTCCATGTTCCACACCAACCACCTCGACACCCAGGAGCTGATGCAGCGCATCGCCAACGACCTGATCGACAGCTACGACGAGGAACTGGAGCTGGAGATCGAGGACCGCAACGTGGATGGCATGGGTGAGCTGCAGCCCACCGACAAGCTGGCGCGCCAACGGTATTTCACAGAGCTGTTCCGCCTGCAGGGCGAACTCGTCAAGCTGCAGGACTGGGTGCAGCACACGCGGCAAAAGGTGGTGATCCTGTTCGAGGGCCGCGACGCGGCGGGCAAGGGCGGCGTGATCAAGCGCATCACCCAGCGCCTGAACCCGCGCGTGGTCCGTGTGGCGGCACTGCCCGCGCCGAATGACCGCGAACGCACGCAGTGGTACTTCCAGCGCTATGTGGCGCACCTGCCGGCGGCGGGTGAGATGGTGCTGTTCGACCGCAGCTGGTACAACCGCGCGGGCGTGGAGCGGGTGATGGGCTTTTGCACCGACGACGAGTACGAGGAGTTCTTCCGCACCGTGCCGGAGTTTGAAAAGATGCTGGTGCGCTCGGGCATCACGCTCGTCAAATACTGGTTCTCCATCACCGACGAAGAGCAGCACCTGCGTTTTCTGGGCCGCATCCACGACCCGCTCAAGCAGTGGAAGCTGAGCCCCATGGACCTGGAAAGCCGCGTGCGTTGGGAGGCCTACACCAAGGCCAAGGAGACCATGCTCGAGCGCACGCACATCCCCGAGGCGCCCTGGTGGGTGGTGCAGGCGGTGGACAAGAAAAAGGCGCGCCTGAACTGCATCGCGCACCTGCTGTCGCAACTGCCTTATGCAGAAGTGCCCCACCCCACGGTGGTGCTGCCCGAGCGCGTGCGCAACCCCGAGTACCTGCGCCAGCCCGTGCCGGCCTCGATGTACGTGCCCGAGGTGTACTGACGAGGCTGCCTCGGAAAATGTTGCTATATTATTGATAGCTATCGGCGCTTTATTTATAAGCGCTGGGGCTCGTTTTATTATCCAGTGGTTAGTCTTCGCGTCGCAGCATCTCGATGGTCGTGATCACATCGCGTACCTTGAAGGGCTTGAGCAGCACGCGGCGGACCTGCAGGGCCTTCATCTTCACGGCGGTACTCGGGTCCACCTGAGCGATGGTCACGGCCACCGGCACCTGCGCGTCCACCGCGAGCTGGTCGTTGCGCACCTGCTCCAGCAGCGCTACGGCGTCGGTGGGCTCGTCCAGCGACATGATGAGAGCCTGGAAGCCTTGTGCCGTGAGCTGCTGGTGCGCTGTCCGCACGCTGCTGACCTGGCGCACGCGCGGCAGGTTCATCTGCCGCGCCGTCGCCACGATGATACTGGCCGTGAGCGAGCTAGGCTCGAAAAGCAGGATTTCGTGGTGCGAGGTCGGGCTCATGCGGCAGGTTCCTGAGGGGCGTAGCGCGCAAGTTCTTCCACTGCCAGATCGCGCAGCGAACCCAGAATGGCCAGATCGATTGCATCCAGGCGGCGTGGCGAGCGGTCAATGAGGCACAAGGTGCCGATGTTGTGCCCGCCGGGCATCTTGAGCGGCGCGCCTGCGTAGAAGCGGATGTGCGGCTCGCCAATCACGAGCGGGTTGTCGGCAAAGCGCTCGTCCTGCGCGGCATCGGGCACCTCCATCACCGCGTCCTGCAGGATGGCGTGGGCGCAGAAAGAAATGCCGCGCGCGGTCTCGCACACGTCCAGGCCGTGACGGGCCTTGAACCACTGGCGCTGCGCATCGATCAGCGATAGCAGCACGATGGGCATGTCGAACTCCTGGGCCGCGAAAGCCGTCAGCCGGTCGAAACGCTCCTCGGGGGGCGTGTCCAGGATCAGCAGGGCGCGCAGGGCCTGCAGGCGGTCTTCCTCGCGCGGGGGCAGTGGTGGCTCTTTCATGGCGGGTCCAGGCAGTCGCATGGGCTGCCATTATCGGCAGCGGCGGATGTTTCCAGCTGGACGAGGGACGATCTGCCGCCCTAGCGCGCAGCCCCCTGCGAAGGTGTGCCCTGGCGCCCGAACTGGTGCCAGGCGCGGCGCAGCTGCGTGTCGGAACTGAACCCCGCCATCAGCGCCGCTTGCGTGACGTTCTGGCCGGACTGCAGCGCCGCCTCGGCCGTGGCCAGGCGGATGCGGCGCAGGTATGACAGCGGGGCGATGCCCGCATGTTCGATGAACAGCCGCGTGAGGTGGCGCGGCGACGTGTGCGCCACGCGCGCCATGGCGGGCACGTTCCAGTCCGCCTGGGGCTGCTGGCCCACGGCATCCTGTACGCGGTGCAGCGCCGGGTGCAGGTGGTTGCGGTGGTGGAGGAAGGGTGAGAATTCCGGGTCATCGGGGCCGCGGCGCAGCGCCACCACCATGGCCTGTGCCACCTGCGCGGCCAGCGCGGGGCCGCAAGTATCGGAAATGCGGTGCAGCAGCAGGTCGATGCCGGTGGTGACGCCCGCGCTGCTGTGAATGGCGCCGTCCGCCACGAACACACGGTTGGCCACCACGTCGCAGCGCGGATCCACTGCGGCCAGTTCGTCAAGGTGCTGGTGGTGCGTGGTGGCGCGGCGCCCGGTGAGCAGCCCCGCGTGGGCCGCCAGCACCGAGCCGGC
>NZ_JALEGG010000147.1 GCF_022763525.1 Acidovorax sp.
GCGCGCTCACGCACCTCGGGCGAGAACTTGTTCGTCTTCTTCATGGCTCAATCCTCTCAGAGTGTTGAGCCTCCTCAAAAACCGGGGCGATTCACCTGTGGCGATGCTCAAGCCCGGAGCAGGCAAGACTCACCGTGCCTACCTATGGGCCTACGCACCAGGTGCGTTCGAAGACATCTTTGGAAAGGTCCGTGACTTGAATGAAGGCGTTGTCTTAGAAACAGTCGGCATGGCCTGGCAATAACAAACTTCGACTCAGACCTACCGCCAACAAAGTTCAAAATTTGACGCGCAATCCCAAGGACTGCACCATCAGTGTTGCGCACTGAATTCCAGCCATTTCTACGGAGCAAGCCATGGCCCTTGAAGATGACATCGCTACTCTCACCGTGCTCGTACATGGCATGCTCGCAGAGTCAGGAGAGCAAGCCGGTTTTGATGCAAGGGCGTGGCTAGACCATTGGCTGACTGGGGTAGTCCCAGCATTGGGTAATCGGAGACCCATCGATGTCCTCAATGAGCCCGATGGCTTGGAGCTAGTAAGGAGCTTGCTCTCACGAGCTCAATCCGGCGCTTACTCGTAAGCCCAGGCAGGGATTTGGCTACTCAGGAGCCCTGTATGGACTTGTCACCATACCCGCTGACCGCTTCACACCATGCAGAATGCCTACGGCTATGCCCTCTAGCCAGAACTCCCCGTATCTCCCAGCGTCTACCCCACGCAGCGCGGACGTCGTTCTGTACCTAGACCTTGATGGTGTTGTTCACCATGAAAAGGTGCTCTGGCATCCCCGCAAGGGCATCTACATGAGCCCATATGAGGCTGCAGGACACTCTCTTTTCGAATGGATTCCTATCCTGGAATCGGTGCTTGAACCGTACCCGGCAGTCGCTCTGGTGCTGAGTAGCACCTGGTGCATCAGCCCCGGATACAGCGCAACCCTCAAACGGCTTCCGGCCTCTCTGCGTGCCCGTTTCATTGGTGGGACGTACCACAAGCGTGTCCATGGCGTGGATCCCTGGAACCTGTCCATGTTCCGCACCACCCCCCGGGGTGTGCAAGTCCAAGAAGACGCCCAGCGCCGAAAGCCCCGGCAATGGCTAGCACTTGATGACGATCTGGATGGATGGCCTGACTTCTGTCGGCAGAACCTGATCGCATGCGAAGGTACTACAGGCTTGTCTAGCCTCGAAGTCCAACACGAATTGAGGAATAAGCTGGGCAGCTGCTTTGCGGCTTTGGACACTAAACCTTCGTAGAACTTAAAGGAAGCATTTGGCGGACGACGTTGCCTTGCGTGAGCAGTTCTTCAACTGGCCGACAGCCGCTTGGCAACTAATCCGGTCACTGACACCCGCGCGAGATCCATGATGCGATAAAGTTTGCTCGACTTCTCGAACTAGCCATTAGCCATCGAGTTTTCGATTCATTTGACCTGGACCACCTTCGACCCGAAAAAACGCAGCACCTTGGTCGTCCTGCTGTTGATGATCGGCAGCTCCTCTCTATTGCACCAGCCGACGAGTTCTTGAACGTTCGCTTTTCCAAATTCTTCGAGCTTGTAGCGAGGATCGAAGACGACGTTCGCCATACGCTCCACGATGTCGCCCTCCCCGAAGACCAAGTAGGCTAGCGTCTCCCTCGTTCGCTTCGGGTCGTTATAGGTCGGGAAGACTTTCTTCCAACTCGGCAGGCCGCCATCGAAAAAACGGAACCTGTCGTGGAATGAGTGCAGCGTTGCAAGGCCGTCGAACAGCTCGCCGTCATCGGCGGCCATAATCGACTCGCGGGAGGCAAATACATGTTTGAGTCGCGGGTAATTTTCGCCTACGATTTTGTCTTCGAAGTGGGGCCACGACGTCGCCTTCCAACGTTCGATGAGCTCTCGGATCAAAGGCTCCTGCTCGGCAGGAGTCCGTAGCGGGGCCGACTCCCAAGACTCGCCAGTGGCCACCTTCTCGCGCACGAAGCTGATGAATGAGTCGATTTCGAGCCTCAGAGGAATATCCGCCTCGTCCGCCTTGCGATAGCCACTAGCTTTGTACACCTTGCGTACCACATCGAAGGCGGCGACTCCCTCTTGATAGGTCTTCCGGAAATGCGAGAGGAAAAGGGATTTTTTCCCGCGCTTCTTCTCCCCACGGTTAATGTTGGTCGGGGCCGTGTTGCCTAGCTTCTCCGCCACGTCGCGCGCAAGAGCGTCGGCCGCATCCTCGTGCTTCGAGAAATTCAAGTAAAGCTCCTTGTAGAGCTTCAACTGAGCTTGAGTTGGCACTTCCGCTCCGTCCCAATAATCGTCGAACACGGCGGCAAGCTCCGTGAAACGGTCATCCTCGGCGTCCACACGCACTACGACCTCCTGGTTAGACCAGACTGCGGCATGCGTGAGATTGGCCGATCCAACAAGCGCCACCTCGTCGCCGAAAATATAGAGCTTAGGGTGAAAGGTGCGCGCGGTATAGACCCTGAGCTGAAGGTTCGGCAGCGCCATCACCTCTTCGAGAGCTCTCGGACTCGTTGGAAAACCGAGGCGGACCACCATCTGAACACGACAGCCTTTCTCAATCAGCCGCTTGACCACGCCGGCCTCGGTAAAGAAGGCGACCGCAATGTAGACGTCCTGGTCGGGAACGCTAAGCCGTTCGATCTCATTTACGATGAAGTCTTTTTTCTCTGTGCGGTTGGCGAAAACGACGTTCACAGAAGTCCCTCCATGGTTGAGTCACCATTCTCTACTAATGGTCTCCGTTCGAGGGCTCGAGACAATCCGGTCCGCTTAAGTGCGAAACCGACAGCCCTGCTAAAAACCAACTCGAATGTCCGCCTCAAGCGGTCGGCACAGAGACTGAGCAGCGTGACTTCCCAAAGTCAGCATGGCCCGCTGGCGCCGCTGCGCTGACTCAGAACCACGCCCAAATGCGCCGCAGTATGGCGGGAGCTGGTCGGGCAGGACGGAATACATAACGGGATGGTTTGTCCATGGCCTTCTCGGTGTCGGTTTTTACAATACTGTACAAAACATCAGTATTATGCGCAAGAGTGTTTCGTAGCTCTTAACCTTGTTCGGCCGAGGCATCAGAATTAGCGCGCCACCGTCCTTCGCTCCACCTGATGTCCTCAGCCCTCGCACCCGCCGAACTCCGGGGCTTCATCCTCACCCGCAACTGGCGCGACCTCCCAGACGGCACCGAGATCGAATACTGGCTGGCCACCGAGGAGGGACCGAAGAAGGTGCTTCTGACCCAGCAAACCTCGGTCGCCTTCCTGCCTGTTCGCCACTGGGCTACGGCACAAGCCCAAATGGCAAACCTGCAGGGCTTGGAGGTGAAGGAACTCGGTCTGAAGACGTTCGACCAGCAGCCCGTTCTCGGTGTCTACACCCGCAGGTTCCGCGATCTCGGCAAGCTGGCGCGCGCACTCCAGCCACTGGGGGTCCCGCTGTACGAAGCGGATGTGCGGCCGCACGACCGCTACCTGATGGAGCGGTTCATCACGGCCGGTGTTCTGGTCGATGGAGGCCATCGGGAAGGCTCGACCATCATCGACGGCAGGTTGAAACCCGCGTCCGGTTGGCGCCCGGTATTGAAGGTGGTGTCGCTGGACATTGAGACGAGCGCGACCGAGGAGTTGTACTCGATCGCGTTGGATGGCGCGGGCGACCGGGTGGTCTTCATGCTGGGGGAGGCGCCAGTGCCAGCTTTGGTGTCGGCGCCGGCTGTACCACTGATGGATTTCAGGCTTGTGTACTGCTCAACTCGCAGGGCGATGATCGAGCAGCTCAATGCCTGGTTTGCAGACCATGACCCGGATGTCATCGTCGGCTGGAGCGTGATCCAGTTCGATCTGCGAGTGCTGCAAAAGACCGCTGATGCGAACTCCGTGCAACTGCTGCTCGGACGCGAGCGCCGCCCCATCGCATGGCGGACACACCCGGGACGGCAAGGCTACCTGTTCGCACCCATGCCCGGACGCGTGGTTGTCGATGGCATTGAGGCACTGCGGGCGGGCATGTGGAGCTTTCCGTCGTTCAGCCTCGAAGCGGTCTCGCAGAAACTGCTCGGTGAGGGCAAGGAGATCGGAGATGCCTACGACAAGATGGCCGAGATCGAGCGGCGCTACCAGGAAGACAAGCCCGCGCTGGCCAACTACAACATCCGCGACTGCGCGCTCGTCCTGCGCATCTTCGACAAACTGGAACTGCTGCCGTTCGTGCTGGAGCGAGCCCAGACCACAGGCTTGCAGATAGATCACTTCGGCGGCTCCATCGCCGCATTCAGCCACCACTACCTGCCGCGCATGCACCGCCTGGGCTACGTGGCACCCAACGTGGGTGACATCGCGGCCAAGGCCTTTCCCGGCGGCTATGTGATGGACTCCACCCCGGGCTTCTACGATTCCGTCGTGGTCCTGGACTACAAGAGCCTGTACCCC
Organism: Acidovorax sp.; assembly: GCF_022763525.1. Taxonomy (GTDB): domain Bacteria; phylum Pseudomonadota; class Gammaproteobacteria; order Burkholderiales; family Burkholderiaceae_C; genus Acidovorax. The sequence continues at coordinate 4,433 of NZ_JALEGG010000147.1, forward strand.
TCCATCATCCGAACCTTCCTAGTGGACCCAGTAGGCCTGGCAGAGGGAGAAAGCACCAACATCCAGGCCGGACTCGTGCGAGGGCCGCAGGGCACGCTGTTCTCGCGTGAGAAGCATTGCCTGCCGGACATCGTGACCACACTCTCGAATGCCCGAGACGAGGCCAAGCGGGCGCGCAACCAGCCGCTATCGCAGGCCCTGAAGCTGCTCATGAACTCCTTCGCCGGAGTGCTGGGCGCGTCCGAGTGCCGCTTCTTCAACCCGAAGCTGCTATCCGCCGTGACCTTGCGCGGCCATGAAGTGATGAAGCTCACTCGGACGTTCGTGGAGCAGCGCGGATACCAAGTCATCTACGGAGACACCGACTCCATCTTCATCTGGCTCAAACGCAACTATCCCAACGTAGAGGCGCACGCCATTGCGGCCGGCCTTGTGCGGGAGATCAATGCCTGGTGGACACGCAAGCTGCGTGAAGAGCAGCAGCTGGAGAACTTCCTCGAAATCGAGTTCGACACCCACTACGCCAAATTCTTCATGCCCACCATCCGAGGCTCGGACGTGGGCAGCAAGAAGCGCTACGCGGGCCTCAGCATCGATGAAGAGGGTCGAGAGGAGATGGTCTATCGGGGGCTGGAGATGGCCCGCAGCGACTGGACCCCTCTGGCACGCCAGTTCCAAGAGGGCTTGCTGTCACGCATCTTCCACGGTGAGCCCTACCGGAAGTTCGTGGCCGACTATGCGCGGTCGATGTTGGATGGCCAGATGGACGCGCTGCTCATCTACCGAAAACGCCTGCGCCACCGGCTCGATGCCTACGAGGTCAACGTACCGCCCCAGGTGCGCGCAGCACGCATTGCTGACGCACACAACGCGAAGTTGAACCGTCCTCAGCAGTACCAGCGTGGTGGCTGGATCGAGTACGTGATGACGCGGAGCGGCCCCGAACCTCTGGAGGCGCGGCATTCGCGCATTGACTATGAGCACTATCTCGTCAAACAACTCCAGCCCATTGCAGATGCGATTCTCCAGCCGCTGGGAGACAGATTTGTGGCATTGACGAGTGCGCAGAAGGTGCTGTTCTAGGGGGGGACGACCTGGGGAGATGTCCAGGATAGGACTGGTCGTCCGGCTGAGGGTGGCGTGGCTGCTTAGCGAGGTGGGCCGAACCCAAATCGCGCCAAATGGCAGTTCTGCAGCGGTTGCCGTCGCTCGTCCTGCCGCTATGGAAGTCCGCTGACGATCTCTCATCGGTCGTTCGGAGTAGTGGGCCATATTTTTGGATGGAGATAGAGAACACCAATCTATTAGCTCCTCACATGGCTTGCGCTTTCAAGCCAGCTTAAGCAGGTCCGCGAGGTCCATAGGCGGCTCGATAAAACGTTAAGAGCCTCTTAGCATGCAACTCGCCAAGCATGATCGCATCGGCATAGCCTTACATGCCTTGGCGACTGCCACTCTCGATCTTGACGCCCGGTTGATTTTTGCGAATGGGCTTGACCTTCTCGTCGTGACAAGGTTCATAGTCAAAACATGAATCAACTGAAGGAGGCTCACATGGTCCGTTTCAATGTTCCTGACATGACGTGCGGTGGTTGCGCCCAGCGCATTCGTCGAGCAATAGCTCAGGCCCCAATGCCGGCGGGCGTCGAAGTAGAAATCGATGTGGCCGCGCGGCAGGTCCGCGTTCCTGGGCAAGCCGAAGACGACACTGTGGAGCTTGTTCGCTCCGCAATTGAGCGTGCCGGATACAAAGCAGACGCCGTGGTGGGGACTTCATCGGGCCGAACAACCGGTGGCTGCTGCTGTGCGTCTCGGTCCACAACCTCTGTTGATGTGAATCAAGGCGCTGCGAACCGTACGTCGTCATGCTGCAGTTGAACTACCAAGGAGACCATCATGCGTCTGAACATCGTCGCTGGGCTGTTGACAACCCTATTCGTGGCAGGCTGTGCCGTCGCGCAATCGCCAAAACCTGAGGACGAACACGCAGGCCACCACCCCGGAGATGCACAGAGCGGCGGCGTCACAACCCAGTCTGCCCCGGCAGCCACTGCCGCGTCTGCACCGGACGCCTTTGATCGTCAGATGAAGGCGATGCAGGAAATGCACAAAAAAATGCAGGCGGCCAAGACTCCCGCCGAACGCTCAGCGCTGATGGAGGAGCACATGAAGCTCATGCAGTCAGGCATGGCCACGATGGGCGCGGGTAGTTCTGGTGGCATGGGGATGGGAATGATGCAGCAAGGGGCGCAGACCAAACCTGCCATGCCTGCAGCCTCCGGAAACTCGGGTATGGGAGGCATGATGGGCATGCACGCTCAAATGGAGCGCCGTATGGCCATGATGGAGCAGATGATGCGAATGATGGTGGACCGCCAAGCAGCCATGCCATCCAAGTAGTCTCACCGCGAACGTTCTTTGCGGGGGAAGCTATCACTATTCCAAACGCTGGTGAGCTGCGCGAGGCTGGGTGACTCAGTCACTAACCACTGTGCAGTTGCGCCCGAGCGCCTTTGCCCTGTAAACAGCTTCATCAGAGCGTTTTAGCAGCCGGGCGAGGAAATCCGCTCCGGTTTGGTGTACTGCACATGCCAGCCCGACACTGACCGTTACTGGCCCCGCCAATGAGCGAACCCGTCTGGCGCATTTGTGCACCCGCTCCGCGATTCGGGCAGCGGCTTCTGCGTCCGCATCAGGTAACCAGAGGACGAATTCTTCCCCGCCGTATCGCGCCACCAGGTCCGAACCACGGGCGCCTGCCTGTAACTGGCGAGCAAAGTTCACCAGCACCCGGTCGCCCTCGGGATGGCCATGCGCATCGTTGATCCGTTTGAAGTAGTCCACGTCCACCATCAACAACGACACGGAACTCTGTCGAGAGGCCGTCCGTTGCCACTCTTGCACGGTCAATTCCAGCGCACGGCGGTTTTTAAGACCTGTAAGCGGATCAGAGAGACTCAGTTCCGAAAGCTGGCGATTCTGCAATTCAACCTGTTCATTGCTGGCGGCCAAGCGCTGGGCAAGACCCTGGGCCTCTGCACGGGCCTTGATCAACTCGCCTTCGAAACGGCTGCGTTCGCGGGCCACAAAAAAGGCCCATACTATGTGGTCGCCCGTCTCCAGGCGCTTGCTGACCGCATTGACCATGACAGGAACAGTCTCGCCGCCAACACCGCGCAGGTGGAGGAATACTTCGCGCGCACTCTTGGCGTGATGCAGCGTGGGAAACAGGTGGGTCTGGCTGAAAATTCGAGAAGCTGGTGTCAACAGTTCATCCATGGAGTGGCCGAGCCAAAACGCCTCCGTGCCCCCGATCAGGACAAGGAACTCCCTGTTCATCCGCACGATGTGCCCCACCGGGTCCGTGATCATCATCGCGCAAGGGATGTCATCAACCGCCAGCATGTTCCGCCCTCTCGGTTTCGCTCACGCTAAGGAGAGATATCGCTGCATGGCGGCCGTCACCAAGTGCGGATGACTCATGTGGGCGCAGTGTCCGGTCACGTCCAGCACTTCCAGCGTGCTGTCCCTGAGCTTCTTGTGCATGTATTCCCCCACCGAATGGGGCGCCAACGCATCGTTGCCATGCTGCAAGATCAGACTCGGCCGGGTCACGCGTGACAGCTCCTCTCTGGTATCCGCAAAGAAGGTTGCCTGCGCAAAGATACGAGCCATCGTAGGATCGGTTGAGCAGAAACTCTCGGACAGCTCTCCGCCCAGACTGTCTGCCTGCGGCGCTCCCGCCACAATGGGTGCGAGGTAGCTGGACCAGCCCATGAAGTTCTGGTCCATGAGGTCCAATAGGCCCTCCAAATCCTGGCGCTCGAACCCTCCAAGGTAGTCCGGAGCGTGATTGATGTAGCAAGGCGACGGGCCGACCAGAATCAGGCGATCAAAAAGCATAGGTCGCTCGATGGAGGCCAGCAGGCCGATGCTGGCGCTGACCGAATGTCCAACAAAATGCACTCCGCGCTCGATGCCCAATGCGTCGCATACATCCAGCAGATCTTGCACGTAGCCTTTCAGACTTGCGTACTTCACGGGGTCAAAGGCGGCCAAGTCTGATTGGCCGCAGCCGACGTAGTCGAACAAGACCTGGTGGCACTTACCTTCAAAGGCCGGAGTGATGTGTCGCCACATATGCTGGCTACACCCAAAGCCGTGCGCGTAGACGAGCACGGGGACGTCCGGGCGAATTGCATCGATCACATGCACGTTGTTGCGCTTACGAATTTCCACTGTTGTTCTTTCCGGGCGGTCAGTCCGCAGATTTTGCACGCCTGACGCTTGCACCGTGCGCAAAATAGCATGCAAGCGTGCGCGATTGGGAGTGAGAAACAACTGGTTTATCGCTAGCACCAGCTTGCGCAACGCAGCGTTCAGCCTCCAGATGCCTCTGTTTTCACTCTCATTGGCTTTCGCAACAGCACATAGGCTGCAGGAATCACGAACAAAGAAAGCAGCGGTGCGGTCACCATACCGCCCAGCATGGGAGCCGCGATGCGGCTCATGACCTCCGAGCCTGTCCCGCTGCTCCACACGATGGGTACCAGGCCCGCCAGGATGACGGCTACGGTCATGGCCTTGGGCCGGACGCGTAGCACGGCGCCTTCCCGAATGGCGTCCAGAAGCTCCTCCAGCGTAGGTTGCCCGCCGTCTGGACATCTCTCTGCCAGCGCCTGCTTGAGGTAGATGAGCATGACCACCCCAAACTCTGCTGCCACCCCTGCCAGGGCAATGAAGCCAACGCCCGTTGCGATGGACAAGTTGTAGTTCATCAGGTACAGGAACCAGATACCCCCGGTCAATGCGAACGGCAGTGTCGCCATGATCAGTCCTGCCTCCCCCATGCGTGAGAAGGTCAAGTACAACAACACGAAGATGATCAGCAAGGTGGCGGGCACGACTACCTTAAGGCGGGCATTGGCCCGCTCCAGGTACTCGAACTGGCCTGAGTACGTGATGCTGACCCCGGGCTCCAGCTTGATCTGTCGGCTCACGGCATCGCGCAGCTCATTGGCCACGGAAGCCAGATCGCGCCCCCGCACATCGACATATACCCAGCCCGATGGGCGGGCGTTCTCGCTCTTGAGCATGGGTGGCCCATCGGTGATGGCGATGCTGGCCACCGTACCCAGCGTGATCTGCTGCCCCATGGGGGTGGAGATGGGCAATTGGGCCAAGCGTTCGGGCGAGTCTCTCCACTCACGCGGATAGCGCAGGTTGATCGGGAAGCGGGCCAAGCCCTCGACCGTTTCCGAGATGTTTTCACCACCGATGGCCCCGGAGACCACGGCCTGGATTTCGCTCACGTTCAGCCCGTAGCGACCTGCGGCCGTGCGGTCGATGCGGACATCGACATAGCGCCCCCCCGTCAGGCGCTCTGCCAACGACGAAGTCACTCCCGGAATGCCCTTGGCGACCTGCTCGACCTGTGCGGCGATCACATCGATCACCTTCAGGTCGTTGCCGGTCACCTTAACCCCGATGGGACTCTTGATGCCTGTGGCCAGCATGTCGATCCGGTTACGGATGGGCGGAATCCAGATGTTGGATAGGCCGGGGATTTTGACGGCCTTGTCCAGCTCCTCGATCAGGCCCTCGGGCGTCATTCCTGGACGCCATTGGTCTCTGGGTTTGAGCTTCACCGTGGTCTCGAACATTTCCAGCGGGGCCGGATCGGTGGCGGTCTCTGCGCGGCCCGCCTTGCCGAAGACGCGCTCGACCTCGGGCACCGTCTTGATCATCCGGTTGCTCAGTTGCAGCAGTTCGGTGGCCCGTTGCGCCGACAGGCCCGGGAGCGCTGAAGGCATGTACAACAGATCGCCTTCATCCAGCCTGGGCAGGAACTCGCCCCCCAACCGCGACAGTGGCCAGATCGTGGTCGTTAGCGCCAGCACGGCGATGACCAAGGTGGATTTAGGACGATGCAAGACCCACTCCAGGCAAGGCCGGTACACGGTGATCAGCGCGCGCGTGATCGGGTTCTTTTGCTCATCGGGGATGCGCCCCCGGATCCAGTAGCCCATGAGGACCGGGATCAGCGTGACGGAGAGACCCGCTGCCGCGGCCATCGCGTAGGTCTTGGTGAACGCAAGTGGCCCGAACAACCGGCCCTCCTGAGCTTCCAGCGTAAAAACGGGCACAAAGGACAACGTGATGATGAGCAGCGAGAAGAAAAGCGCAGGCCCAACTTCCTCGGCAGCTTCGGTGATCACTTTCCAGCGCTCTTCACCGACCAACTGCTGGTCGGGATGCTTGTGCTGCCAGGCCTCCAGCTTCTTGTGGGCGTTCTCGATCATCACCACGGCTGCATCCACCATGGCGCCCACAGCAATGGCAATGCCGCCCAGGGACATAATGTTGGCGTTGATGCCCTGGTAGCGCATCACCAGAAACGCAGCCATGATCCCCAGAGGCAGAGAAATGATGGCGACCAGCGCAGAACGCAGGTGCCAGAGGAACAAGACACAGACCACCGCCACCACAATGAACTCCTCTACGAGTTTGGTGGTGAGGTTCTGGATCGCCCGCTCGATAAGTGCGCTGCGGTCGTAGGTGGTGACGATCTCCACGCCCTGGGGCAGGCTGCTTTGCAGCTCGCTGAGTTTGGCCTTTACGGCCTGGATCGTTTCCTGGGCGTTCTTGCCCGAGCGCAGCACGACCACGCCTCCAGCCACTTCCCCCTCGCCGTCGAGTTCAGCGATGCCGCGCCGCATTTCCGGCCCGATCTGGAGCGTTGCGACATCACCCAAGCGCACGGGAATCCCGGCGCGCGACACCAGCGGGATGGCCCGGAAGTCGTCCAGCGTCTTGAGGTAGCCGCTGGCGCGCACCATGTACTCGGCCCCGGACAACTCCAGCACCGACCCACCCGTTTCCTGGTTGGCGCCCATGATGGCCTCACGCACCTGCCCCTGGGTCAGCCCTTGGGCTGCGAGCTTGATCGGATCAAGCACCACCTGGTACTGCTTGACCATGCCGCCCACCGACGCCACTTCCGCGACATTGGGCAGGCTCTTGAGTTCGAATTTCAAGAACCAGTCCTGCAGGGCCCGCAGCTGGGCGAGATCGTTCTTGCCGGTGCGGTCCACCAGCGCATATTGGTAGATCCAGCCGACCCCGGTGGCGTCGGGGCCGAGCGACGATTTGGCCGTGGCGGGTAGCCGCCCCTGCACCTGGTTCATGTACTCCAGCACGCGAGAACGCGCCCAGTACAGGTCCGTGCCGTCCTCGAACAGGATGTAGACGAAAGAGTCGCCAAAGAAGGAGAAGCCACGCACCGTCTTGGCGCCTGGGACGGACAGCATGGTGGTGGCCAGCGGATAGGTCACCTGGTTTTCCACAATCTGCGGCGCCTGGCCGGGATAGGAGGTGCGGATGATGACCTGGACATCCGACAAATCGGGAAGTGCATCCACGGGGGTGCTGCGCACGCCCCACACGCCCCAGGCCGTGAGCATCACGGTCGCCAGCAGAACCAGGAGTCGGTTCGCCACCGACCAGCGGATCAGGCGCGCGATCATGGCTTGATCCTTTCCACGGCAGTGATCACGAAGTCCTTGCCTTGCTGCTGGAAGGTGAACCTGACCTGCTGCTCGGGTTTCAATGTCGTGGCCAATTCAGGACTCGCCAGCTTGAAGGGCATGGTCATGCCAGGCCACTTCAGTTCAGGCACGGCATCATGGGTCAGAGTCAGCTCAGTCGGTGTGACCTCATCGACCACTCCCCGCACGGTAAAGCTTTTGGACGCCGGAGCAGCAGAGGTCGAAGGACCCTGTTCACTGATTGGTTGTGCGCTGCTGCCTTGAGACTGTGCAGGCAAGATTCCTCGCAGGCTGGCTTCCGAGTCGACCAGGAACTGTGCCGAGGCGACCACCTGTTGTCCTGCGGTCAGCCCGCCTTGAACGACGAGGCGGTCATCGATTTCCGCGCCGAGTTGGACCTCGACGGGGTGGTACTTGCCGGGGCCATCCACTACGTAGACCAGCGCCC
>NZ_JALEGG010000016.1 GCF_022763525.1 Acidovorax sp.
GCGCTGGCGGTTGTCTTGCGAGTGGACTATGAGAACAAGCTCCTCATGAGGGGGGGCCGCGCATGAGCAGGCAAAAGACTGCCCTCATTATGGCCGGTGGTACCGGGGGCCATATCTTTCCGGGCCTCGCGGTGGCCGAGGAGCTGCGCACGCGCGGCTGGCGTGTGCACTGGCTGGGCGCGCCCGGCAGCATGGAGTCGCGCATCGTGCCGCAGCACGGCTTTGCGCTGGAACTCATCGATTTCTCGGGCGTGCGCGGCAAAGGCGTCTTGACGCTGGCGCTGCTGCCGCTGCGCCTGTTGCGTGCGTTTTGGCAAGCCTTGCAGGTGGTGCGCCGCGTGAAGCCGGACGTGGTGGTGGGCCTGGGCGGCTACATCACCTTTCCCGGCGGCATGATGGGCGTGCTGGCTGGCAAGCCGCTGGTGCTGCATGAGCAGAACTCCGTGGCCGGCATGGCCAACAAGGTGCTGGCCGGTGTGGCCGACCGGGTGTTCACCGCCTTCCCCAATGTGTTCAAGCAGGGCCAGTGGGTGGGTAACCCCCTGCGCAAGCCGTTCACGCAGCAGCCTGGCCCCGCCGAGCGCTTTGCGGGCCGCACCGGCCCGCTGCACCTGCTGGTGGTGGGCGGCAGCCTCGGAGCGCGTGCGCTCAACGAGATCGTGCCCCAGGCCATCGCCCTCATGCCCGCCGGCCAGCGTCCGCAGGTCATTCACCAAAGCGGCGCCACGCAGATTGATGCGCTGCGCGCGAACTACGCCGCCGCGGGGGTCCAGGCCGAGTGCACACCCTTCATCGACGACACCGCCAGCGCGTTTGCGGTGGCCGACGTCATCGTCTGCCGCGCCGGTGCAAGCACCGTGACCGAGATTGCCGCCGTGGGGGCCGCTGCGCTGTTCGTGCCGTTCCCCTCGGCGGTGGACGACCACCAGACCACCAATGCGCAGTTCCTCGTGGATGCGGGCGGCGGCTGGCTGATCCAGCAGCGCGACCTGACCCCCGAGGGGCTGTCGCAAATGCTATTGAAATTGGAGCGCCCTGCGCTTGCAGATATTGCGCTGAAGGCCAAAAACATGCAAAAAATCAACGCCACCCGCGAAGTGGTGACTGCCTGCGAGGAGTTGGCCCAACCATGAAACACGCCATTCGCCACATCCACTTTGTCGGCCTGGGCGGTGCGGGCATGAGCGGCATCGCCGAGGTGCTGTTCAACCTGGGCTACCGCATCTCGGGCTCGGACCTGGCCGACAGCGCCACGCTGCGCCGCCTCGAAGGCCTGGGCATCAAGACCTGCCTGGGCCATGCGGCCGCGCACATCGACGGCGCGGATGCCGTGGTCACTTCCACGGCCGTGACGGCCGACAACCCCGAAGTGCTGGCGGCCCGGGAGAAAAAGATCCCGGTGGTGCCGCGCGCCCTCATGCTGGCCGAGCTGATGCGCCTCAAGCAGGGCATCGCCATCGCTGGAACGCACGGCAAGACGACCACGACCAGCCTCGTCACCAGCGTGCTGGCCGAGGCGGGGCTGGACCCGACCTTCGTGATCGGCGGGCGCCTGAACAGCGCCGGTGCCAACGCCAAGCTGGGCAGCGGCGACTACATCGTGGTTGAAGCCGACGAGTCCGATGCGTCGTTCCTGAACCTGCTGCCGGTGATGGCTGTGGTGACCAACATCGACGCCGACCACATGGAGACCTACGGGCACGACTTCAACCGGCTCAAAGGCGCATTCGTCGATTTCCTGCACCGCATGCCGTTCTACGGCACGGCCATTCTGTGTGTGGACAGCCCGGCCGTGCGCGAAATTCTGCAAAGCGTGACCTGCCCGATCACCAGCTACGGTTTCTCGGAAGACGCCCAGGTGCGCGCTATCAATGTGCGGGCCGAGGGCGGGCAGATGCACTTCACCGTGCAGCGCCGCAACGGCGTCACGCTGCCCGACCTGGACATCGTGCTCAACCTCGCGGGCGAGCACAACGTGCTCAACGCCTTGTCGGCCATTGCCGTGGCGGTGGAGCTCAACATCCCCGACGAAGCCGTGCAGCGCGCGCTCGCAGGCTTCAAGGGCGTGGGCCGGCGCTTCCAACGCTATGGCGACCTGCCTGCCAAGGACGGCGGCACGTTCGCCGTGATCGACGACTACGGCCATCACCCTGTGGAGATGGCGGCCACGCTGGCGGCCGCGCGCGGTGCCTTCCCGGGCCGGCGGCTGGTGCTGGCCTTCCAGCCGCACCGCTACAGCCGCACGCGCGACTGCTTCGAAGATTTCGTGAAGGTCATCGGCCAGGCCGACGCGGTGCTGCTGACCGAGGTGTACGCCGCCGGCGAGGCGCCGGTGGTGGCGGCCGACGGCCGGTCGCTGGCGCGCGCACTGCGGGTGGCGGGTCGTGTGGAGCCGCTGTTCGTCGACAACGTGGCCGACCTGCCGCAGGCCATTGCCGACAACGCAAAGGGTGGCGACGTGGTGATGTGCATGGGCGCGGGCTCCATTGGCGCCGTGCCCGGCAAGGTCGTGGATTTGCTACAAAATAGTGAGCTTAAGGCGCAGGAGGGACGGGGGCTATGACGCATACTGAATTGAATATCGATGTGAAGGTGCTGGGCAAGGTGGCCGTGCTCATGGGCGGCACGTCGGCCGAGCGCGAGGTGTCGCTCATGTCCGGCTCGGGCGTGCTGCAGGCCCTGCGTTCCAGCGGAGTGGACGCGCATGCCTTCGACCCCGCCCACCATGAGCTGGGCGACCTCAAGCGGGATGGGTATGCACGTGCGTTCATTGCGCTGCACGGCCGCCATGGCGAAGACGGCACTGTGCAGGGCGCGCTGGAACTGCTCGGCATTCCCTACACCGGCCCCGGCGTCATGGCGTCCGCCATCGCCATGGACAAGGTCATGACCAAGCGCGTCTGGACGGCCGAAGGCCTGCCCACGCCGCGCTATGTGTGGCTCGCCCCCGACCGCCAACAACGTGAGGTGGTGCGCACCGTGCCCGACGAACTGGGCCTGCCGCTGATCGTCAAACCCCCGCGCGAGGGTTCGTCGATTGGCGTGACCAAGGTGCGCGGCTATTCGGACATGCAGGAGGCGGTGGCGCTGTCGGCGAAGTACGACCCCGACGTGCTCTGCGAAGAGTTCATCGATGGCGAGGAAGTGACCTGCCCCGTGCTGGGCCAGGGGGCGGACGCGCGCGCACTGCCAGTGATCCGCATCGTGGCGCCCGATGGCGCCTATGACTATCAGAACAAGTACTTCACCGACGACGTGAAGTACCAGTGTCCGAGCGGCCTGCCCGAAGCCGAGGAGCGCGAGATCCAGCGCATCGTGCTGCAGGCCTACCGCACGCTGGGCTGCCGCGGCTGGGGCCGGGCGGACCTGATGATCCGTGCCAGCGACCGCAAGCCGTTCCTGCTCGAGATGAACACGTCGCCCGGCATGACCGGCCACTCGCTGGTGCCCATGTCCGCGCGGGCTTCGGGCATCAGCTATGAAGCGCTGTGCCTGCGCATCCTGGCGAGCGCTGCATTGGACACCCCGGCGAGGCCGAAGGGGGACTGATGAACCATACGCTGCCCGCGCCGCTCGACGTCAAGCTCATGAACTGGACCGCATCGGCCCTGTTCGTGGGCCTGGCCCTGGGCGCGCTGGCGGCGGGCGCGTGGTGGGTGCTGCGCTACCCCGGCTTTGCGGTGTCGCGCATCGTGGTGCATGGCGATCTGGTGCACAACAACGCGGTCACCCTGCGGGCCAACGTGGCGCCGCATCTGGCCGGCAATTTCTTCACCGTGGACCTGCGCGCCGCTCGGGCGGCGTTCGAGCAGGTGCCGTGGGTGCGCCGCGCCGAAGTGCAGCGCGTATACCCGGGCAGCCTGCATGTGCAGCTGCAGGAGCATGACGCCGTGGCGTACTGGGGCCCCGAGAGCGGCTCGGCACTGGTCAACACGCAGGGTGAGGTGTTCGAGGCCAACGTGGGCGATGTGGAGCAGGAAGGCCTGCCGCGCCTGATGGGCCCGGCGGGCAGTTCGCCCGAAGTGCTGCAGATGCACGGGCTGCTCGCGCCCGTCTTCAAGCCCCTGGGGCTGGAAGTGGACATGCTGGAGTTGACCGGCCGCGGCGGCTGGCGCGTGACCCTGGACAGCGACGCGGTGATTGAACTGGGGGGCGGGACCGCGCAAGAGGTGGTGCAGCGCGCCCAGCGCTTCACGCGCACGCTCACCCAGGTGGCGGCGCAGTATGGGCGGCGCGTCGATGCGCTGGAATCGGCCGACCTGCGTCATACGGGCGGGTATGCGCTGCGCCTGCGCGGAGTGACCACCGTGGCGGCCGACGGCACCGGCGCGACTGCCACCACCACGGTGCGCAGGAGGTGACGGCATGCGGCAGGACAGAACGCTGAAGAACCTGGGGCACTGCGTGGCGTTGGCCGCGCGGCGGCGTAGAACAGAGAAGGGCAGAGACTGATATGGCAAGAGAATACAAAGACGTTGTGGTGGGGCTGGACATCGGCACGGCCAAGGTCATGGCCGTGGTGGCGGAGGTGCTGCCCAATGGCGAGCTCAAGCTGGCCGGTCTGGGCGTGGCCCCGAGCAACGGCTTGAAGCGTGGCGTCGTGGTCAACATCGACGCCACGGTGCAGAGCATCCAGCAGGCCCTGAAAGAGGCCGAGCTGATGGCCGACTGCAAGATCCAGCGTGTGTACACCGGCATCACCGGCAGCCATATCCGTGGCCTCAACTCCAGCGGCATGGTGGCCGTGAAGGACAAGGAAGTCACCTCGGCCGACGTGGCGCGCGTGGTGGAAACGGCCAAGGCCATCAACATCAGCAGCGACCAGCGCCTGCTGCTGGTGGAGCCGCAAGAGTTTGTGATCGACGGGCAGGATGTGAAGGAGCCCATCGGCATGAGCGGCATCCGTCTGGAGGCCAAGATCCACATCGTGACCGGCGCGCAGAGCGCGGCCGAGAACATCATTAAGTGCGTGCGCCGCTGCGGCCTGGAGGTAGAGCAGCTCATGCTCAACCCGCTGGCCAGCAGCCAGGCCGTGCTGACCGACGACGAGCGCGAGCTGGGCGTGGTGGTGGTGGACATCGGCGCGGGCACGACCGACGTGGCGATTTTCACCGGCGGCGCGATCCGCCACACGGCGGTGATTCCGATTGCGGGTGACCTCATTACCAGCGACATCGCCATGGCGCTGCGCACGCCCACGAAGGACGCCGAGGACATCAAGGTGGAAAGCGGCTACGCCAAGCAGCTGCTGGCCGACCCCGAGGCGCAGGTCGAAGTGCCGGGCCTGGGCGACCGCAGCCCGCGCATGCTCAGCAAGCAGGCGCTGGCCGGCGTGATCGAGCCGCGGGTGGAGGAGATCTTCTCGCTCGTGCAGCAGGTGGTGCGCGAATCGGGCTATGAAGAAGTGCTGTCCTCGGGCATCGTGCTCACGGGCGGCAGTTCGGTGATGCCCGGGATGATCGAGTTGGGCGAGGACATCTTTCTCAAGCCCGTACGCCGTGGTATCCCGAAGTATTCCAGCGCCTTGTCTGACATGGTGGCCCAGCCTCGTGCGGCTACCGTCATGGGTTGGCTCGACGAGGCGCGCCTGGCACGCTTGCGCGGCTTCAAGGTGGCGCAGAAAAGCGGCTCCATGAAGACGGCGTTTGGCCGCTTCAAGGACTTCATCGTGGGGAACTTCTAGCCATGAAACACCCCGGAATGAGCGCCGCAGGGCCTCCCCAAGGATCGAGGGCCCCCTTGGGGGGCAGCGCAGCACACGCAGTGGCAAGCGTGGGGGCTTTCTGGCTCGCCCGCGGCAGCCCGCACCGAATGCCGCGAAAGCGATGGCGATGTACAGGACCGCCACGCTTCCAGCTTTCACCACCCCATTTCCCAAATTGGCAATTGCATACGAATCTAGAACAGGAGCTCCAAGATGACCATTGAAATGATCGAAGCCGAAGAATTCAACCAGGGCACCCAGATCAAGGTGATCGGCGTGGGCGGCGGCGGCGGTAACGCCGTCGAGCACATGATCGCGCGCAACGTGCAAGGCGTGGAGTTCGTGAGCGCCAACACCGACGCTCAGGCGCTGACCCGCACGTCGGCCCACCGCGTGATCCAGCTGGGCGGCAGCGGCCTGGGCGCCGGCGGCAAGCCTGAAAAGGCGCGTGACGCAGCCGAGGCGGCCGTGGACGACATCCGCGACGCCATCCAGGGCGCGCACATGCTGTTCATCACCGCCGGCATGGGCGGCGGCACGGGCACGGGCGCTGCGCCCGTGATCGCGCGCGTGGCCAAGGAGATGGGCATCCTCACCGTGGGCGTGGTCACCAAGCCCTTCGACTGGGAGGGCGGCCGCCGCATGAAGAACGCCGACGAGGGCCTGGCCGAGCTGGAAGCCAATGTGGACTCCCTGATCGTCGTGCTCAATGAGAAGCTGCTCGACGTGCTGGGCGACGACATCACCCAGGACGAGGCCTTTGCCCATGCCAACGACGTGCTCAAGAACGCCGTGGGCGGCATTGCCGAGATCATCAACGAGTACGGTCAGGTGAACGTCGACTTTGAAGACGTGCGCACGGTGATGGGCGAGCCCGGCAAGGCCATGATGGGCACGGCCACGGCCAGCGGACCGGACCGTGCGCGCATCGCCGCCGAGCAGGCCATCGCCTGCCCGCTGCTCGAAGGCATCGACCTCTCGGGCGCCAAGGGCGTGCTGGTGCTGGTCACGGCGAGCAAGGGCAGCCTCAAGCTGTCCGAGTCGCGCCAGGCCATGAACACCATCAACGCCTACGCATCGCCCGACGCGCATGTCATTTTCGGCGCCGCCTACGACGAAACACTGGGCGACGAGATCCGCGTGACGGTGGTGGCCACCGGCCTCTCGCGCGCCAACGCACGCCGCCAGCCGATCTCGGTGGTGCAAGGCGGCCTGCGCACGGGCACCGACAACATGGCCTATCAGATCCCCGTGGCGGGTGTGGGCGCGATGGGCGGTGCCATGGGTGTGCAAGGCGGCCATGCCGGCGGCACCCAGGCCGACTACGGCAGCATGTCGGTGCCCAGTGTCTGGCGCACCAATCGCACGCAGGCTGCGGCCCGCGTGGATGCGCTGTCATCTGGCGGCATGGACGACTTGGAGATCCCGGCCTTCCTGCGCAAGCAGGCGGACTGAGGCACGCGCCGGCGGGGGCACGGCCCCTGCGAAACGTTCAGCCGCTAGCCCCATTGCCGGGGTGCGGCGGTTGCACCAAACGTTAAAAGGCCCTGCCAGCGCTCATGCTGGCAGGGCCTTTTAACGTTGTCAGGACGGGAACTGGGCCTCGAAAGTGCCCGGGCGCCGCCCCGACGATCTGGAGGGTTCGAAAGACTCTGAACGGCTCAGAACGATTCCCAGTCGTCCGTGTCGTTCGCCGGCGGTTTGCTCGCGACAGGCGCGGCCAGCGCCGCAGGAGGTGGCGTCTTCTTGCTGGCGGCGGGGCGCGGCGCCGCTGGGGCCTTGGCCGACGACGAGGTCAGGGGTTTGGCGGGGGCCGCCACGGGCCGTGGGGCGGGGGTGGGGCGCACCGGCTGCCGGGCAGGAGGTGCAGGCACAGTGGCAAGGCTCGGCGCGCCAGCACTGCCGCCGCTCACGCGGAACAGGGCCACGACCTGTGTCAGTTTCAGGGCCTGCTCCCGCAGGCTGTCGGCCGCCGCCGTGGATTGCTCGACCAGGGCCGAGTTCTGCTGCGTCATCTGGTCCAGCTGGTTCATGGCGGTGTTCACCTGCGCGATGCCCTGGCTCTGCTCGGAGGTGGCAGAACGGATCTCGCCGATGATGTCCGTCACGCGTTGCACGCTGTCCACAATCTCCGTCATGGTCGCGCCGGCATTGCCCACCAGCTGCGTGCCCGACTCGACTTTTTCGACCGACGCACCGATCAGCGCCTTGATCTCCTTGGCGGCTTCGGCGCTGCGCTGTGCCAGGCTGCGCACTTCGCTGGCCACGACGGCGAAGCCGCGGCCCTGTTCACCCGCACGGGCGGCTTCCACCGCCGCGTTCAGCGCGAGGATGTTGGTCTGGAAAGCGATGCCATCGATCACACCGATGATGTCGCTGATCTTGTTGCTGCTGGCGTTGATCTCCTGCATCGTCGCCACCACCCGCGACACCACCTCGCCCCCGCGCGCAGCCACTGCCGCGGCAGAGGTCGCCATCTGGTTGGCGGTCTGGGCCGAGTCGGATGTCTGCTTCACGGTGCTGGTCAGCTCTTCCATGCTGCTGGCCGTGCTTTGCAAGTTGCTGGCGGTGTCCTCGGTGCGGTGCGCCAAGTCGTTGTTGCCCTGGGCGATCTCACTGGATGCGGTGGCGATGCTGTCTGTCGCCGAGCGCACATCGAGCACGAGCTTGCGCAGCGAGGTGACCATGTGCGCCAGCCCATCGAGCAGCGAGCCCGAATGTGCTGTCGGAATTTTCGTGTCCAGGTTGCCGCCGGCCACGTCCGACATGATGGCGATGGCGTCCGCCGGTTCGCCGCCGATCTGGCGCAGCACCGAACGGGTGACAAGCAGGCCAACGGCCACGACGATGAGCGTGACGACCAGCACGATTGCCAGGTTGGTGAGCAACGCCTTGCGCACGAGGACGTCTATGTCATCGGTGTACAGCCCCGAGCCCACCATCCAATTCCAGCCATCCACCTTGACGATGTACTGCAGCTTGGGCACAGGCGTGGTTTGCCCGGGGCGCGCGAACATCATGGACACGAAGGCCTTGCCGTCACGGCTACTGCGCATGCCGTCCACCAGTTGGGCAATGATGTCGTTCCCCGCGCCATCCTTGACCTTGCCGATCATGTTCTGGCCGTCCCATTCGGGCTTGATGGGGTGCATCACGCCGACGCCATCGGTCGTCCAGATATAGAAATATTCCGTCTTGCCCTCGGGCCCGCCGTAGCGCGCGATGCGCAGGGCGTCCTTGGCGGCCTTCTGGGCCTCTTCGACAGGCATGGCCCCGCTGGCGGCCTTGGCCTGGTAGGCGGCCACGATGCTGTGCGCCGACTGCACGGCGGTGGTCAGCAATTCGCGCCGGGATTCGACGATCTGGCTGCGTTGCTGCAACAGCGAGATGATCGCCATCAAGACCAGCGCCGCCAGCGCGCTGGCCAGCATCAGCAGGATCTTGCCTTTAAAGCTCAGTTTGTTCATGGAAACCTCCGTGGATCTGAAAACTCTACGCCCTGGCACCCCGCTCGTGAAGGCGGGGTGAAGAGGATCGGAAAGGCTTCTTGCTACAAGTCATATGTCTGCCATCCATTGTGGATTCGCCGCTCTCGACAGTGGTCAGGGATTACGAGGGTTGCCCTTCAGGCAGGTACGGAGAACACCGCGCCACTAAAATCGGAAGATGCTCAAGCAACGCACCCTCAAGACTCTGACCCGTGCCGTCGGGGTAGGCCTGCACAGCGGCCAGCGGGTCGAGCTGACCTTGCGGCCGGCGCAGCCGGATACCGGCATCGTGTTCCGCCGGGTGGACCTGCCC
>NZ_JALEGG010000148.1 GCF_022763525.1 Acidovorax sp.
GCCACGGGATGGAGGGCCGGACGGGCGCGACGAACAACAACGGGGCGGCGGGATGGGGATGGGGTGTAGGTCATGGTGCGGTGTAGCAACTGGTGCTTGGGCTTGTGCGGTACGTATGCGTTGGGGCGTGGAGACCTGGCCCGGCGCTGGCGAGGCCGGCACGCAGACCCATCGCCTCCACGCCCTGGGCATGAAAGACTTGAACAAAAATGGCCGCCAGCGCTTTTCTATCCGGCGCAAGCAGCTATGAAATCAGGAGTAAATGGGCTAAGCGCGACAGCGCAGCCCTGCAAGGCGAAACAAGGCGTTGGTGGCCTGGAACGGGATGCAGTGGGCGCAGATGCGGTTTGCCAAGCGCCTGTTCAAACAGGCTGCTAACTCAGGCCGTGGGCGGACCACGCGCCTGGAACAGCGCAACGTGCGGTGCGGCAGAGCGCCCGGCATGTTGCGCCGGCGGTGCCTGCGCGGGCACCAGGGTGGGCAGCGCCGAAGGGGCGCTTTGCAGGGCGTCGCCCAGCGCAAGCTGGTCGAGCAAAAGGCAATCCACTGAGGTGTGGGGGGCCAGCAGCAGGGAGAGCAGCCCGGGGAGCCCCTGGGCGCGGTCGGCCTCTGCGGATGCGGCGCCCCCATCCTCTGCCAGGAAAGCGGCCGCGCCCCCCGGATGCGCGCCGCCGTGTGGCGCGCGCTGCACCGCGTGGCCCGCGCGCATTTGCTCCAGCGCCCCTGCATGCTCCACCTGGTGCAGGCGCCCCAGCGTGGGCACCACCACCAGGGCCAGCAGCAGCCAGGCCAGGGCTGCCTGCGCGGGCAGCTGCTGGCGCAGGCGGCGGCATAGCGCGGCCAGTGGGGCTGGAAGCAACGGGGTCACAAGAGGAACAAAGAATGCAGCAGATCAGCGGGACCGGAGAAAACGCGATGGGACTATTTCACCGGCACGGCGTCGACTACGCGGTAGTAAAGGCCGTACTGGTCGTTGGTCAGCACGGTGAACTTGCCCTCCACCACCACGGGCTCCAGGGAATACCGCACAGGGGTCTTGGCCTTGACCTCGACCATGCTCTCCGGCCCGCCCGGCGTGCAGAACGAGCAGGTCAGCGGCACCGACGTGAGGATGAAGTGTGTCTGCGTGGGCTTGGCGTCCAATGGCACCATGAAGCCCTGGATGCGCTGCGTGGTTTTGTCCAGGCCCTTTTGCGCTGCGTTGAACACGGGCAGGATGCCGTCCTTGGTGGTCTTCTTGGTCAGATCGGTCAGCACGGACCACGGCACCACGTCGTTGCGCTGGGGCAGCGGCGCGATGGGGCTGTTGGGGCTGTGGTAGCCCGCCCCACTGCCGGATGCCATCCCCGATGGCATCGCGGTGCCCGCACCTGCGGGCAAAGGTGACGAGAGCGCAGGCGCCGCGGTGGACGCGGAAGCGGGCGTCCTGCCTGTCGCGCGTTCAAACTCCCCCGGCGCGGGTTTGCCTGCAGGCGCAGCGGTCGGCGACTGTGCCAGCACGGCCCCCGCCCAGGCCAGCGCCACCCAGGCACAGGCGTGCCGGGCAGCACGGCTGCCGTTTGCGGCAGCCTGCGACGGGTGGGGCTGAGGGTGATGGAGAGAGCGGTGTGCCATGGAAATCAACCCGTGGAATGGACGGAAGGACGGAGCAGGCTCCAAAGGCCTGCTCCACGCGCGCTTCGTGCGCTGAGGACCTGTTCAAGACGAAGCAGCCACTTCATCACGATGGCGCTCCGATGCGATCCCCGGAAAGGTTTTGAACAGATTCTCAGTGCGCGTGCTTCATGCCGCAGTACTTGCCGATAGCCAGACCCTTGCACGCGGCCTGGAGTTCCTTCTGGCAGACGTCCTCGCCCTTGCCGGATTCCAGGCACTTGGCGGCGGCCTCGTGGGCGGCGGCCATGGCGCGGTGGCGGGCGATGTCTTCCTTGGTTTCCTTGTCGCTGTGGGCCTGGGCGTGCGCCAGGGCACCGACGAGCAGCATGGGGGCCAGAGCAAATGCGGCGATGAGCTTTTTCATGGGGAGCCTTTCAGATGGATGAGTGATGGGTGGGTGCGGAGCGGTATGGAGGCAGGTTCAGGGCTGGGCCAGCAAGTCGGCCACGTCCGTGCGGTAAGCCTGCATGGCGGGCAACAGGGCCGCCACGGCCGCTACACCGGCCGCCAGCAGCGGCACACCCGCCTCGGCAGGTATCCAGACGAGGCCCGAGACGGGCAGCAGCCCTTGCGCCTGCAGCGCCCAGCCCATAGCCTGGGCCAGACCATGGCCCAACAGCAGGCCGAGGGCGGACGCCATCGCGGCCAGCCACAGGGCTTCCCACAACACCAGCCCGGCCACACGGCCGGGCGGCGCGCCCAGCATGCGCAGCATGGCCAGATCGGCCCGGCGCTCGCGCACGGCGTTCCACAGTGCGATGAACACGCTGAGCGCCGCCACCGCCAGCAGCACGCCGCCAAAGGCGCGCAGCACATCGGCCCCCACGCCCAGCAGGCGCATCAGGCGCGTGACCTCGATGGCAGGTGCAGCCGCCTGCAGGGCGGTGTCGGCGTTGATCCGGCGCGGCAGCGTGATGGCGGCCATGGGCGTGCGGTAGCGCACCAGGGCCACCGTCACTTCGCGTTCTTCTTTCAGGATTTCCAGGTCTTCGGCATCGGCGGCCGTGGCCGTCTCGTGCACCATCCAGACCGATTCGGTGCTGGTGAGGATGAGCCGGTCGAGCACGCAGCCACAGGGCGCCAGCACGCCGCTCACACGGTAGGGGTGCTCGCCGTGCGCATGCCCTCCCCCGCCCAGCCCATGGCTGCCGATGAACGTGGCGCCCACCAGCGACGTCCCCGCGTGGCTGGGCTTGACAATTCCTCGCGCCACGCTGGCGCCCAGCACGGCATCCATGGGCTGCTGCCACAGCGCGCCTTCGGCCAGCGTGGCCTCGTAGTGCTTCACGTAGTCGGGCGTGGTGCCCACGATGCGAAAGCCCTGGTAACTGTCGCCCAGGCTCAGCGGGATGACCTGGGCCACCAGCGGGTTCTTCTGCAGCGCCTGCACCTCTTGCAGCGGGATGTTGCCCGTGGGCACGTCGATGTGGAACACGCCCGCCAGGATGAGCTGCAGCGGGCTGCCCTTGGCACCCACCACCAGATCGATACCGCCGAGATCGCGCTCAAGCGCCTTGTCGAGCTGCGTGGACACCAGCAGCACCAGGGTGATGGCAGCCAGGCCCAGCGTGAGCACCACCAGGTTGAGCACCGCCGCCAGCGGACGCGACCACAGGTAGCGCCACGACAGGCGGGCCAGTTGGATTACTCCTGATTTCATAGCTGCTCGCGCTTGTCCATCAAGCGCTGGGGGGCCATTTCATTCAAATCCAGCGTCTGCACGCCCGCCAGGGCTTGCACCACGCGCTGGTCGTGCGTTGCAATCACCAGGCTGGCATCGCAGGCGGCGGCGCTTTGCCGCAGCAGTGCCAGCGCGTCGGCGGCGGCCTCATCGTCCAGGCTGGCCGTGGGCTCGTCGGCCAGCAGCACCTTCGGCGACAGCAGCACGGCACGCGCCAGCGCCACGCGTTGCGCCTGCCCGCCCGAGAGCTGGTGCGGCCGGCGCGCGGCCAGCTCGGCCACGCCCACCTGCGAGAGCGCACGCACGATGGCCGCATCATCGCGCGGCAGCCCGGCGGCAAAATAGGCCAGCGCCAGGTTGTCGGCCACGGTGAGCGCACTGCTGAGATAGAGCTTTTGCGGCAGAAAACCGATGGTGCGGGCGCGCCACGCATCCATCTCGGCCCCACGCTGTGTGCCCAGCTGGGTGCCCGCCACAAACAGGTCGCCCCCGCTGGCGCCGCGCAGCCCTGCCATCAGCGCCAGCCAGGTCGATTTGCCGGTGCCCGAGCGCCCGCGCAGCAGCAGCGTGCCGCCCTGGCGCAGGTCCACATCGGGGAAGCGCAGCGGCGCGGCGCCACCCGCGGCATAGGCGTAGGAAAGACCCCGGGTGCGGATCATGCGGGGGCGCCCCCCGCCGGGTGTGCGCAATCTGCGCAGCGCCCGTGCACGGCAATGTCCACCGCCAAGCTCTCATGCCCCGCAGTGGCCAGCGCCTGCAGCACCTGCTGGAGGGCGTTCTGCACCTTGGCCGAGCCTTGCGAGAGCCGGAACTGACGGTGGCAGTCGTCGCATTCAAAGCGCGGCGCCGCGCCCTCTTCGCCTTGCGGTGCCAGGGCATACCGCGTGATGCGGGCGGCATCCACATGCTTGTGCAGCAGGCCGGCGGCGGCAAAGCGGTCCAGCAGCCGGTAGACGGTGACTTTGTTGACGGGAGCGCCCGCGCTGGCCAGGGCGGCTTCCACCTCGGGCTGGGAGAGCGCCGCATCAGGCCGGGCTTCATACAGCGCCGCCAGCGCCCGCGTGGCGCGGGTGGCGCGCATGCCGGGGGGCAGCGGCCAGAGCGGGCGGTCTGAGGACGAGGACGCGAGGGGCGGCATGGTGCGAGCGGAAAGAGGTGGCGGTGCGCGTAACGCAATCGGGTTGCATTATGCATGCATGGACGCGGCGCCCTCCCCCCGCCATCCCCCAGGCACAGCCCAACATCGTCCCGGCCGGCGCCATCCGGCGCACCGCTTTCAGGTCCAGAGACGGTAGAGCCAGTAGCTTTCGTCCTCGCTCTGCACGCGCCGCGCCAGTTCTGCGGGGCTCTCGCCAGTCACGCGCTGGGCCTCGCGGCACAGGTGCGACTGGTCGGCGTAACCAGCGTCCAGGGCCACATCCTGCCAGCGGGGAGCCTGGCCGGAGGCCTCGCTGCGCTGGCGCGCCTGCACGAGCGTGGTTTCGGCGCGCGACAGCCAACCCAGCCGCCGCAGCGACTGCCCCGCCCAGATGCGGGCATGGCGCTCCAGGCTGCGCAGGCTGCCGCCCAGGCCCTGGGCCGAGGCATGCAACTGCAGTTCATGCAGCCAGCGGGCGGCCGTGGCGCGCACCGAGGGCGCACTGGGCTGCAGTGCGTGGGCATGTCGGGCCACGAATGCCTCCACCAGCGCCATCCGCGCGGTGTCGTCCGGGGCAAGCCGCACCTGTTCGCACAAGGCCAGCCAGTCGGGGGGAAGCACGTCCTGGGCGGGCAGCAGGCCGTCCACCAGGGAGCTGATGTCCAGGCCGGTGAGGCGGTGGAATGCCTGGGGGTAAAACACCACGCCGAAGGTGCGAACCGGGCCAGGGTTGCGCGTCACCCAGGGTCGCGTTTGCGGCCCCAGCACCAGGGTATCCGGCAGGGTGTGCGGTAGCGGCAGGCCTGGCTCCACGCGCTCCGAGCTCCCTTCCAGGAACCAGGCAACGCCGCAGTACACCGACGCCGGATAGCGGTTGAGGCCTTCGCCCTTGCGGGGCGAGCCCATGGTGTCCTTGGTGATATACGCGCGAATGCTGCCTGCGAGAGCCGCAGGGGGCAGCGCCACGGTGGCGAAGGGAAGCTGGAGACGGATGCGCACGGGCGCGCATCGTAAACGGGCGCACGGCCGCCACGCGCTGCCGGAAACCCGCAGGCTTGGCGAAAAAGTTCAAGACGACCGCAGGCACCGCCTTTCAGAATCGCGGCACCATGCAACCACCGCTCTCCACACTCTCCACACCCCGCCCCTCTCCCACCCAGCCGCTTCTGGCCCAGGCGCGGCCCAGCCACACTGCCCTGCTTTGCGGCATCGCACGGGCCCGCCACCAGGTGCTGGACGGCGGGGAGATCTTCCAGGACCCGCTCGCGTTCGACATCCTGGGCCCGGCGCAGGCAGCACAGGTGCGTGCGGCGCTGGCCGCAAATGCCCCCAGGAACCGCAGCAAGGACGCCGGGTCCTTCTCCCAGGCCATGCGCGGCGCCCTGGTGGTGCGCAGCCGCATCGCCGAAGACACGCTGCGCGAAGCCGTGGCGGGCGGGGCCACGCAGTACGTGCTGCTGGGCGCGGGCCTGGACACGTTTGCCCTGCGCAACCAGTGGCCCAGGGGCCTTCAGCGCGTGTTCGAAGTGGACCACCCTGCAACCCAGGCATGGAAACGGGACCTCGCATCGCAGGCTGGGCTGGCCATGCCGCCAGGCGGCGCCCATGTGCCGGTGGATTTCGAGCGGCAGGACTTCCTGGAGCAACTCGCCGCCCATGGGTTTGACGCCGCAGAACCGACGGTGTTTGCCTGGCTGGGCGTCACGATGTACTTGCCGCTGGCCGCGGTCGAGGCCACGCTGGCGCGCATCGGCGCACGGGCAGCCCCGGGCAGCGTGCTTGTATTCGACTACGTGCGCACGCCCGCACCCGCCCAGTGGGGCCGCAAACTCGGGCTGGCGCTGATGGAGCGGCGGTTTCGCCGCATGGGCGAACCTTGGCGGTGCACGCTGCGCGATGCCGAGCTGCATGCCATGCTGGCCGCCCACGGGTTTGAACCGGCCGAGATCATCACGCCGGACAGGATCCGAGACACCCTGCTGGCCCACCGGCCTACGACGCTGTGGCAGCGCGCCTTGGGCGGACTTCTGGGCGGAATCGTGCGTGTCCGCGTGGCCGCACGCGGCGGAAAGTCGCCAGCGTGAGCGCCCGGCCATCCACCATCACCCGACCGCGCCCACCGTGCAGGCCCAAGTCAGGCAGGCTTGAGATACCGCGCAAATGTCTTGCGAAACTTCTCCACCTTCGGCCCCACCACAAACGCGCAATAGCCTGCGTGCGGGTTCTTCG
Organism: Acidovorax sp.; assembly: GCF_022763525.1. Taxonomy (GTDB): domain Bacteria; phylum Pseudomonadota; class Gammaproteobacteria; order Burkholderiales; family Burkholderiaceae_C; genus Acidovorax. The sequence goes on from NZ_JALEGG010000148.1 coordinate 6,705, forward strand.
CAAAGTAATCCTGATGGTAGGCCTCGGCCGCACTGTAGTTCGAAAGCGGCTTCACTTCGGTGGTGATGGGCGCGCCGAACAGCTTGTCTTGGGACATCCGGCGGATCATGTCGTTGGCGAGGTCGCCGTGCGCGGGGTCTTCGTAATAGATACCGCTGCGGTATTGGGTGCCCACATCGTTGCCCTGCCGGTTGAGCGTGGTCGGATCGTGGGTGTGGAAAAAGATCTCCAGGATCTCTTCCAGGCTGATCTCATCGGCATCGAACGTCAGGCGCACCACTTCGGCATGCCCGGTGTCGCCTCGGCAGATCTGCTCGTAGCTGGGATTGAGGGTGTGGCCGTTTGTGTAGCCGCTCTCCACGTCGGTCACGCCCCGCACGCGGTCGAACACGGCTTCGGTGCACCAGAAACAGCCGCCGCCCAGGGTAATGGTTTGCAAGGTCATGGAATTCCTCGGTTCAAGCAGACCCATTATGAATTGACGCTGCATCCCTTGCTTGCTACATTACTAACCGGTCAGTCATTAACAGAACATCCCTTGTCCCCCACGTCCTCCTCCACTGCTCCCACCGGCACCAAACGCGAGCGCCGCAAGGAAGCCCGCCCCGGCGAGTTGCTGGAGGCCGCGCTCGATCTGTTTGTCGAAAAAGGGTTTGCCGCCACGCGCGTGGACGAGGTGGCGGCCCGCGCAGGTGTGTCCAAGGGCACCCTGTTCCTGTATTTCCCCAGCAAGGAAGAGCTGTTCAAGGCCGTGGTGCGCCAGAACATCGCCGGGCGCTTCGTGGAATGGGCCCAAGAGGTGGAGACGTTCGACGGCTCGGCCGCCGAGCTGCTGCGGGATTGCTACCTGGAGTGGTGGGAGCGCGTGGGATCCACCAAGGCTTCGGGGATTACCAAGCTGATCTTCAGTGAGGGGCAGAATTTCCCCGAGATCATGGCGTTCTACAAGCAGGAGGTGATCCTGCCCGGACAGGAACTGGTGCGGCGCGTGATCCAGCGCGGTATCGACCGCGGCGAATTCCGCCCGGTGCCGATTGATTGCATCCTGCATGTGGTGCTGGCCCCCATGATTTTTCTCATGCTCTGGAAACACTCCATGGCCACCTGCATTCCCGATGGCCTGGACCTGGCGCCCGAGCAGTTCATCGACGCGCAGATCGACAATGTGCTGCATGGGCTGGTCGTGCGATCCGATACCCCGTCTTCCGCCCCATCCCCTTCCCCTACGGCCGCCCGCGGCACCTGACCATGAAACGCTGGATTCCCTGGACGGTGACTGCCGTCGTCGTTGTCTTGCTCGGCGCGGGCGTGTGGCGGGCCATGGCGGCCCGGCAGGTGCAGCAGAAAGCGCTGGCCGAAGCCACGGCCCAGCGGGCCCAGGCGCCACTGCAGCTGGCTGCGGATGAGGTGCTGGCGGTGCGTCGGCAGAACCTTGCGCTGGGTGTGCCCGTCTCTGGCGCCTTGCGCGCTGTGGATTCGGCCATGGTCAAGGCGCGTGTGGGCGGAGAACTGCAGGGTCTCACGGTGCGCGAAGGCGACAGCGTGAAAGCCGGCCAGGAGGTCGCCCACATCGACCCCACCGAGGCGCGCGCTCGTCTGCGCCAGGCGCAGCAGCAGGCCGACGCGGCCAAATCCCAGGTAGACATCAACCAGCGCCAGTACACCAACAACCGCGCCCTGGTGGATCAGGGATTCATCTCGGCCACGGCGCTGGTCACTTCGCAGGCCAGCCTGGAGTCAGCGCAGGCGAGCCACCAGGCTGCCGTGGCAGCAGCCGACGTGGCCCGCAAGGCGCTGGAGGACACGGTCCTGCGCAGCCCCATCGGCGGTCAGGTTGCACAGCGGCTGGCCCAGCCCGGCGAGCGCGTGGCGGTGGATGCCCGCATCATCGAGGTGGTGGACCTGTCGCGGCTGGAGCTGGAGGCGCTGCTCAACCCGGCCGATTCGCTGGCCGTGCGGGTGGGCCAGAAGGCACAGCTCTTCATCGAAGGCATTGCCGCCCCGGTGGCAGCTACGGTGGTGCGCATCAGCCCCACGGCCCAGGCCGGCAGCCGCACGGTGCCGGTGTACCTGCGCGTGGAACAAGCCCGCGGAGAAACACCCCTGCGGCAAGGCTTGTTCGTGCAGGGAACGCTCGATACCGGCCGTGCCGACGTGCTGGCAGTGCCGCTGGACGCCGTGCGCACCGACAAGCCCGCACCCTACCTTCAGATCCTCAAGGAAGGCCGCGTGGCGTATGCCGAGGTCAAGACCGGCACGCGGGCCGTGGTGGGCGGCCAGACTTTGGTGGCGGTGGAAGGTGTGCCCGAAGGCACGGTGGTGATCGCAGGCCGCATTGGCCAGCTGCGCGAGGGAACCGCCGTGGCGGTGGCAGCCGCCGCTGCGACGCCTGCCGCTGCGCCTGCACTGGCAGCCGCATCCCGCGCTGCGCCCTGATCACGCTGACGACCCGGATCCGCCATGTGGTTCACCAAAGTCAGCCTCAAGAACCCCGTGTTCGCCACGATGGTGATGCTTGCCATCGTCGTGCTGGGCCTGTTCTCCTACCAGCGCCTGAAGGTCGATCAGTTCCCCAACATCGACTTCCCCGTGGTGGTGGTCACCGTGGACTATCCCGGTGCATCGCCTGAAATCGTCGAGAGCGAAGTCACCAAGAAAATCGAGGAAGGCGTCAACTCGATTGCAGGCATCAACGCCCTCACCTCGCGCAGCTACGAAGGCACGGCCGTCGTCATCATCGAGTTCCAGCTCCACATCGATGGCCGCAAGGCCGCCGAGGACGTGCGCGAGAAGGTGGCCACCGTGCGCCCCCTGCTGCGCACCGAGGTGAAAGAGCCGCGCGTGCTGCGCTTTGATCCTGCCAGCCGCGCCGTGTGGTCCCTGGCCGTACTGCCCGACGAAAAATCCAGCCGCAGCGCCGTGGAGCTGACCACGTGGTCCGAACAAGTGCTGAAAAAGCGCCTGGAGAACGTGCGCGGCGTGGGCGCGGTGAACCTGGTGGGTGCCACCAAGCGCGAAATCAACATCTACCTGAACCCGCAGGCGCTCGAAGCCTTTGGGGTGACGCCCGATCAGGTGGCACAGGCTGTACGCAACGAGAATCAGGATCTGCCTGTGGGCGCGATCCGCTCGCTGGCGCAGGAGCGCGTGGTGCAGATCGACGCGCGCATGCAGCGGCCCGAGGACTTCGGCAGGATCATCGTGGCCCGCAAGAACGGCGCGCCGGTCCGGCTGGACCAGGTCGCCCGCGTGAACGATGGTGCGCAGGAAGTGGAAAGCCTGGCCCTGTACAACGGCCAGCGCACGCTGCTGCTGTCGGTGCAAAAGTCGCAGGGTGAAAACACCATCGAGGTGGTGGACGGCCTGAACGCGGCGGTGGCCGAACTCAAGAGCCAGCTGCCTCCCGGCGTACGACTGGAAACCATCGGCGACAGCTCCCGCCCCATCCGCGTGGCGGTGAACAACGTGCGCCAGACCCTCATCGAGGGTGCCATCCTCACGGTGCTGATCGTGTTCCTGTTCTTGAACTCCTGGCGCTCCACCGTGATCACCGGGCTGACCCTGCCCATCGCGCTGATCGGCACGTTCTTGTTCATGAACATGTTCGGCTTCACCATCAACATGATCACGCTGATGGCGCTCTCGCTGTGCGTGGGCCTGTTGATCGACGACGCCATCGTGGTGCGCGAGAACATTGTGCGCCACGTGCAGATGGGCAAGGGTGCGTATGACGCCGCCATGGACGGCACGCAGGAAATCGGCCTGGCGGTGCTGGCCACCACGCTGTCCATCGTGGCGGTGTTCATGCCCATCGGTTTCATGGGCGGGATCATCGGCAAGTTCTTCCACGAGTTCGGCATCACCATCGTCGCGGCGGTGTTGATCTCAATGTTCGTGAGCTTCACGCTCGACCCCATGCTGTCCAGCGTGTGGCACGACCCCAGCATCCACGCGCACGGCCAACGCACGGAGCCGGTCACGGTCTACGACAAGACAATCGGCCGCGTGACGGGCTGGTTCGACCGCGCCACCGATTCGCTGGCCGAGGGCTACCAGCGCATCCTGCGCTGGTCGCTGGTGCACAAGCTGGCCACCATGGGCATTGCGCTGGCTATTTTTGTGCTGAGCATCTTCATGGTCCCGCTCTTGGGCACCGAATTTGTTCCCAAGGCCGACTTTTCCGAAACCTCGATCAATTTCTACACCCCGGTGGGCTCGTCGCTCGAAGCCACCGAGGCCAAGGCACGGCAGGTCGAGGGCATCCTGCGCGAGATGCCCGAGGTGCGCTACACGCTGGCCACCATCAACACGGGCAGCGCCCAGGGCAAGATCTACGCCAACATCTACGTGCGCCTGGTGGACCGCAAGGACCGCACCCGCAGCGTGGACCAGATGTCCGACGTGCTGCGCGAACGCCTGAAGACCGTGCCCGGCATCACCATCACCCATGTGGGCCTGCTGGACGCCGTGGGCGGCAACAAACAGGTGGAGTTTTCGCTGCAAGGGCCCGACCTGCAGGAGCTGGAGCGGCTGACCAAGGTGGTCACCGAAAAAATCCGCGACATCCCGGGGCTGGTGGACCTGGACACCAGCGCCAAGCCCAACAAGCCGGTGATCGCACTGGAGGTCAAGCGCGACGTGGCGTCGGACCTGGGGCTGTCGGTGGCGCCCATGGCCGCCTCGCTGCGCACCCTGGTGGCCGGCACCACGGTAGGCAACTGGCGCGCCCCGGACGACCAGACCTACGACGTGAACGTGCGCCTGGCCCCCGAAGCCCGTACCCAGCCCGCCGACCTGGAGCGCCTGCCCTTTGCGCTGGCTGGCGCGGATGGTGCCACCCGCATCGTGCGCCTGAATCAGGTGGCCAGCGTGACCGAATCTACCGGCGCCAACCAGATCAACCGCCGCGACCTGACCCGCGAAGTGGCCGTGAACGCCAACGTGGCGCAGCGCTCGGCGGGCGAAGTGTCGAACGACATCAAGAAGGCGCTGGAGGAAGTGAGCTTCCCGCCCGGCTACCGCTACCAGTTCAGCGGGTCCACCAAGAACATGGCCGAATCGTTCGGCTACGCCATCTCGGCGCTGGCCATGGCGATCATCTTCATCTACATGATCCTCGCGAGCCAGTTCAAGAGCTTTTTGCAGCCGCTGGCGCTCATGACCTCGCTGCCGCTCACGCTCATTGGCGTGGTGCTGGCGCTCTTGATGTTCCGCTCCACGCTGTCGATGTTCTCCATCATCGGCGTGGTGATGTTGATGGGCCTGGTGACCAAGAACGCCATCCTGCTGGTGGACTTTGCCATCCGCGCCCGCGAGGAGCATGTGAACGACGCCGGCCAGACCGTGCCCGGCCTGCCGCGTGCCGACGCGCTGCTGCTGGCCGCCCGCGTGCGGCTGCGCCCCATCCTGATGACCACGCTGGCCATGATCTTCGGCATGGTGCCGCTCGCCTTTGCGCTGTCGGAAGGCTCGGAACAGCGGGCCCCCATGGGCCAGGCGGTGATTGGCGGGGTGATCACCTCATCGCTGCTGACGCTGGTGGTGGTGCCGGTGGTGTATTGCTACATGGACGATCTGGCGAACTGGGCGCTGCGCAAGATGGGGCGCGGTGGCACGGCTCCCAAGCCCTCTAAAATCGAGGGTTTGTCCTGATCGTCCCGCCACCAGTTCCCACGGAGTAACCATGAACCTGCCCCTGAACACGCTTGCCAACACCCACGACCCGGTTGCACAGGCCCGCTACAACATGATCGAGCAGCAGATCCGCCCCTGGAACGTGCTGGACGCGGACGTGCTGGACCTGCTGGCGGTGGTTCGCCGCGAGGATTTTGTTCCTCCGGCCTACCGCAGCATGGCGTTCATGGACATCGAAGTGCCCCTGCTGGGCAACGACGCCGAAGAGGCCGTGCGCCGCGGCCAGAGCATGCTGCAGCCACGCGTGGAGGCGCGCATCCTGCAAGACCTGCAAATCAAGCCGACGGACCGCGTGCTGGAGATCGGCGCGGGCTCGGGTTACATGGCCGCCCTGCTGGCCCACCGCGCCGAGCGCGTGGTGTCGCTCGAAATCCACCCCGAGCTGGCCGAAATGGCCCGCGAAAACCTGCGCGACGCCGGCATCCAGAACGCCGATGTGCGCCAGGCCGACGGCGCCCGCGATGCGATTCCCGATGGCCCGTTCGATGTCATTCTGCTGAGCGGCTCCGTGGCTGAAGTGCCGGCCGCCCTGCTCTCCCAGCTGCGCGACGGCGGACGCCTGGGCGCCATCGTCGGCAGCGACCCCGTGATGCGCTTCACTGTCACGCGCCGCAACGGAGACCGGTTTGAGACCACCTCGCCGTGGGACACCATCGCGCCGCGCCTGCAGCACTTTCCCGAGCCGTCCGGCTTCACGTTCTGAGTTTCGGGTTTTTCCCTCGGAGTTTTTCATGATCGACCACGTTCGCCCCGCCCAGCTGTCTGCCTGGTTCGCCGCCGCACCGCAAGGCGGCCAACCCTTGGTGCTGGACGTGCGCGAACCGTGGGAGCTGCAGACCGCCAGCGTGCGCGCCGACGGCTTCGAGCTGGTGGCCATCCCCATGGGCGAACTGCCTGGGCGTCTGGCCGAGCTGGATGCCGCCCGCCAGGCCCAACGCCCCATTGCTTGCCTGTGCCACCACGGCGCCCGCAGCCTGCGCGTGGCCGCATTCCTGCAGCACAACGGTTTTGAGCAGGTCGCCAACATCACCGGCGGTATCGACGCGTGGTCGCATGAGCGCGACCCGGCCGTGCCCCGCTACTGATGGGCGTGACGAGGGCGAGCAATGCGTTGCCCCCCGCCCCGTCGCCCGCTTCACCCGTTTTGTGCCCCTTTTTCGATCAGCTGACTCTTCCGAAGGACCTCCATGACCCCGCTACGGCCTCTTTCCCTGTCCGTTTTGTCCCTGGCGCTCGTCGCGGCGCTGAGTGCCCCGGCGCACGCCCAGAGCCTGCTGGAACTGGTCGAGTCGGCGCGCACCTATGACACCGCCTGGCAGTCAGCCCGGGCACAGCTCGATGCAGCCGCACGCCGCGCCGACCAGGCCCGCGCCGGTCTGTTGCCCAGCGCCGGGCTCACGGCCGGCCTCAGCCGCGCCAATGTGGAGCTGAGCCGCCCCCCTGTGGAAAACACCGGCACCACGCAGACGGTGGGCGTGCAGGCTTCGCAGCCGCTGTACCGCCCCGCCAACCGCATCACGCTGGAGCAAGGCCAGCGCGGCGTCGACGTGGCCCAGGCGCAGCTGGATGCCGCCTCGCAAGACTTGCTGGTGCGCGTGAGCCAGGCCTATTTCGATGTGCTGGCCGCGCAGGACACCCTTGCCTTCGTGCAGGCGCAAAAAGCCGCCGTTTCGGAACAACTGGCCTCCGCCAAGCGCAACTTCGAGGTGGGCACCACCACCGTCACCGATTCGCGCGAGGCGCAGGCCCGCTACGACCTGGTGGTGGCGCAAGAGATCGCCGCCGAGAACGACCTGCGCGTCAAGCGCCTGGCGCTCGACCAGCTGGTGGGCATCAGCGGTGCCAAGCCCCAGCCGCTGGCGCTGCCGGTCCAGCTGCCCACGGTGCAGCCCGACAACGTTGCCACATGGGTGGACACCGCGCGCGACCAGCAACCCGGCGTTCGCCAGGCTGCCATCGCGCTGGACATCGCCCGTCTCGAAACGAAAAAAGCTGAGACCGGCCACCTGCCCACCTTGGACCTGCAGGTGGGCTACAACGTGACGCGCAACCCGAACGGCACCATCACGGCGCCCGGCGTGAACAACCGCACCAACAGCGCCAGCGTGGGTGTGGCCTTCAATCTGCCCCTTTTTGCCGGCTTTGCCGTGCAAAACCGCGTCAAGGAAACCTTGGCCCTGGAAGAGAAGGCCAGCGCCGACCTCGAAACCACCCGCCGCAACGTGGCCCAGGCCACGCGCGCTGCCTTCTTTGGCGTGCAGTCCGGCCAGGGCCAGGTCCAGGCGCTGGAAGCCGCCGAGGCCTCCAGCCAGAGCGCGCTCGATGCCAACAAGCTGGGCTACCAGGTGGGCGTGCGGATCAACATCGATGTGCTCAACGCGCAAAGCCAGCTCTTCCAGACCAAGCGCGACCTGGCCCAGGCGCGCTACAACGTGCTGCTCGGAACGCTCAAGCTGCGCCAGGCGGCGGGCACGCTGACGCTGCAGGACATCGAAGCGATCAACGCGCTGCTGGTCAAGCCTTGAAGACGAGGATTCAGGCCTGCAACAAGGCCTGAACCGCTTGCGCCGTAGCCCGCGCGCCCCCCCGGTGCGCGGCGGCAAACTGCGTAGCGCGGTCGCTGGCTGCGGCCTGCTGTGGGGCGTCCTCCGCCAGCGCCACGGCCTGCGCCACGCCAGCGGCCATGTCGGCCACGCGTAGCGCTGCCCCGGCCGCGCAGGCCAGCTCGGACGCCTCCGCAAAATTGAAGGTATGGGGTCCCAGCACAACGGGACAGCCGCAGGCGGCGGCCTCGATCAGGTTCTGGCCACCCAGGCGCGCGAAGCTGCCGCCCAGCAGGGCCACATCAGCCAGGCCGTAGTAGAGGGCCATTTCGCCCAGGGAGTCGCCCAGCCACACGTCGGCAGGCTCGGGGCTGGACGCCCAGCGGCTGCGGCGCGAGACGCTGAGCCCGGCACCCTCCAGCAGCTGCTGCACTTCGTCGAACCGCTGGGGATGGCGCGGCACGATGAGCCACTGCACCCCGCCCGCTTCGCCGTTTGCTCCGGTATTGATAGCTGCCTGCGCTTGTCCATCCTGCGCTGGAGGCTGTTTTCGCTTGAACTGCTCCAGCCACATCGCTTCTTCGCCCTCACGGCTGCTGGCCAGCAGGACCACCGGGCGCCCTGCCTGGGCGCGCCACGCGCGGCCCTGGGCGATCTGGGCGGAGTCGGGCACGACGTCGAACTTGAGGTTGCCGAACACGCCGCGCACCGGCGCGCCGATGGATTGCAGCCGGGCGGCGTCGTCATGGGTTTGTGCCCATACGGCCGCGAGCCCCCGGTAGGCCGGGCGCGCCAGGGGTGCCAGGCGCAGCGCCTGGCGCAGGGACTTGTCGTTGAGCCGCGCGTTGGCCAGCACCAGGGGTACGCCACGCCGCTGACAGCCGGCCACGAGGTTGGGCCACACCTCGGTTTCCATGAGGATGCCGATGGCGGGGCGAAACGTGCGCAGGAAGCGCGCCACAGCCCCGGGTGTGTCCCAGGGCTGCCATACCTGCAGGTCACCTTGGCGCAGCAGCTTCTGGCCTTCGGCCCGCCCGGTGGCCGTTCCGTGGGTGAGCAGCAGCCGCATGCCGGGGATCTGTTCGCGCAACGCGGCCAGCAGGATCCCCGCCGCGCGCGTTTCGCCCAGCGAGACGGCATGGATCCACACCCATTGGCCGTGCGCGTCGCTATCGCTACTGCCCGCCGGGGTGACGCCGCCTTGCGAGGCCGAATAGCGTCCGAAACGCTCGCCCACCGCATGGCCGTACCCCGGCTCGGCCACTGCGCGGCGGCGCAGCTTGCGGCGCAAAAGAGGCTGCGCGCACCAGGTGATGAGCGAATACAGCGTGCGGGCGGCCGTCATGGAGCGAAGCGCAAACACCTGCAGAAAGAGCGGTTGGCGATGGCCAGCATGGGGTGGCGTTCAGCTCGCAAGCTCCACCACCGCACCGGTCCAACCGCTGTCGCCACGGGCCGCCCAGACCATGCACGGCGCGTCACCCTGCGCCGCGACCACGCAGCGTCCGCCGGGTGCCCAGAAGGCGCTCTTGCCCGCGCTGACGTACCCACCTGTCTCGCCGCTGTAGTTGGCCAGCAGCACGGCCATGTCGTGGTTCCGGGCATAGCCTTGCAGCATGGCCGACTCGGGGCCGTAGCCTTTCTGAGAGATCAGCGCGCCCGCGGCATACAGGGCGGCGCCCGCGTCGTGCGCCGCCTGGGCGTGCTCGGGGTGGGTGATGTCCGCACACACGGCCATCCCCGTGGGCTCGCCGGCCAGCAGTTGCACTTGCGCGTCCTCGGTGCCAGCGCTGGCGAACTGCGCCTCGGAATCGTGCAGGTGCCGTTTGCGATAGAGCGCCACCGAGCCGTCCGGCCCCAGCACCCAGGCCCCGATTGCGGGCGCAGCCCCCTCCACCACCGGCGCGGCGGGCCCGCCCACCACCAGCACCATGCCATGGTCGCGCGCGGCCTGACGCAAGGGCGCCAGCGCCGGGTGGTCGGGGTGAAGCACATGCGCCGCCAGCAGATGGGGCTCGTACCCCGTGAGCGAGAGCTCGGGAAACACCAGCACCTGCACGCGCTCGTACACGGCCGCCCGCACAAAGGCCAGGTGCGTCTGCACATTGCGCTCCACATCGCCTGGTGCCGAGGGCGACTGAGCGGCAGCAACGCGCAAAGGGGTGGACAGGGAGGGCTTCATACGCAGCGGCTGGGATCTTTGCGGGTGACGGAATCAGGCAACGCCATGGCAGCGAGGCGGGCGGCGGCTTGCGGCGCGTCAGTGGCTCGCCGCGCCCACCTGGGCATCGGGCTTGACACGCTTGAGCAGGGCCAGCATGGCCCCCTCGATGCGGACCAGGGCCTCCGGGGTTTGGCCTTCAAAACGCAGGGACAGCACGGGCGTGGTGTTGCTGGCGCGGATCAGGCCAAAGCCGTCGGGCCAATCCACGCGCAAGCCGTCAATGGTGCTGGCCTCGGCGGGCGCCGTGAAGGTCTGCTGGGCCAGAGCTTGCAGCTCTGCCGTCAACCGGTGGGGCTCCCCTTCGGCGCAGGCGACGTTCAGCTCCGGGGTGCTGTGACTGGTGGGTAACGCGTTCAGCACAGCGCTCGGGTCGGCACTGCGGCTCAGAATCTCCAGCAGGCGGCAGCCGGCATAGGTGCCGTCATCGAAGCCGTACCAGCGCTCCTTGAAAAAGATGTGGCCGCTCATCTCGCCCCCCAGGGGCGAGTCGGTTTCCTTCATGCGAGCCTTGATGAGCGAATGGCCGGTCTTGTACATCACGGGCACGCCGCCTGCCGCGGCAATGGCGGGTGCCAGGCGCTGCGTGCACTTCACGTCGAAGATGATCTCGGCGCCCGGCACGCGCGAGAGCACGTCCTGCGCGAACAGCATCATCTGGCGATCAGGGAAGATGTTGCTGCCGTCCTTGGTCACAATCCCCAGGCGATCCCCGTCGCCATCGAAGGCCAGCCCCAGCTCGGCGTCGCTGGTCTGTAGGGCTTCGATCAGATCGCGCAGGTTCTCGGGCTTGCTGGGGTCGGGGTGATGGTTGGGGAAATTGCCATCCACCTCCGAGAACAGTTCGACCACCTCGCAGCCCAGTGCGCGGAAGATCGCCGGGGCCGAGGCGCCCGCAATGCCGTTGCCGCAGTCGACGACGACTTTGACCGGCCGGGCCAGCTTCACGTCGCCCACGATGCGCTCCGTATAGGCAGGCAGAACATCGGCCTGGCGCACGGAGCCGCCGGGCACCAGTTGCCAGCTTTCCTGTTCCATGGTGCGGCGAAGCGCCTGGATCTCTTCGCCATAGATGGCGCGGCCATTGAGCACCATCTTGAAGCCGTTGTAGTCCTTGGGGTTGTGGCTGCCCGTCACCTGGATGCCGCTCGCGCACAGCGTGCTGGCGGCGAAGTACAGCAGGGGCGTGGTCACGCGGCCCACATCGATCACCGTGATGCCCGCCTCGACCAGGCCCTGGATCAGCGCCGCCGCCAGGGCCGGCCCTGACAGGCGCCCATCACGCCCCACCGCCACCGTGGTCTGCCCCTCGGCACGGGCCGCGGTGCCAAAAGCACGGCCCAGGCCCCGAGCCACTTCTTCGTTCAGGGTCGATGGGACGATGCCGCGGATGTCGTAGGCTTTGAAAATGGCGGGCGTGGGTTGCACGTAGAAGGCCTTTCGCGAGAGGGTTGAAAAGTCGGTTGGCATTGTAGGCGTGCCCCACCAGCCCCCCGGCCCCGACCCTGCGCTCTGCAGGCACATGTCCGAAAACGGCCAGTGCGGCCGCAGCAGGCTCCTAAGATCGACCCATGCCCTTCCC
>NZ_JALEGG010000149.1 GCF_022763525.1 Acidovorax sp.
AGCCAGCAGGGGCCAGTTGCCTGCTTCCAGCGGTTCGTCCGTGCCCTCCCAGCCCACACGGGTGGAGCCCTTGGGGCCGCTGTGGCCCAGCTGCATGCCGATCCTGGCGCTGCTGCTGGCGTGTACGAACTGCACGATGCGCGTGAAGGCGGCCTGCTGCGCATCGTTCCACAGGCCCGTGCAGCCGGGGGAGATGCGGCCCTCGGGCGTGGGGCTGGTCATTTCCACCATCACCAACGCGGCGCCGCCGAGCGCCCGCGCGCCCAGGTGCACCAGGTGGAAATCCTGCGGCACGCCCTCGACCGCGCTGTAGGTGGCCATGGGCGAGACGACGATGCGGTTCTTGAGCGTCACCCCGCGCAGGGTGAAGGGCGTGAGCATCGGTGGGACTGCTGCCTTGCCGCCCGCCAGCCAGGCCTCATAGCCTTCCAGCCACGCGGCGTCGCGCAAGCGCAGGTTCTCGTGGCTGATGCGCTGGCTGCGCGTGAGCAAGGAGTAGGTGAACTGCTCGACGGGCATGCCGGCGTAGCGCGCCACGTTTTCAAACCACTCGGTGCTGTTGCGCGCGGCGTTCTGGATCTTGAGCACTTCCACGCTGCGGCGCGCCTCGTAGTGCGTGAGCACCTCGTCCATGGGCAGGCCCGTGGCGAACTCGTTGGCGAGGTCGATGGCGTCTTCCAGCGCCAGCTTGGTGCCGCTGCCAATCGAAAAATGCGCCGTGTGCGCCGCATCACCCATCAGCACGATGGGCACGCGCTTGCCGCCCATCGTCTCGCGGTGCACCCAGGTGTTGCAGATCACGCGCGGAAAGCGGATCCAGTTGGCTGAGCCGCGCAGGTGGGTGGCGTTGCTGATGAGCGCGTTGCCGTCCAGGTATTTGGCAAACAGCTTTTCGCAAAACGCAATCGCTTCGGGCTGCTCCATCTGGTCCAGGCCGTGGGCCTTCCACACGGCCTCCGGTGTTTCGACGATGAAGGTGGAGGTGTCGGCGTCGAACTGGTAGGCGTGCGCCTGGAACCAGCCGTGCTCGGTCTGCTCGAAGGCAAAGGTGAAGGCGTCGAATTTCTTCTTCGTGCCCAGCCACACGAAGCGGCACTGGCGCAGGTCGATGTCGGGCTGGTACACGTGGGCATAGCGGGTGCGGATGCGGCTGTTGAGGCCGTCACTCGCGATCACCAGGTCGGCGCCGTACTGCGCGGCCAATGCCTGGTCGTCGGCCACGTCGGTCTCGAACACCAATTCCACCCCCAGCGCGAGGCAGCGGTCCTGCAGGATGTTGAGCAGCCGCTTGCGGCCGATGCCGCAAAAGCCGTGGCCCGTGGAGCGCACGCTGCGGCCCTTGAAAAACACCTCGATGTCGTCCCAGTGGTTGAAGGCATCGCCGATGAGCGCAGCCGTGGGCGCATCGGCGGCGCGCAAGTTCTCCAGCGTCTGGTCCGACAGCACCACGCCCCAGCCGAAGGTGTCGAACGGCCGGTTGCGCTCGACCACCGTGACTCGGTGCGTGGGATTCTGCTGCTTCATCAGCAGGGCAAAGTAAAGGCCTGCGGGACCGCCGCCAATGCAGAGGATGTTCATGTGGAAATAGTTTAGACCTAAACAAATTGGTGTCAATGGGGCCGGCCCTGGGCGCACTTCGGCCGGTTTTGTAGGACACGGCCGCACAGAAGGCTGCGCCCGTTGACGCGCGGGCGGGACCCTCCAAGAATCCCGCGCATGAAGCACCTGCTCCACGCCCTGGAAGGCCGCCTGGCGAACCTGCCAGTGCCGCTGGCTGTCGAGCTGCCGGCGGGCCGGCAGCTGGGTGCGCCCAATCCCGCGGTCACTCTGCGCTTCCGCGACCGACTCGCGCTGGTCGCGCTGGCCAGCGGCGAGATCGGCCGCGTGGGCGCCGCCATCGTGGAAGGGCGCGTGGCGCTGGAGGGGGGCATGCGCGATCTGATGGCGGCGGCGGCCGGCCTCCTCATCCGCGACCCCGCCCGCGATGAGCACCACGGCTGGTGGCAGCGGGTGCTGGCCCGCGCGCGCTCCATGGCGGCGCACACGTTGGCGCACGATGCCCGGCATGTGCAGTTCCACTACGACCTGTCTGACGCGTTCTATGCGCTGTGGCTGGACCCCCGCCGCGTCTATTCGTGTGCCTACTACCGCACGCCCGATCTTTCGCTGGCCCAGGCACAGGAGGCCAAGCTCGACCACATCTGCCGCAAGTTGCGCCTGTCGCCGGGCGAGCGGTTCCTGGACATCGGTGCCGGCTGGGGCGGTTTGCTTTTGTGGTCGGCCGAACATTACGGAGTTGATGCCACCGGCATCACCTTGTCGCGCAACCAGCATGCCCATGTGCAGCAGCTGATCCAAGCGCGCGGCCTGGAGGGCCGGGTCCGCGTGCAGCTGTGCGACTACCGCGAGCTGCAAGTGGCACAGCCCTTCGACAAGATCGCCTCGGTGGGCATGTTCGAGCACGTGGGCCGCGCGCAGATGGAGCGCTACTTTGGCACCGTGGCGCGCCTCTTGCGCCCGGGGGGGCTCGTGCTCAACCACGGCATCACTGCGGGGGGCGTGGACAACGCCCAGCTAGGCGCGGGCATGGGCGAGTTCGTGGAGCAGTACATCTTCCCTGGCGGGGAGTTGCTGCATGTGAGCACCGTGCTGCACGACATGGCCCGCGCGGGGCTGGAGATGGTGGATACCGAAAACCTGCGTCCGCACTATGCGCGCACCCTGTGGGCCTGGTCGGATGGACTGGAAGCCCAGTTGCCTGCTGCGCGCGCGGTGCTGGCGGAAACAGTCGGTGACAACGACGCAGAAAGGATCCTGCGCGCCTACCGGCTGTACCTCGCGGGTAGCGCCCTCGGCTTTGAGCGCGGCTGGATGGCGCTGCACCAGATGCTGGCCAGCAAGCCCCACGGCGGTGCTGGCACGGGGCCGCTGGCGGGGGCACAATCGGACTACCCCTTCACACGCGACTACATGTACGCGCCTTCCTGATCCGTCTTCAACGTCCCTTTTCAACCCGCTTCTGCATGCTCTACAAGTTCAAATCCCGCGCCGCCGCCGACCTCATCATGCTGGAGCCACATGGCCGCCAGATCGTTTCCATCATGGGCAAGACCCCAGGCGCCAGCGGCATCGTGACCGTGGCCCAGATCCCGGCGGCCATTGCCGCGCTGGAGGCCGCCGTGGCGGACGAAGAAGCGCGGGTACAGGCCCAGGCGGCAGAGGAGGGTGACGATGCCGACGCGGCCGAGCAGCGCAAGGACGCGGTGCGCCTGCGGCAGCGCGTGGTGCCGCTCATCGAGATGCTCAAGCGCAGCGCGGCGGCAGACGTGGACGTCGTCTGGGGCGTTTAGAGCCTGTTCGCGATCTCGCAGCTATTGGCTGCACACCGCGCCTTGCACACCTGTTCTCAGTCCACCTTGGCGCCCGAGGTCTTGACGACCTGGGCCCACTTCTTGTGCTCGCTGTCGATGTGCCGCGCGAATTCGGCGGGCGTGTTGCCCCCCGGGATGGCCCCTTGTGCCACCAGCCGCTCCTTCATGGCCGGCGTGGCAAGTGACTTGGCCACTTCCTGCTGGACGCGGTTCACGATGTCCTGCGGGGTGCCCGCAGGGGCCAGCAGGCCGAACCACGAACTGGCCTCGTAGCCCTTGAGCAGGGCGCCGCCCGCCTGCTCTACCGTGGGCACGTCGGGCAGGGCGCTTGAGCGCTCCGAACTGGTCACTGCCAGCGCGGTCAGTTTGCCAGCCTTGATCTGCGCCATGGAGGACGGCAGGTTGTCGAACATCACATCGGCGTTGCCCGCCACCATGTCCATAAGCGCTGGCCCTGAGCCGCGGTAGGGCAGGTGCAGCATGTAGGTGCCTGTCATGCTCTTGAACAGCTCGCCCGCGAGGTGGATGGAGGTGCCGTTGCCGCTGGAAGCCATGTTCAGCTTGCCCGGCTGCGCCTTGGCCACGCGGATGAAATCCTGCACATTGGCCACGCCCAGGGCCTTGGCCTTGTCGACGTTCATGACCATCACATTGGGCACAGCGGCGACCAGGGTGATGGGCACGAAGTCCTTGATGGGGTCGTAAGGCAGCTTGGCATACAGCGCCCGGTTGATGCCATGCGTGCCCACGGTGCCCATGAGCAGGGTGTAGCCATCGCCCGGGGACTTGGCTACCACCTCGGCCCCCACATTGCCGCCGGCGCCAGCGCGGTTGTCCACGATGAACTGCTGGCCGAAGGCCTTGGAAAGCTCCGGCGCCATGGCGCGCGCCAGGATGTCGGTGGTGCCGCCGGGCGCAAAGGGCACGACGATGCGCACAGGCTTCGTGGGCCAGGCGGTCTGCGCATGGGTTGGCGCGATCCAGGCGGCGGCTCCGCCGGCGAGGGCGAGGGTCAGGAAAGCGTGGAGTGCGGTGCGGCGCGACGCGCGAAGGGATCGAGGGGCTTGGTGCATGAAGGACTGTTCTCGAATTGGGATGGAGGAAGTCCTATGGTTGTAGGCCAAGCCCAGCGGGTGCGAGGAGATGGATTACCCGCACGCCGGCTGCGCAATGCCCACGCAGGGGCTCAGAGCATCACGTCGGCGCTCTGGTCGAGCGACCAGATCCTGGACAGCAGCGTCTGCGCACGCGCGGTGCCGATCACGGGCTCGGCCAGCTCCAGGAACTTGCCTTCCAGTTCCGTGTCGGTGAGCGCAAGTTCCGGGTCGCCCTTGCGGTTGGGCTGAAAGTGCGCAAGGCACTGGCCGTCCACGGTCTCGATCTCGATGCGCGCGGACCGCTGGCCGGGGAAGGCGGCGTCCAGTGCCGGGTCCACCTCCACGGTCATGCGTTCCATCAGCGCGCGGGTAGTGGGATCGTTCAGGCGTTGTGGTTCGTAGGCCGCCAGCCGCACGCTGCCGTGGGTCAGCGCGGTCGCCACCACGTAGGGCAGGCTGAAGCGCGCCTCGTTGGCCGTGGTGGGGCGCGCGTAGCAGGCAATGTCCAGCGCGGGGCGGTACGTGCCCACCCGCACGGTGCGGATGTCCTCTGCCCGCAGCTGGTGGCGCTGGCGCAGCTCCAGCGCCCCGTCGATGGCAGCAAACGTGTGGCCGCAACCGATGTGGTTCTTGAAGGTCAGCCGGGTGATGTGAAAGTCTTGCCCCAGGGTGGCGCCCACGCCGGCCCAGTCAGGCCCGTTACTCATCGCCCGTCCGAGCCCGGTTTCACCGTCCAGCACGTCCAGCGAACCCGTCAAGCCCCTTGCGGCGCACTGCGCGGCCAGCAGTCCGGCCTCGGCTGCGCGGCCGGCATGCAGCGGCTTGGACATCGAATCCATGCGGAAGGCCTGCTGCAGCCCGGCCGCGAAGGTGGCGGCCGTCGCCAGCGCATGGGCGAGCGCCGGCCCCTGCAGCTGCAGCACGCCGCCCACAGCGGCAGCCGCGCCAAAGCTGCCCACAGTGCCCGTGCTGTGCCAGAACTGGTAGTGCGGCCGACCCAGCACCACGCCGATGCGCGTGGACACCTCGTAGCCCAGCACCACCCCGCGCAGAAACTCCAGGCCCGATGCGCTGCGG
>NZ_JALEGG010000150.1 GCF_022763525.1 Acidovorax sp.
CCAAGCGCTGAAGGCGGTCATGGCCGAGGTGGCGGGCCGCGATTGGAGGCGTGTGAGCCAGTAGGCCCCACGCCGCAGTTCCAGCGCGAAAGGTTGCACCAGCCGGCCTTGTTGCAGCTCGCGCGTGAACATGTTCACCGGTAGCAGAGCCATGCCCGCGCCTTGCGCAGCCGCCTCTGCCAGCGTGAGGGAGGAGTCGAACACCGCGCCGCGCACCACGGGGCAGGGGGCTCCCGCAGCGTCGAACCAGGCCGACCATTCGTCCGTGCGGTAGCTGCGCAGCAAGGGTTGTCGCGCCAGGTCGGCAGCGGTGCGCAACCCGTGGGCCAGTGCGGGAGCGCACATCACGGACATCGGTGCCTCCATGATGCGCTCGGCATGCGTGCCGTGCCAGGCACCGTCTCCAAAGCGGATCGCGAGATCCAGCCCTTCGCCAGCCATGTCCACGCGGTTGTTGTGCGTGAGCAGGCGCAGGTCCACAAACGGGCAGGCCTGCTGAAAGTGGCGCAGCCGCGGCAGCAGCCAGCCCACCGCAAAGGTGCCCACGGCGCCCACGGTCAGCACTTCGCGCGGGCGAGTGTCGCCCAGCTGCTCCAGCGCGCGCTGCAGGTTGCCGAACGACTCCGCCACCACCGGTAGCAACGCCTGGCCTTCATCCGTCAGCGCCAACCCGCGCGGCAGGCGGCGGAACAGCGGCTTGCCCAGGCGGTCTTCCAGCTTGCGGATGTGCTGGCTCACGGCGGTCTGCGTCACGTGCAACTCGTCGGCTGCGCGCGTCAAGTTCAGGTGACGGGCCGACGCTTCGAAAGCGCGCAGGGCGTTGAGCGGCAGGTGCATGGCGAGACTGAAGTTTTTCTTGGGTTTGGCGGCAATTATTGTCGATGGTGTCAGAGGCGCCGCACCGATATTGTTCGGGTCCTCCTTTACTCATCGCAGATTTTTTATGCAAAGACGACAGTTTTCCTTGGGGTTGATCACCGCTGCGGCGTTGCCGCTGTGGGGCTGTGCCAGCTCCAGCCGCGCCTTCGGCGAGGAGGCCGCGACGCGCCGGTGGACGGACACCCTGGCTGGCATTGAGCGCACCGCGCAGGGCCGGCTGGGCGTGGCCATGCTGGACACCGGTTCGGGCTTGGCGCTGGGCTGGCGCCAAGACGAGCGCTTTGCCATGGCCAGCACCTTCAAGGCAGTGCTGGCGGGCTGGATGATGGCGCTGGTGGACCAGGGCCGTGAGCGGTTGGACGCGCGGGTGCACTACGCCAAGGCCGACGTGGTGGCGCATTCGCCGGTCAGCGGTGCGCGCGCGGGAGATGGCGGCGGCCTGACAGTGGGTGAACTCTGCGCCGCCACCGTGAGCCTGAGCGACAACACCGCTGCCAATTTGCTGCTCGCGCGCCACGGTGGGCCGGCCGCATTCACAGCCTTCGTCCGGTCACTGGGCGACCAGGTCACGCGGCTGGACCGCACCGAGCCCGCGCTGAACGAAGCAGCCGTGGGCGACCCGCGCGATACCACCACGCCGCAGGCGATGCTGCAGACACTGCAAAAGCTGGTACTGGGCGATGCGCTCACACCCACCTCGCGCGCGTGGCTGCAGCGCTGGCTGGTGGAGACCAGCACCGGCGACAAGCGCCTGCGCGCCGGAGTTCCGGGCTGGAAGGTGGGCGACAAGACGGGAACGGCCAGCGACAGCGGAACGGCCAACGACATTGCCGTGCTGTGGCCGCCGGGCGGCGGTGCACCGGTGGTGGTGACGTGCTATCTCACGCGGTCCAAAGCCTCGCCCGAGCAGCGCGATGCGGCCATCGCGCAGGTGGCACGGGCGGTGGTCGCGGCGCGGCAGGGATGAGGGCGCGAAGCGCAAAGCGCTGAGAGCGGGGTGGAACCCATGGGTGAGGGTGAAGTTCCTTCGTCCGCCCCCAACCGTTCTGGCTGAGCTGTCGAAACCTTGCGCAGCGCCTCGACAGGCTCAGCGTGAACGGATCGGGGATGTTCCAGCGCCGCTTGGGGTCAAAGCTTTTTCACCAGCACCTGGCTGCGCCGGTCCCAGTTGTACTTGCGCTTGCGCGCATCGGGCAGCCAGTCCGGGTCCACAGGCTGGAAGCCACGCTTGATGAACCAGTGCATGGTGCGGGTGGTCAGCACGAAGATGCTGTCCAGCCCCAAGAGGCGTGCGCGCTGTTCGATGCGCTTGAGCAGCTTCTCGCCGTCGCCCGTGCCCTGGCTTTGCGGCGACACGGTCACGGCGGCCATTTCGGCCGTTTTCGCTTCAGGATAGGGGTAGAGCGCCGCGCAGCCGAAAATCACGCCGTCGTGCTCGATGATGGTGTAGGCGTCGATGTCGCGCTCGATCTCCGTCCGGTCGCGCTTGACCAGCGTGCCATCTTTTTCAAAAGGTTCGATCAGTTGCAGGATGCCGCCCACGTCGTCCACGGTGGCCTCACGCAGTTCCTCGAGCTTTTCGTCGATGACCATGGTGCCGATGCCGTCGTGCACATACACCTCCAGAAGCAGCGATCCATCCAGCGCAAACGGGATGATGTGGCTGCGCTCCACGCCGCCTTTGCAGGCCTTGACGCAATGCTGCAGGTAAAAGCCGGTGTCGGTGGGCTGCTGCGCGGTGGGCAGCTGGGCGAGCAGGGCCTGGGCGGTGGCCAGGGGCAGTTCGGTGTCGATGGGGTTGTCGTCGCTCTCGGGCTCCAGTGGGTTCATGCGGATGCCCGGCACCTCGGTCAGAAAGATGAGCTTGTCGGCGTGCAACTCGATGGCCACGCTGGTGGCCACTTCTTCCATGGCGAGGTTGAAAGCCTCGCCCGTCGGTGAGAAGCCAAAAGGCGACAGCAGAACCAGAGCTCCCATGTCCAGTGTGCGCTGGATGCCGCCCACGTCCACCTTGCGCACCAGGCCCGAGTGCTGGAAGTCCACCCCATCCACGATGCCCACCGGCCGCGCCGTGAGAAAGTTGCCCGAGATGACGCGCACCGTGGCGCCCGCCATGGGCGTGTTGGGCAGGCCCTGGCTGAAGGCGGCCTCGATTTCGTAGCGCAGCTGGCCGGCGGCCTCCTGCGCGCAGTCCAGCGCTACCGAGTCGGTGATGCGGATGCCGTGGGAGTACTTGGCCGCATGCCCTTTGGCCGCCAGCTGCTCGTTCACCTGGGGGCGAAAGCCGTGCACCAGCACGATCTTCACGCCCATGGCCTGGATCAGCGCCAGGTCCTGCGCAATGCTGTGCAGCTTGCCCGCTGCAATGGCTTCGCCCGTAAGCCCAATCACAAAGGTCTGGTTGCGGAACTTGTGGATGTAGGGCGCCACCGAGCGGAACCAGGGCACGAAGGTGAAATTGAAAACGGCGGACATGGCGGTGTGCAGAGTCCTCACTCAGGAAGGGTGGAAGAGGGCAGTGGGTCGTGGCAATGGAAAAAGGCGGCCCGAAGGCCGCCTGGCTCAGGCGCGCATCATAAGCATGCTGAGAATCGCCGTGGCGGCCCCAGGCGTCATTGTGTGGCACCACGGCGCTGAAATTGCGCCAGCCGTTCGGCAAACGGCTCGAGCACCAGGGTTTCATCCCCGCCCGGCACGGCCGGCCGAGTGGCCACCCGCAGGCCATGTGCGGCCAACAGCGCCTGCATTTCGTCCTGGGAGATGAGGCCGTGGTCCATCAGTGCAGCCACCAGTGCGTGTAGTGCCGCCGGCTGCCCCCGCAGGAGAGCCTGGGTGCGGCGGTACTGGGCCTGCAGCAACTCCTCGATGGCGGCGTTGCTGGGGCCTACGTCGGTGTTGATGTGGTTGTCCATCTCCACCGTGGCGTCGGTGCGGCTGATGCGTGCGTCAAACCCGTGGTGGCGCACGTAGCGCGCGGCTTCGGCGGTGACCTGCTTGTAGTCCTGCTCGGCACCGGTGGTGCAGGCCATCTCGCCAAACACCAGCTCTTCGGCCACGCGGCCGGCCAGGCCCACGCACATCATGTCCAGCGCGTTCTGGCGCGTGGTGACTTTCAGGCCCGCAAAGCTGTTGTAGCCGCCCTCGAAGGAGGCGATATTGATCTTCACCTCTTGCGGGGCCTGGCCGAACAGCATGCAGTAGGTCAGGGCGTGGCCCGCCTCATGCACGGCCA
The DNA here is from genome assembly GCF_022763525.1 of Acidovorax sp. GTDB lineage: Bacteria > Pseudomonadota > Gammaproteobacteria > Burkholderiales > Burkholderiaceae_C > Acidovorax. Next base: position 4,112 of record NZ_JALEGG010000150.1, read on the forward strand.
GCAGCGCGCGAAAGTCCGCATTGGCGCGCTGCTTGAGGCGGTTGAGCTCCAGCGTCACGGGCAGTTCGCAGGTCTGCAGTCTGCCTGCAGCATCGTGGCCTTGGACCACCAAGTGGCGCCGATCGGCCGCCAGCGCCATGCGAAAGCTCTGCGCGGTCGGCAGCGACTGCTCCAGCACCCAGAGCGCGGCCTTGACCAGGTTGGCGCTCAGGATGGCGTGCACCGACGAGAACAGCGGTCGCGTGCCCTGTGCTGGGAACACGGCGTTGGCATAGATTTCATCGAGCACGTCCTGCCCGATGGCAAAGCGCACGCCGCATTGCGCGGCCACGTCTTCCACATAGCGGGCGCACAGCTGGCGAATCAGCTGCTCGTAGGTGGCGCGGCTGAACGAGGGGTAGATGACATGCTCGTTGCCCAGCCGCGCAATCTGCTCGGGCTTGAAACGCTCGGCAAGCGCCTTCTTCACGTCGATGATGGAGAGCTTGCGCGTGAGGCGGTGGAAGATGTCTGCATCGGTGTCGCAGTCTTCCACGCGTTGCGCGGTCTCGTGGTACATCTCGTCGAGGTTGCCGCACACGAAGACCAGCAGACTGCTGTAGTCCGTCTCCCAGGCCTGGTGCGAGCGCTGGAACTGCAGGTACATGGCCAGCACCTTGGACGACGGCCACTGCATGATCTCGGCGAGGGGCTCGGTGAGCTTGAGCATGCGCTTGAGCTCCTGCGCGTCCCAGGCGTCAAGCTGGAAGCGGTAGGGCTTCTTGCCCGCGCGCTCGTTCTCATCGTCCTCTGCGCGCTCGGCTTCATAGTGGGCATCGGCCAGCTTGCGCTCGATGTTGGACAGCGCGCTCAGCGCGGGCGGCAAGCGCCCATCCGATAACAGCGTCCACACATCCTGGTAGCGTTCGACCTTGACCTCCTCGCCCTTGCGGTCCACTGTGCGAAAGCGCTGGAACTCGTCCAGCACCAGGATGCCCGGTGCGCCCTCGTGGATGCCCGAGTCGGCGAGCATGCCCGAGATGGACGAGCTGCGGTAGCTCGCGCCATGGCTGAAGCCGTCCATCTGCACTTCCACAAAGCGGTCGTAGAAGCCCAGCAGTTGTGCCAAGCGGCGCGTGAGCTGGGTCTTGCCCGTGCCGGTCAGGCCCCACAGGCAGACGATGACGGGGCGGCTGATGAGCTGGGGCAGCACGTACCACGCGCGCACCGCGTCGATCACGCGGTCGATCACGTCGTCAATGCCCACCAGCTCGGCCTTGAGCTGCGCGGCCGCGGCCGCCAGGGTGTGCTGGCGCTGGGCCAGCAGCTGATGATCCGCGCCAGGCGCGGCGGCATCAGGCTGCTGGTGATGATGATGGGTTGATAAATCCATGTTCTTGTTGTTCAGTTCGTTCATTCGCTCTCGAAGAAGCGGGAGGCCTGGGTGGCTTTACGCAGGGCCACCTTGTCAGCGCGGCGCTGCGCGCTCTGGCTGCGGATGTGCTTGCCTGCCGCGCTGGACAGGCTGCGCTGGGCCAGCGCGGTGGCCACAGGGTTGCGGGGGGCGCCCGAGGATTCGAGCTTCAGGACCAAGGGCTGCTTCATGCGGCGCAGCTTCTTGATTTCACCCTGGGCGTAAGCCCGGGACAGTTTTTGGGCACTCATACGTGCATGCATTCCACAAACAAAAAACCCCGGCAAAGTAGCCAGGGCTTGTGGAGCGCCGCACTGGGTGCGAAGGTGCGCTGGTCGGCCGTGGCGGGACTCGCGAATGCACAGTCCAGCCGGGGCGGTGGACTGTGGTCAGGCGGGAGCGAACAAGGGAACCGACATGGTGATGACCTCCAGAACAGTTTCAGCAGAGCGGGGGGCGATAGGGCCCATGGTGCGCGTGGTGCTGAAAAGGAAAGGCGCGATTGTGGCGAGGCGCGCCGTGGGTGGCAAGCACTGGCACCGCCGCGGCGGCGCATGTGTCGCGCAAAAGGAACAAAATCGTGGAGCGCCGGTACAGGCCGGGGGTATCAACCCAGCCGGCGGTACGCCCAGCCAGCTGCGTGCATCCACTCCTGCTGCTCGCGGGTGGTGACCACCAGCTCCACGAGATCGCGGCCCGCGTTCTGCGGCACCTGCACCGTCATGCCGGCCCGGTCCGGCGCCAGCGGCAGCAGGAACTGGCTGTCATCCCAGAACAGGTAGCCCGGCAGGTCTGGCAGTTCCTGCAAGGTGGCAGTGCCAGCCCCCATGGCCAGCGGTATGGAATCGGGCGCTTCATTGGCCACTTGCCAGGTGGTGGCGAGCCTCGCGGTCCAGGCGGGGGGGAGCGGGCCGGGGGCCGGGGGCATCTGTTGTCCCAGCGGGGTCGTGCTCCAGTAGTGCCCTGCGGCGGCGCGCTCGCGGGACAGCAGGTAGCGGCGGCCTTCGGACTGCTCCCAGCGGTAGTGAATCGCAGGCTGAGCATCTGACCACCACCAGCCGTCGCTGCGCAGCCGCAGCCCCTCGCTCAGCGGCTCCCAGCCTTGGGCCTTGGCGCTCCACACCCGCAGGTCGATCCGCTGGTTGTCGGGTGAGAGCGCTTTCAGGGGTTTGGTGGCGCGCCCGTAAATGCCCAGTACCGCCTGCACGGCCGTGGCGGATGTGGTGGCCAGGGCTGGCGCGGCCGTGGACACGGGCGGGGGCAAGGTGCGCAGCGTGCCCATCTCGTGCAATGCGCGCAGCAGAATACCTTCGGCAATGGGGCCAGGCATGAATTCGGCAGCACTGCCGGTGAGCAGCAGCGCCAGCCGCGCACGCGGCAGCACAAAAAAGTCGCTGGTGTAGAACATGGTGCTGCCGCTTTTCTGCCAAGCGACCACACCCGCGGCTTCGAGGCCCGGGTGTCGCACACTGTCCCACCCCAGACCTGGCTGCCAGTCCGGTGTGAGGACGTTGCGCAGGCCTGGGTGTTGCATGCTCCCCAGTTCGGCCAGACCTGCCTTCGAGACAATGCGCTGCCCTCCATGTTCGCCGCCCTGCAGGAGCAGGGCCGCGAGTTTCATCATGTCTCCCGGCGTGGTGCACAACCCGCCGGTGGCGTGGCCCATCACGAACTCCTGGCGTTGCTCGACACCGCCGATGGCACCACGCGCGAAGCTGCCGGAGGGCAATGGCTGCAATGTGTAGCTGGACCGCGCCATGCCCAGCGGATTGAAGATGGCCGTCTGCACGAAAGCGGGGTAGGCTTGCCCGGTGACCGCTGCCACGATCCGCTCCACCAGCGTGAAGCCATCATTGCAGTAGACCGCCATGGTCCCCGGGGCATGCTTGAGATGCAGGTCGGCCAGCGTCGCCTCCAGTTCGGCGGCGTAGCCGGGCAGGGGCGCAAAGGCGAACAGGTGGTGGAGATGGGTCCCCGGCAGGCCGGAGGCATGGGTCAGCAGGTGCCGCACCGTGATGTCGCGGTAGCCGGGAGACAACATCTTGAACTGCGGCAGATAGCCCACCACAGGGGCATCTAGCTCCAGCTGCCGGCGGTCCACCAGAATCATCACTGCCAAAGCTGCAAGGACCTTGCTCACCGAACCGACGTTGAACCGCGTCTCAGGGGTCGCCAGCGTGTGGGGCACCGAGCCCGCAATGCCAAATGCCTCCTGCCAGACGAGGCGGTCTTCGTGCAGCAGCGCCACGGACGCCGCGCGAGCCTTGCCGCCTTGGGCCGCGGTGGCTTCGCGAATCGCGTTGCGGCCCCATGCGATGGTGGCGGGCAGGTAGGGCTCCGGGCTGCTGCCGCCGCCGCACCCTGGCAGCAGCGGCGCCACCGCGGCCGCACCCGCCAACGCGAGAACGCCTCGGCGCGAAGTGGGCAGTGGATGGGAGTCGCTTTGAGATGGCTGGCGGGAGCGGGCCCGGGACTGCGGAAGCATCGGCGAGTTCAGGAGTTCTTTGTTTTGCGGGCCGCAGTGGCGCACGCCGGTGCGCATTACATACTGAAATCTTGCGTAACCGTATGAATTTTGGGCGCAAGCAGCACAGCGGACCACCGCCCCCGGGCATGGAGGATGCCCCGTGTTGCACGCCCCCAACGCCGCGCTCGGATAATGCGGCCCTTCATGACCGAATCTGCGCCTTCCCAGACCCCCGCCGCCACACGCGCTGCAGCACACCCCGCCGCGCTAGCCCCCTTGCACATCGAGTTTCCCGAATCGCTGCCCGTTTCCGGCAAGCGCCAGGAGATCATGGCGGCCATCGGAAAGCACCAGGTCGTCATCGTGTGCGGGGAAACGGGCTCGGGCAAGACTACGCAGTTGCCCAAGATCGCGCTGGCGCTGGGCCGGGGAAAATGCAACGCCAAGCCAGGCCAGAAGGGGCAGTTGATCGGCCATACCCAGCCGCGCCGCATCGCGGCGAGCAGCGTGGCCAAACGCATTGCCGAAGAACTGAAAACGCCCCTGGGCGATGTGGTGGGTTTCAAGGTGCGGTTCCAGGACCGGCTCAGCCGCGATGCCTCCGTCAAGCTCATGACAGACGGCATCTTGCTGGCCGAGACGCAGACCGATCCGCTGCTCAAGGCCTACGACACCATCATCATCGATGAGGCGCACGAGCGAAGCCTCAACATCGACTTTCTGCTGGGCTACATCCGCCAGATCCTGCCGCGCCGCCCGGACCTCAAGGTCATCGTCACGTCCGCCACCATTGATGCGGACCGGTTTGCCAAGCACTTTGAATCAGCCAAAGGTCCAGCGCCCATCATCTACGTGTCGGGCCGCACCTTTCCGGTGGAGCAGCGCTACCGCCCGTTCGAAGAAAGCCGCGACTACGGCCTGAATGAGGCCATTGCCGACGGTGTGGACGAGTTGTGGGCGGGTAATGCCGGCGGGGACATCCTGGTGTTCCTCCCCGGCGAACGCGAGATCCGCGAGGCCGCTGACCACCTGCGCAAGCACCTGTCGCACCAGCCGGTGATGCGCAACGCCGAGGTGCTGCCGCTGTTTGCGCGACTGTCACAGGCCGAGCAGGACCGCATCTTCGACGGCCACACCGGTCGCCGCATCGTGCTGGCCACCAATGTGGCCGAAACCTCGCTCACCGTGCCGGGCATCCGGTACGTCATTGACGCAGGAACAGCGCGCGTGAAGCGCTATTCATTTCGTAGCAAAGTGGAGCAGCTGCTGGTCGAGCCCATCAGCCAGGCCGCCGCCAACCAGCGCGCGGGCCGCTGTGGCCGCGTGGCCAACGGCATCTGCATCCGCCTGTACGACGAGGCGGACTTCAGCAGCCGCCCGCGGTTTACCGATCCGGAAATCCTGCGTTCATCGCTCGCTGGCGTCATCCTGCGCATGAAGTCGCTGCACCTGGGCGACGTGGCACAGTTTCCGTTCATTGAGGCGCCCTCGGGCCGCGCAATCGCCGACGGCTACCAGTTGCTGTCCGAACTGGGTGCGGTGGATGACGCCAACGAACTCACGCCCATGGGCGTGGAGCTGTCGCGCCTGCCGCTGGACCCTCGTGTGGGCCGCATGATCATCGAGGCGCGCGAGCGCAAGGCGCTGGACGAGGTGCTCATCATTGCCAGCGCCCTGAGCGTGCAAGATGTGCGCGACCGCCCGCTGGAGGCGCAGCAGCAAGCCGACCAGGCCCACGCGAAGTTCGACGACGACAAGAGCGAGTTCAGCGGCTACCTCAAGCTGTGGAAATGGATCAACGAGGCGCGGGGCGGGGCGCCCAGCCTGCCGTCGGCCCGTGCGCAGCGCGCCATGGCGGCGCAAAAGGCGCCTTCGCAGGCCTACCTGCCGGTGGAGCGGCGCGGTGCTGCGCCGGCCCCCTCGCCAGCGGCGCCAGCGGTACCTGCCGCACCCGCAGCCACCCACAAGCTCAGCAACCGGCAGTACGAGCAGTTGCTGCGCCAGAACTTCATCAGCATCCGGCGCCTGCGCGAGTGGCGCGACATCCACACGCAGCTGCTGACGGTGGTGACAGAGCACAAGTGGCCCATCAACACGCAGCCCGCCAGCTACGAGCAGCTGCACCTGTCCATGCTGGCCGGCCTGCTGGGCAACGTAGGCGCCAGGAGCGACGAGGAAGACTGGTACCTGGGCGCGCGCGGCATCAAGTTCTACAAGCATCCCGGCGCGCACCTCAACAAGAAGCCAGGCCGCTGGATCATCGCCGCCGAGCTGGTCGAGACCACGCGCCTGTTCGGGCGGGGCATTGCCGCCATCGAGCCGCAATGGCTGGAACAGATCGGCGGGCACTTGCTGAAGAAGCAGCTGCTCGATCCCCATTGGGAGAAAAAGTCCGCCGAGGTGGTGGCGCTGGAGCGCGCCACGCTGTACGGCATCGTGGTCTACAACAACCGCCGCGTGAACTTCGGCAAGGTCGACCCGCATGCCGCTCGCGAGATCTTCATCCGCGAAGGACTCGTGGGCGGCAATTGGGAAACGAAGCTGCCTTTCCTGGCCGCCAACCAGAAGCTGATCGCCAAGGTGGAAGAGCTGGAACACAAGTCGCGCCGCCAGGACGTGCTGGTGGACGATGAGCTCATCTACGCCTTCTATGACCAGCAACTGCCGCCAGAGGTGTGCAGCGGCCACAGTTTTGAAGCGTGGTACCGCGAAGAGGTCAAAAAGCAGCCTGAGTTGCTCAAGCTCACCCGCGAAGAGCTGATGCGCCACGAGGCCGCGGGCATCACCACCAACGCCTTCCCGCGCACGGTGCGCCTGGGCGGGGTGGACTGCGCCGCCAGCTACCTGCACGAGCCCGGCGACGCGCGCGATGGCATCACCGTGACGGTCCCGCTCTTCGTGCTGAACCAGGTCAGCGAAGAGCGCTGCGAATGGCTGGTGCCCGGCATGCTCAAGGACAAGATCCAGGCGCTGCTCAAGAGCCTGCCCCAGCGCCCACGCAGCCGCTTCGTGCCGCTGCCCGAATCGGCCACGCGCCTGGCCGCGCTGTTCAATGCGCCCGAGCGTTTTGGCACCGGCAGCCTGACAGACGCGCTGCTCAAGCAGGTGCGCGACGAAACCTCGCTGGATGTGAAACGGGCAGACTTCAAGCTGGACATGCTCAGCCCGCACCTGTTCATGAACTTCCGCGTGGTGGACGAGCACGGCCGCCAGCTGGGGCAGGGCCGCAATCTGGGTGCCTTGAAGGCTGAATGGGGCGCGAAGGCGCGCGGAGCGTTTCAGGCGCTGGCGGGGCTCAAGCTCGGGGAGCAAGGCGGAAAATCAGAGCAAAAAGTGGCTCCAGCGCCCGATAATAAAGCGCAAGAAGCTACTAAAAAGATAGCAAAAACGGCGCCTGCACCTGCGATTTCCCATGCGACACCTGCCGGCCAGCGCTACACCGCCTGGACGTTCGGTGAATTGCCAGAACTCATGGAGATCCGAAAGGGCGGCCAGACGCTGATCGGCTTTCCCGCGCTCATCGACGGCGGCGACGCTGTCACCATCGAAGTGTTCGACGAGCCCGAAGTGGCCGCGGCCAAGCACCGCGCCGGCCTGCGCCGCCTGTTTGCGCTGCAGATCAAGGACGCGCTGAAGTACCTTGAAAAGAACATCCCCGATCTGCAGAAGATGGCCGTGGCCTACATGCCCCTGGGCACGCAAGAGGAGTTGCGCACTCAGATCATCGACGTGGCGCTGGACCGCGCATTTCTCCTCGACCCGCTGCCCACCGACGAGGCTGATTTCAAGCGCCGGGTGGAAGAAGGGCGTGGGCGCCTCACGTTGATTGCCAACGAGGTCGCGCGCCTGGCCGGCACCATCCTCGCCGAGTACGCGGCGGCGGCCCGCAAGATCAAGGACACCAAGAACGCGCCCGATGCCACGGCCGACGCGCAGCAGCAGTTGCAGCGCCTCATGCCCAAGCACTTCATCGCGGCGGCCCCGTGGGCGCAGCTGGCGCACTTCCCGCGCTACCTCAAGGCCATCACCCTGCGTCTGGACAAGTACCGCGCCGACCCCGCCCGCGACGCCGCCAGGCTGGCAGAACTGCGCCCGCAGGAGCAGCGCTACTGGCGCCTGGTGGCCGAGCGCAAGGGGGCAGTGGACGCCCGCATGCAGGAGCTGCGCTGGCTGCTGGAGGAGCTGCGCGTGAGTTTTTTTGCGCAGGAATTGCGCACCCCGCAGCCGGTGAGCGTGAAGCGGCTGGACAAGCTGTGGGCGCAGGTCAATAGCTGAAGGCCCGTGCAATCATGCGACGGAAGGACCACCGGCCAGGTGCGCTGCCCGGGAAGCCGCGCTGTGGATAAGGTCGGGCAATGACATCAACGATCAAGATCGATGCTGGAGATTTCGGTGCGTGGCTGCAGAGCCTGCTTGTTTCCTTCGAGACGGGGGCAGGCATGGACGTGCCCTGCGGCAGTTGCCGTGGCTGTTGCAGTGCCGGCAGGTTTGTTCACCTCCTGCCGACCGACAAACCCGCCCATGCTGAGATCCCCGCACAATTGCTCATGCATGCGCCTGGCATGCCCCGGGGACACGCGGTCATGGGCTATCTCGACTCGGGGCACTGCCCCATGCTGAAGGCTGGCAACTGCTCTGTCTACGTGAGCAGGCCTTCTACCTGCCGTACGTTTGACTGTCGGGTCCTGGCCGCTACGGGACTGTTCATCGACGGGCGCTGGAGCGAACGGATCAATGAGCGGGTGAAAGCCTGGGAGTTCAGCTTCTCATCTGAGCAAGCCCGGCAGCGTTTGCGTGCGATGAAGGACGCTGCCTGCTTCTTTCAGAAAAACGCTGCCGCCTTCCCGGGTGGCCGCGTCCCGACCGGCCCCGCTTCGGTGGCCGTGTTGGCCATCAAGGTTCATCCGGTATTTCTTGCGATAGAAGCTGACGCGAGTCCGCGTGAGATCGCTGAAGCCATCATTGCCGAGAGCCGCCGCGTCGAAGAGCGGGCCGGACAGGGTTTGTAGACGCTGTCGGTGCGGGGCGCTTCCGACCGTGGTGGGCTGCGTACCTACCCCATGCGCCAGATCTTGATCGTCACATACATCGCATAGCCCAACGCCAGCACCAGCCATGCCACGAAGAAGAGGTTGGCCCAGTACTGCCCGGCGTGCTCTGCCAGCGTATATATCTGGCCCCTGCAGCCCTTGCCGACGCACGGAATCTCCCGCGTCACCAGTGCGCGCACGGCGGCGAAGGCGAAGTAGCCCGTGATCGCGGTCACCATCACGAAGCCGACGGGGCCGACGGGCGGTTTAGTGAACTGGTCGTTCTCATCGCGTGGACCCTGACGCAGCAGCTTCTGTCCATACCGGTACCAGAAGTAGCCGACCAGAAGCATGAGGGCGTAGTACAGGGCGGTGAGCATGTGGGCGAGGTCGTGGTGTGGGGTGGGGAAGAGGCGAGCGGAAGAAGGGAAATTCGCCAAAGATGTTAGCCCACGGCCTGCCGTAACCACTTGTTGCCGGGGGATCATGATCGCTGTGCGAGTGCGCCGCAGGCGTCGCCTGCGCGACGCCACATCAGTGCCATCCCCAATGCCCTCAGGCACCATGCGAACTAGGCTGTGTTGTTCACAAGGATTCCTGCCCCATGCGCCCTCACTACAAGTTCTGGCCCCGCCGCCTGCCCAAGTCCATCACGCTGCCGTCCACCTCGCTGTGGGACAACCTGTCCATCAGCGCGCGCCGCTACCCGGACAAAGCAGCGCTGGTGTTCTTTGGCCGCACGCTGAGCTACCGGCAGCTGATGGAGGGCGCAGAGCGCGTGGCCGCGCGGCTGGCCCGCCTGGGCGTGCAGCGTGGTGACCGTGTGGTGCTGTGCATGCAGAACTGCCCGCAGCTCGTGATGGCGCACTTCGCCATCCTGCGCGCCAACGCGGTGGTGGTGCCGGTCAACCCCATGAACCGGGCCGAGGAGCTCAAGCACTACATCACCGATCCCGACACCAAGGTCGCCATCACCACCGGCGACCTGGCCCCCGAATTGGCCAAGGCCAGCAATGCGCTGCCTCCTGGCGAACGACTGGCACACCTGGTGGTCACGCAGTTTTCCGACGCGTTCGATGTGAACGTCACCGGGGCGGACGCCCCGCCCGAGGCGTGGATGGAGTGGCTCGGCACCCGGCACCCCTTGCCCGCGCTGGACAGTGGCCAGGTCCATGCCTGGACGGATGCGCTGGCTGAGTCCGAGGCGCCGCCCGAGTTGCAGGTGGGCCCGAACGATCTGGCGCTGCTGCCCTACACCAGCGGCACCACCGGCCTGCCAAAGGGCTGCATGCATTTACACAAGAGCCTGCTGCACAACGCCGCAGCGGGCGCGCTGTGGGGCACCGCCTCGGTCGACACCGTTACGCTGGCCGTGGTGCCCATGTTCCACATCACCGGCATGGTGAGCGTGATGCACACGGCCATCTACGCGGGCGCCACGCTGGTCATCATGCCCCGCTGGGACCGCGATCTGGCCGGGCGCCTCATCTCGCGCTATCAGGTCACGAGCTGGACCAACATCCCCACCATGGTCATCGACCTGCTGGGCAGCCCGAACTTTGCGAGCTACGACCTCTCCAGCCTGGTCTACATCGGTGGCGGCGGCGCGGCCATGCCGCAGGCGGTGGCACAGCGGCTGTTGGATCAGTACGGCCTGCGCTACTCCGAGGGCTATGGCCTCACCGAGACAGCTGCACCTTCGCATTCCAACCCGCCGGATCATCCCAAGCAGCAATGCCTGGGCATTCCGTTCATGAGCACCGACGCGCGCGTGGTGGACCCTGAAACCCTGCAGGAAGTGCCCGTGGGCGAACAGGGCGAGATCATCATCCACGGTCCCGAGGTGTTCGAGGGCTACTGGAAGCGGCCCGACGCGACGGCAGCGGCGTTCATCGAATTTGAGGGCAAGCGCTTCTTCCGCTCGGGCGACCTGGGCCGCATGGACGAGGACGGCTATTTCTTCCTCACCGACCGGCTCAAGCGCATGATCAACGCGAGCGGCTTCAAGGTCTGGCCGGCGGAGGTGGAGGCGCTGATGTTCCGCCACCCTGCGATCCAGGAGGCCTGCATCATCTCCGCCAAGGACAGCTACCGGGGCGAGACCGTGAAAGCAGTGGTGGTGTTGCGCGCCACGCACCGGGATACGACCGAGCAGCAGATCATCGACTGGTGCCGCGAGAACATGGCGGTGTACAAGGTACCGCGCATCGTGCAATTTGTGGCGGCGCTGCCCAAGAGCGGCAGCGGCAAGGTGATGTGGCGGGCGCTGCAGGAGCAGGAGGCTCAGTAAAGCCACGACGCGCGCGAACACAGTGCAAAGGGCTGCCAGCGGCAGCCCTTTTTTTATGCTGAGCTGGTCAGTGCGGCGCGCCGGCCATCGTCAATTCGCCCAGGTCGCGCTCCAGCAAGGCAGGGTCGCCCAGCTGCAGTTCGATCAGGCGGCGCAGGTGGGTCACGCTGTCCAGGTCGATGCTGCGGCAAAGCAGGCCGGTGTGCAGCCCTTCCACATGCGCGACTTCGGTGGACATGGCAATGTGGTTGCCGGTTTCCGCCAACGGGATGGTCAGCTGGCAGAGCATGCCGGCTTCCAGGTCCGCCTGGGCTGGTACCCGCAGCAACGCGCCCTTGAGAGACAGGTCCATCACGTGCACGCTGAACGCGTCGCTGGCGGTGGTCAGGAGGGCGGGAGCGTCAAAGCCGACGCGAACAAAGTGGCGGCGTTCATGGGGCATCGCGGTCTCCTGAAAGCGGGGGGTGGGCACATGCTACTCCAGCCTGTCGCTGCCCCGAAGTGTCGGGTGTGTCGCATTTGGATGTTTCTGCAAACTTTCGTTACCATGGCGCGATACCTCCCTATTTCCCCATCTTTCGACAGGGCCAAACTGTGAGTCCAGGCGTGTACCGGTTCGGGCGTCCTTGTGTCGGCTGGCTCCGATGGGCGGTCCTCTTGCCGTTGCTGTGTGCCTGCACTTTGGCCGTGGCCGCGCCGCGCGAACTTCGTGTGGGGGTGTATTCCAACGAGCCCAAGGTCTTCGTGGATGCGCAGGGCAAGCCCGCAGGCATCTTTGTAGACCTGTTGCAGCTGGTGGCTGCACGGGAGCAATGGACGCTGCAGTATGTTCCTTGCAACTGGCAGGATTGCCTGGACGCCTTGGCGGCGGGGCAGATCGACCTGATGCCCGATGTCGCCCGCAGCGCGGAGCGCGAGCGGCTGTACGACTTCCATGCCTCGCCGGTGCTCAACAGCTGGTCGCAGATCTACCGCGCGCGGGGCAGCTCGATCCAGTCCCTGCTGGATCTGGCCGGCAAGCGTGTGGCGGTGCTCAATGGCTCAGTGCAGCGCGCCACCTTCTTGCACATGATGGACAGCTTTGGCCTGGCGGTGCTGTTGATTGACGCGCACAGCCTTGATGAGGCGTTCGCGTTTGTCCAGAACGGCGATGCGGACGCGGTGATTTCGAACTACCAGTTCGGCAGCCTGCACGCGTCCGGGTTCGGCTTGGTGGATTCGGGCATCGTGTTCCAACCTGCCGCGTTGTACTTCGCCACCGGTCGGGGGCGCAACGCCGATGTGCTGGCGGCCATTGACCGAGCAGTGCAGGATTGGCGCAGTGGCGCTGACGCGCAATACGCCCAGGTGCTTCGCCGTTGGGGTGGGCCGGAGCCGGGCGCGCGCATCTCTCCGCTGATATGGTGGGCGCTGGCGGGGCTGGGGGTGTTCGCGCTGCTGGCCGGGCTCTCGGCGGTGGTGTTGCAGCGGCAGGTGCTTGAGCGCACGCGCCACCTTCAGGTGAGCGAACAGAAGTTGGCGACCATCCTCGACAGCGTGGGCGCCTTCATCTACATCAAGGGGCAAGACTACCGTTACCAGTATGCGAACCATCACATCTGCGAGCTGTTTGGCAGGCCTGCGAGCGAGGTGGTTGGACAGGACGATGCGGCGTTCTTCGATCCCGCCACTGCCGCGCAGATCCGCGAGAACGACCGGCGCGTGCTGGAGCGCGGCGAGCGGATCGAGGTCGAAGAGGTCAACACGCATCTGGCCGATGGGGTGACCCGGGCCTATCTGTCGGTCAAGATTCCCCTGCGCCTGCCTGATGGCAGCATCCATGGCCTGTGCGGCATTTCCACCGACATCACCGAGCGCAGCAAGGCTGAGGAGTCGCTTCGCCTGGCCGCATCGGTGTTCGAATCGTTCGAGGGCATGGTGGTCACCGGGCCGGACCAGCGCATCTTGAAGGCCAACCAGTCGTATGCGCGTCTCACGGGCTATACGGTGGAGGAGCTGGCAGGCCAGACACCGGCACTGTTGCGGTCCGGGCGCCACGATGCGCAGTTCTATGAAGGCATGCGCAACGCTTTGCGCACGACTGGTGCCTGGCAGGGCGAAGTGTGGAACCGGCGCAAGAACGGCGAGGTGTATCCGGCCTGGATCACGGTGACCGCCGTGCGTTCTGCACAAGGCGAGGTGACCCACTACGTGGGCACGCAGACGGACATTTCCCAGCGCAAGGCAGCCGAAGAGGAGATTCGCCTGCTGGCGTTCTACGACCCGCTCACGGGCCTGCCCAACCGCCGCCTCATGACCGACCGGCTCCAGCACAGCTTGGCCGCCGCTGCCCGATCGGGCGCGGGTGGCGCCCTGCTGTTTGTCGACCTGGACAACTTCAAGGATCTCAACGACACACAGGGCCATGAGATCGGCGACCAGCTCCTGCGCCAGGTGGCCGCCCGCTTGGGCGGCTGCGTGCGCAGCGGCGACACCGTGGCGCGGTTGGGGGGCGATGAATTCGTGCTGCTGATCGAGGGCTTGAGCCCGCAGCCTCACGAGGCAGCTGCCCAGGCCGAAACGGTGGGGCGTGCGGTGCTGCATGCCCTGGCCCAGGGCTATTCGCTTGGGGGGCACACTTACCACAGCTCCTGCAGCATTGGGGTGGCACTGTATGCCGACGCGCAAGGCGTGGTGGACGAACTGCTCAAGCGGGGCGACATGGCCATGTACCAGGCCAAGGGGGCCGGGCGCAATACGCTTCGATTCTTTGACCCACGCACGCAGGCAGCCGTCACCGCGCGAACGGCGCTGGAGTCAGGGCTGCACGAAGCACTGCGCGATGGCCAGTTCCTCCTGCACTACCAGGCACAGATCAGCCAAGCGCAGGGCATGGTGGGGGCCGAGGCGCTGGTGCGCTGGCAGCATCCACAGCGCGGACTGGTTTCGCCCGCGGAGTTCATCCCGGTGGCAGAAGCCTCGGGCCTCATCGTGCCGCTGGGGGCCTGGATATTGCGCACGGCGTGTTTACAACTGGTGGAGTGGGGCAAGGACGCTGCTACGGCACACTGGACCCTCGCAGTCAATGTGAGCGCGCGCCAGTTCCGCCACCCTTACTTCGTGGAAGAGGTGCTGGGGCTGCTCGAAGAGACAGGTGTCAATCCGCAGCGGTTGAAGCTGGAGCTGACCGAAACCCTGCTGCTGGACGACGTAGAAGACACGATTGAGAGGATGATGACTTTGCGGGCGGTGGGCCTGGGATTTTCGCTCGACGACTTCGGTACGGGCTATTCAAGCCTGAGCTATCTCAAGCGCCTGCCGCTGGACCAGCTCAAGATCGACCAGAGCTTTGTGCGCGACCTGCTCACCGATCCCAACGACGCCAGCATTGCGCGCACCATCGTGACGCTGGCCCAAAGTCTGGACCTGGGCGTGATTGCCGAGGGGGTAGAAACCTGCGAGCAGCGCGACATGCTGGCCAGCCTGGGATGCCATATGTGGCAGGGCTACCTCTTTGGCCGGCCCGGCCCCGCCAGCGCGCTGCGCGACACGCAGCTTGGAGCCGTGGCGTAGCAGCACGCGATCCGATCGCACCACGCTGCTTTTTGCGTTGCCCGCGACGGGCGGTCTTTGAATTGCTTTTGCTATTTATTTGATAGCTGCAGCCGCCGGATTGAGTAGCGCGAGAGGCTTGTTTGACCTATAGAATCAGCTGCGCGCCGTGCCCGCACGCGCTTTGGTCGAAGGTTGCCAAGTTTTCCTTCTATCTTTTGTGCCCTGCGCGGTGTAGGGTGGGCGAGGGCTCAGCCGAAACGGCACGAACCTGCCCCGACGCCATTCCATGTGATGCGCGGCGGCTGCCGACGGCCAAAAAAACAAGGAGTTTCCCCATGAAAGACACCACCACCGCGACGCGTTCCCTCCGTCTTCTTCTGTCCGGCGCGACGGCCGCGCTGCTGATGGCTGCCGCTGGCGGTGCCCAAGCGCAGGCCTATGTCAACGCCACCGTGGGCGGTCAACTGGCGCCCGGCGTGTATGGCCGCATCGACATCGGCAATGCGCCGCCGCCGCCCCTGATCTACGCCGAGCCGGTCATCATCCACCGCCCTGCGGTAGTGGTGCCGCGCTCGCCCATTTACCTCTACGTGCCGCCCGGGCATGCCAAGAACTGGGCGAAGCATTGCGCCCGCTACAACGCCTGCAGCCAGCCGGTGTATTTTGTGCAGGAGCCCCCGCCACGCCGGGGTCCTCCACACCGTGGACCGGGCCGCGATGACGCGCGTTGGGACGATGGCAACCGTCATGGCGGCAAGCACGACCGTGGCCATGGCCATGGGAAGGGGCATGGGAAGGGTCACGGCAACCGCGACTGACTGATAGCCGGCAGATGTTGGTGGCCAACGGGTCATCGGGACCCTTGGGTCATCGGTTCATGGGCTCAGTAGTTGCCTGCCCGGCGCTGCATTGCGCGAGGAGAGTTGCGCGCCAGCGGTTAAGCTCGGGCTCCTATGGCCCAAGTCACTTTTTCTCCTCCGTTCACGGCACCTACTGAAGTAGCGAGCCAGTTGCGCCAGGCGGGCTATGCCGTGCTGGCGCCCGCCGACGTAGCCCGTTGGGTCGGCTGCGATCTCTCGGCGTTGATGGCTCTCAATAGCGACTGGGCCGCCTTGCCGCCCGACGATTTCCTCAAGGATGGTGGCCGTTATCGACGCCGTCGCCATGCCTGCTTTGTGGCGCAGGGCGGGCAACTGCAGCAGGCGCCGCACCGGGCGCATTGGCAGCCCGTGGAATACAACGCGCTGCATGGCGGCATGGAGCGCTGGTTCGCGCCCATGGAGCCGGCTACCGTGGCCCGGCCGGTCTGGCGGCAGTTGCTGGCGGCGCTGACCGGGGTTTGCAACGCGGTGTTCTCTCCCGACGCGCCGGTGCCGTGGTTCATCGAGGCACACCAGTTCCGCATCGACACCACCGATGGCATTGGCCGGCCCACGCCCGAGGGCGCCCACCGCGATGGCGTGGACCTGGTGGCCGTCTTTCTGGTGGGACGCGAGGGCATCAAGGGGGGCGAGACCCGCGTCTTCGAGGCCACGGGCCCGAACGGCCAGCGCTTTACCCTCACCGAGCCGTGGTCGCTCATGCTGCTCGACGATGCCCGCATGATCCATGAGTCCACCCCCATCCAGCCACTGGCCGAAGGCGGGTACCGCGATACCCTGGTGGTGACCTGCCGGCGTGGCAATTTTCAGGGGGCCGATGTGGTGGGGCAGGCGCCTGCCGCGGGCTGAGCAAGCACAGCTCTGCGCCTGATTTGATGCGAATCAAGATGCGCGGTATGGTGTGCGTTCACACTGGCGTTGCAGCAAAAAGCCGGGCCACAAGCTTGGCTCACCATTCAACCTAAGGAGAAGCACCATGTTCAAGCACATTCTGGTTCCAGTCGACGGCTCCCAAACCTCGATGCTGGCCGTATCCAAGGCCGCCGGGTTGGCCAAGGCCTTTGGCAGCGCCGTCACTGCCGTCTATGTGGTGGATCCCTATCCCTTCACCGGCGTGGGCGCTGATTTTGCGTATGGCCAGGCACAGTACATCAATGCCGCCACCGCCGAAGCCAACGCAGCTCTGGAAGCCACGCGCAAAGCCATGGCCGATGCCGGTGTGGCTGTCACCACCGTGGTGGGCGAAGGCCATGCAGTGCACGACGGCATCCTGCGCGCGCTGGAGAGCACGGGCGCTGACCTCATCGTGATGGGTTCGCATGGTCGCCGCGGCCTTGAAAAGTTGGTGCTGGGCAGCGTCACGCAGCGCGTTTTGGGAGTGGTGCATATCCCCGTGCTGGTGGTGCGCGACTGAGCGAGTTGCTCCATAAAAAAACGGCTCCTTACGGGGCCGTTTTTCATGGCAGTTCTTGATAACGCTGCGCATCCCGCATCCCGCATCCCACAGCTCGTGGAACAGGCACACCCCCCGCCAGTGCACCCGTGGATCTGGCTCCGCCAGGCCACCGGGTGCGTCCCCCTTGGGGGAAGGCGCCGCAGGCGACTCAGGGGGGCTACTCAATCTTCGCGCCGGAGGCTTCCACGATGCCCTTCCACTTGGCGTAGTCGGACTTCAGCAGCGTGCCCAGCTGTGCAGGCGACATGGCTTCGGCCTCTGCGCCCTGGGCCTGGATGGCCGCCTTCATGTCGGCGGTGGCCAGCAGCTTGTTGATCTCGGCATTGATGGCTGTGACCACGGGGGCGGGCGTGCCTGCGGGAGCGAAAACGCCGTACCAGGTGCTGACATCGAAGTCCTTGAAACCGGACTCGGCCACGGTGGGCACTTCGGGCAGCGACGAGCTGCGCTTGGCGGAGGTGACCGCCAGGGGGCGCAGCTTGCCCGCCTTGATCTGGCCCATGGCCGAGGGCAGGGACGAGACCAGCAGATCGACATTGCCAGCCAGCGCATCCATCAGCGCGGGGTTGGAGCCCTTGTAGGGAATGTGGCTGAGCTTGATGCCTGCCGCCTGCTCGAACAGGTGCCCGGCCAGGTGGATGGACGTACCGTTGCCTGGCGAGCCGTAGGTGATGGTGCCGGGCGTTGCCTTGGCCGCCGTCACCACGTCGGCCAGCGTCTTGTACTTGCTGTTGACGCTGGTCGCAATGACAACCGGCGTGTAGGCCACATGGGCCACGGCCGTCAGGTCCTTGGTAGGGTCCCAGGGCAGGTTCTTGTACAGCCAGGGGCCGATCACCAAGTTGTCTTTCTGGCCCATCACAAGGTCATAGCCCGTGGGCGCGGCCTTGACCGCTTCGCCAATGCCGATGGTGCCACCGGCACCCGCCTTGTTGTCGGCCACCACGGTCCACTTGGCGCTTTCGGTGAGCTTGGTGGCCACCAGGCGCGAGAGGATGTCCGTGCCGCCGCCCGGGGGGAAGGGAACGATCAGCCGGATGGGTTTGTTGGGGTAGGCGCCTGCGGCGGCCGGTGCAGGCGCCTGCGCGTGGGCGGTGGCGCCCACCGCAAAGGCGAGGGCGGTGAACGAAAGCAGGGTACGAATCATGGTGAGCAATGTCTCCGTCGGTTCAGGGATGTGCGGGCAACAGACATGGGGGTGGGTTGCACGGCTGATCTGGGTCAGCGCCACCAATGATCGCTGATCACTCGCGGCGCCGCCTTGCCAATGGAGGGTGGCAGCATCGCGGGAGGCGATGGCGGCGCGGCGGTCTCTAGGCAGTCCAGCCGGTCCGGTGCGGTCAGATACGTTCAAAGATCGCCGCGATGCCCTGGCCGCCGCCAATGCACATGGTCACCAGCGCGTAACGCCCCTGCACGCGCTGCAGCTCATGCAGCGCCTTGACGGTGATGAGCGCGCCCGTGGCGCCGATCGGATGGCCCAGCGAGATGCCCGAGCCGTTGGGGTTGACCTTGGCCGGGTCCAGGCCCAGGTCTTTCGTCACCGCGCAGGCCTGTGCGGCGAAGGCCTCGTTGGCTTCGATCACGTCCAGGTCGTTGACGGTGAGGCCCGCCTTCTTGAGCGCCAGCTGCGTGGCCGGCACGGGGCCGATGCCCATGTACTTGGGGTCCACGCCGGCGTGGGCATATGCCACCAGCCGGGCCAGGGGCTTGGCGCCGCGGGCCTTGGCGGCACCGGCTTCCATCAGCACCACGGCTGCGGCAGCGTCGTTGATGCCCGAGGCATTGCCGGCCGTGACGGTGCCGTTTTCCTTCACGAATACGGGCTTGAGCTTGGCCAGGTCGTCCATCGTGGCGCCGGGGCGGAAATGCTCGTCGGTGGCGTACTGCACGTCGCCCTTCTTGCTCTTCAACGTGACGGGCACGATCTGTTCCTTGAACAGGCCTGCCTGCGTGGCGCGCTCGGCTCGGTTGTGGCTTTCCACGGCCAGCTTGTCCTGGTCTTCGCGCGTGATGCCCCACTTGGCGGCGATGTTCTCGGCCGTCACACCCATGTGAATGGTGTGGAAGGGGTCGTGCAGCGCGCCGATCATCATGTCCACCATCTTGCTGTCGCCCATGCGGGCGCCCCAGCGCATGTTCAGGCTGGCAAAGGGAGCGCGGCTCATGTTTTCGGCGCCCCCCCCAATAGCGATGTCGGTGTCGCCCAGCTGAATGGTCTGTGCGGCCGACACGATGGCCTGCAGGCCCGAGCCGCACAGGCGGTTGACGTTGAAAGCGGGTGTGCCCTCCGCGCATCCGCCGTTGATCGCGGCAACCCGCGAGAGGTACATGTCCTTGGGCTCGGTGTTCACCACATGGCCGAACACCACGTGGCCCACGTCCTTGCCTTCCACGCTGGCGCGGGCCAGCGATTCCTTGACGACCAGGGCACCCAGCTCAGTGGGCGGCACATCCTTCAGGCTGCCGCCAAAGGTGCCAATGGCGGTGCGCACCGCGCTGACGACGACGACTTCACGGGTCATGGGGAGGGTCCTTTCAGAGAAATTTCAAGTCAAACTGGCCACCAGCGCTTATCCAGCAAGCGCTAGCAGCTATGAAAACAGGAGTGACGCGGTTCACGCGTCCCGGACATCGGCCACCGGGTTGGTGCCGAAGTCTGCGCGCTGCAGCCAGGCCAGCACGCGGGTGGCGGCGTCCTGGGGCGATGTGAGCTGGCCCCCCGTCTTGAGGTTGGCGAAATTCTGGCGGTCCGGAAAGGCGGCCGGGTCGGCGCCGCGCAACTGGACCTGCATGTCGGTGTCGATCACACCGGGCGCCAGCGAGCATACCTTGGCGCCATGGGGCTTGAGCGCCTCGTCCAGCGCCAGGCAGCGCGTGAAATGGTCCATGCCCGCCTTGGCCGCGCAGTAAGCGGCCTGCGAGGCCATGGCGCGACGGCCCAGGCCTGAAGAAATGTTGAGCACCTTGCGCGGCACCGTCCAGGCTTCGGTCGCGCCCAGGAACGCGGCGGTAAGTTGCATGGGCGCCTCCAGGCCCACGCGCAGCGCATTGGCCAGGTCGGCCGCGTCGCTGTGCGACAGCGGTGCAATGCGCGGGATCACTCCGGCGTTGTTGATGAGTGTGGCGCTGGCAAAGGCTTGGGGCCCCTGGGCCTGCAGCCAGGATCGCAGCCTGTGCGCGGCCTGTTCGCCTTGCGAGAGGTCTTGCTGCCACTGCTCAATGCTGGCGCCAGCGGCCTGGGCTCCTGCCGCCAGCTCTGCGTTGGCGCCGCGCGCAATGCAGATCAGTGTGTTGCCGCCGCGCAGCAGTTGCCAGGCCATGGCCAGGCCCATGCCGCGCGAGGCGCCGGTGAGGATGTAGAGATGAGTGGATGGCATCTCGCCATCCTACTGCGGCCGGCCCGGGGCTGGCTGTCGCCAACGGGCTCCCGCATGGTCGGGCGTGTCGAGCGGCAAGCTCAGGGTGGGTCAGGTGACTCCGTGCTCAGGCTGCCGCAATGGCGCGGGGTGCGCCGACCCGAGCCATCGGCGAGAGTGCCGCGAGTGCTGAGGGCGCGAGTGCCGCCGTGTCATGTTCCCTGGGGTTGGAGGCCCGGCTGGCAGCGGGCGACGGGGTGCTGCTGCCTGTTGTGCCCAGCTGGAACACCGAGACCAGTTGGACGAGATCCTGGGCCTGGCTCTTCATGCTGCTGGCGGCAGCGGCCATTTCCTCGACCAGTGCCGCATTCTGTTGCGTGGCCTGATCCATCTGCGTCACGGCCTCTCCCACCTGGCCCACGCCGTCGCTTTGCTCGGCACTGGCTGCGCTGATCTCGCTCATGATGTCCGTGACACGCCGGATGGACTCCACGACGTCCGTCATCGTCTGCCCGGCCTTGTCCACCAGGGACGTGCCCTGTTCAACGCGGCTGACGCTGGCGGAGATGAGTTCCTTGATCTCCTTGGCAGCCTCGGCGGAGCGGCCGGCCAGGCCGCGTACCTCGGTGGCAACGACGGCAAAGCCGCGGCCCTGGTCTCCAGCGCGCGCTGCTTCCACGGCGGCGTTCAGGGCCAGGATATTGGTCTGGAAGGCGATGCCATCGATCACGCTGATGATGTCGGAAATCCGCTTGGAGCTGTCGTTGATGCCCTTCATGGTTTCCACCACCTGGGCCACCACCTTGCCACCTTCCATGGCCACATTGTTGGCGTTCCGGGCGAGCTGGTTGG
This sequence comes from Acidovorax sp., assembly GCF_022763525.1. Lineage (GTDB taxonomy): Bacteria > Pseudomonadota > Gammaproteobacteria > Burkholderiales > Burkholderiaceae_C > Acidovorax. The sequence goes on from NZ_JALEGG010000150.1 coordinate 25,374, forward strand.
CTTGCTGAGCGCTGTCTGAGTTCTGCTTCACGGTCGAGTCCAGCTCATCCATGGAGGCAGCGGTCTGCTGCAGCGCGGCGGCCTGGCGTTCGGTGCGGGCCGAGAGGTCGTGGTTGCCCTGCGAGATTTCTGCACTGGCGGTGGAGACGCTTTCGGCGCTTTGCCGCACGTTGGCCACGATATCGGCCAGCCTGTCGCGCATGTGGGTCAGCTCGGTGAGCAACTGACCTGGCTCATCCTTGGCGCCCACAGGGATCGGGGTGGCCAGATCGCCCGCGGCAATGGCCGTGGTGGCCTGGACGGCTTGGCGCACCGGGGTCGTGATGGAGCGCGTGGTCCACCACGCCAGGAACATGCCCACCAGGATGGCCAGCAGCGTGCTGCCGGTGACCCAGGCGGTGCTGGACTCGGCCTTGCGCGTGGTGTCCTTCAGCGTCCGGGCCACGCCTTCGTCCAGGGTGTGGGTCAGATCCTGCAGGATTGCTGCGTAGTTTTGAAAGATGGGCGCCAGCACGGTGTCCGCCTGTGCCGCAACGTCCTGCCCGGCCTCCTTGGCCTTGACGAGTTCGGTGCGCTTGACGCGGTAGGCATCGCGCGCAGCGATGGCCTGGCCGTAAAGCTGCATTTCCCTCCCCGGCAACAGGTAACCCTGCACTTCCTGCATGCGCTTGCTTTGCACCTCAACCACGGCGGACATGTCCTTCTTGAGCTTGCCGGCGTACTGGGCATCGCCTGCCTTGAGGAACGCCTCGGTGCGCAGCCAGTTCATCTGGATGTCGGTCTGCCATTGGTGCACGATGTTCTGGCGCTTGAGTTCCGAAGTGGCGATGTGTTCATTGCTGTGCTGCAGGGCGGTTACGCTCCTGACGCCGAGTGCAGCGATGACCAGGGTGATCATTAGCAGCATCCCGAACGCTACTCCAAGTCGGATGCCCAGTTTCAGGTCTTTGATGCGCATGGCGGTTCCTTGAAGGTGCAGTGACGAAGGTGTGTGAGGAGGTGGCGGGACGGTGCCTGAAGTTCAGGTGAGGTTGCCCTGCTGGTCAGGGCATGGCTGCCGCCCCGGCTTCCAGGGCGATGGCGCTTTGCAGGCGCTGGCGTACGCGTGCCAGGTAGTCGGCCCGCACGCGGCGGGCGGCATAGTCGCCGGGCGCGCTGCGCAGCAGCTGCTCCCAGGCCTCGCCGCGGCGTCTTTCCGATTCCTGCTGGCATTGCGCAAGTTCCGCGGGCGTGGGGTGGGGGGCCTGGGCCTCGGTCATGCATTCGTAGCCGTAGTACTGCATGTGTTCCCACGCCAGACTTTCGATGGCCTCGATTTCATGGAGTTGCAGCTGGGTCTTGAACTTGTCCTTGTTGGCAGGCAAGGGCGCGAAGCAGTTGGATTCCCACAGGGCCGACATGCGGGACAGTTCCTGCGCCTCCTGCGATGCCGCGATGTCCAGCATCTGCGGCAGGAACTCGATGCCGATGAAGTGGCAGATGCGGCGTAGCGTGTGTTCCTGGTCGCTCAGGAAGTCTTCATAGCGGACGGTGAGCACGCGTTCCGGATAGTGGAGCGCCAGGGCGCGGCCCGCCGTGTGGGCCTTGACCCAGGCTTGGGCGTTCAGCGTGGTGTCGAAGTCGTGGATGATCGCGCGGTTCATCGAGGCCACCTGCGCCCGGGGATCGCGCACCACGTTCAGAAAGCGCATGTCGGGGAAGAGGTCCATCAATTCGTGCGCGTACTGCACGCTGTCGAGCGACTTGTCCATGGCGACACTGGCTCCATGCGCCTCCGCGCTGCGCTGCAGCAGTTCCCACACGATGCGATGCACGCTGCGCGGTTCGTCCTGAAGCGCGTTGAATATCTCATCGGCGTGAAACTCCACACCGGGCCACTTGACCATGCTGGCCTGTTGCAGCCCCACCACGTCCTCGACCATCTGCCGGTACGTGCTGTCGTCGCTCAGATCGCCATACATCGGCACCAGCGGCATGAAATCCACGATGTGCAGTGGGTAGGGCGAATGGAAGCTTGGGCTGGCGTTAAGGCGCAGGCGCAACGCGTGGCTGCCGCAGCGCCGTAGCGGAATCATCAAGAGCGGCAGGGGACGTGAGGTGCGGCGTGGCTGTTTCATGGCGTTTCAGACTCCAGGTGCGCGAAGAACTCATTGATGAAGCGGTCCATGTCCCGATCGGGCAGCCGGTCGATGCCGCCCGCGCCTTGCCGCCCGCCACCGTGCGGGTAGCGGCTGCAGAAGATGTCGGCCCGGCTGGCGCTGGCACTGCCGATCCGCAGACTGACCAAGAAATCGCCGTCCGAACGGGGCGTGATCACGGCGACCGAACGCCCGTTGTTGCGCGCCACCAGCTGGTTGGCCAGGGTGCCGCACAGGCGCCGCGCCCACGCGCGGTTGGGCAGCACATACACCGTGGCTCTGTCGTTGGCGGTATAGGGGAGCAGGTCCTGTACGGCTTGTTGGTCGCTGATATAGCCCTCTTGCAGGCGGCGGAACTCGTAGGCCCTGGCCATGAAGTCGAGCGGGCTTTCGAAGCGGTGCATCGAGCGGTACAGCTGCACGGGGCAAAAGTGCAGGTCTTCGCGGCTCTCGCCATAGGCGTTGTAGTTGAGCAGGTAGCCCAGTTGCGCCAGCGCCCCGCGGGTGGCCGCGGTGCAGTCCTGCTCGCGCGCCATGCGGTCGGCCACCGCGTCCAGGTTGTCGCCATAGGCGGCCACGATGGCCCATTGCCGCAAGACACCGCCCAGGTAGCGGTCTACCAGGATGCTGGTGCAGACGTCCAGGCCGGTGTCTATGTGGGCATTGAGCTGCGGGTGAGGGAAAAGGGTTTGGGCGCTGTGGTGGTCGAAATAGGTCACTTGGCCGCCGCCATTGAGCACCTGGCACACGCCTTGCGCGTTGCGGTCCCACGAGATGTCGAGCGCGGTCACCTGCAGCGGCCGACCGGAGGGCAACTGGTCGAACAGGGCGATATCCCGTTTCACTCCGCTGATGAGGACGCTGTCACGGGGTTCCACCAAGCGCAGCTGGTGCAAGGCGCACAGCCCGTCGGCATCGCCGTTGAAAAGGTCATAGGAAGTCAGTTCAGCTGCCGCGGCATTTGGCGCTGAGGTGGAAGCAAGGGAGTAATCGGCAGACATCAAGAACAAGAAGTACGAGCAACAGACTGGCTTTCAGCGCTGCGCTGATGGATGAATCCGCGCTCCTGCAGGAGTGCGAGCACCTGTGCACAGGCTTCGGGCAGACTGAGGTGGGCGGTATCCATGCGGAAATCGGGTGATTCAGGCGCCTCATAGGGCGCTGAGACCCCGGTGAAGTGCGGAATGCGCCCAGTGCGCGCCATGGTGTAGAGGCCCTTGGGGTCGCGGCCTTCGCAGACCTCCAGCGGCGTACTCACATGCACCTCCAGAAAGCGGTGTTCCCCGATGAGGGTTCGGGCCAGAGCGCGGTCGCTGCGCTGGGGGGAGATCAGGGCGGTGAAAACCACCAACCCGGCATCGTTCATGAGGGCGGCGACCTCGGCCACGCGACGAATGTTTTCGGAGCGCTCGGCGGCACTGAAGCCCAGGTCGCGGTTGAGCCGGTGCCGCAGGTTGTCGCCGTCCAGCACAAAGCTGGCATATCCAAGCTCGTGCAACTGCTCCTCCAGCGCGTAGGCCAGGGTCGACTTGCCAGCGCCGCTCAGTCCCGTAAGCCAGACGGTGACGGGCCGCTGCTGCAGCAGGTGCTCTCGCAAGGTGGTGGTCACCCGGCCTGCGTGCGGAATCACCAGTCGCAGGCCGTCGAGGGGCGTCGGTTCAGCTGCTGCAGCCATTGGGGCCTGGAGCGGCGGAGGCGCAGAGGGGAGCGCGGAGTGGAGTGGCATGGTCAAGTCACGGAAAGGCGGAGGCAGCGAGCGCGTTCGATCCGTCACTTGCACCGGATCGAGCAGGCAAAAAGCGGGTGACCCTGGACCACGAGTGGGGGGCCCAGGCGATGGGACTCAAAACCCGTGCGCCTCAGAAGGCGTTCCACCCCCAGTGGCGATACAGTGACCATGCGCTCGGCCCCACGTGCCATGGCACAGCGGCTGGCCGCCTGCAGCAGGCCGGTGGTGATGGGCGAGGAGAATTGGTCGAGCGCGGAGCCCGTGGGCCCGGAGAAATCCATGGAGGCAAAGCGGGACAGCTCCCACACTTCTGGGGCTTCGGGGGGCGCAGCCCCGTTGAGCAGCTGCGGAAACACCTCGCCCAGCAGATAGGGGCGGGTGGTGGGCAGCAGCCGGGCGGTGCCAATCACCTCGCCATCTTCGTTCTGGGCAATGACATAGACGGTGTCATCCCGGTCGAATTGGTCCAGTTCCAGGGCATCGCGGCAGTGCAGTTGCCAGCCAAGCTTTTCCACGAAGACACGGTGCCGGTACCGGGCCATGCGGGTCAGCAGGGGTGGATGCAGTTCCGCAGAGCAGCCAGAGGTGATGCGCATTGGAGATTCCCTCGTGAGTTTTCTCCATTAGAAAAGCCCGAGAATGCATTTGTAACTACCAACTCTGGTAGGTGCCGCGTGAATTCTTCCCCGTCAAAATCGGCTCGCCCTCGGGCTGCAATACCGCCACAATGTCAAAAAATTCACCGGCGGCTCATGGTGCGAAATTCGCTTTTGGACAGTCAGTCTCCATGGGGTGGTGCTCGACGAGGGGGTCCTATGACAAGTTGGCAGGAAGATCTTTTGGCGGTGATGGATCGCGCGCAGTCAGAGCAGGAGGTTTTCTGCAAAATCGAGCTCGCCGCGCGCGCCCTGGGGTTTGAATACTGCGCCTATGGCCTGCGGGTGCCCATGCCCCTGTCCAACCCCAAGACCATCTTCTTGAACAACTACCCGCAGGCCTGGCAGGAGCGGTATGTGCAGAAGGCTTACGTGCAGGTGGATCCCACGGTGCAACATGGGTGCCGCAAGCAAACTCCGCTGGTCTGGTCGGACGATGTTTTTGCTTCGGCCCGGGAGTTCTGGGAGGAGGCACGCTCTTTCGGCCTGCGCTTTGGATGGGCGCAATCGTGCATTGATGGGGGCGGGGTGCGCGGCATGCTGACATTGGCGCGTTCCTCTGAAGCCTTGGAACCCGACGAGCTTGCCCACGGCGAAATGAAGATGCGCTGGTTGGCCCATATTGCGCACCTGATCCTGTCGCGGATATTCACCACCCGCCAGGCCGAAGAGATGCAGCCGCATCTGACGGCCAGAGAAATCGAGGTGCTCAAATGGACTGCCGACGGCAAGACCTCTGCCGATATCTCCTCGCTGTTGGATGTGTCGGAAAACACCGTGAACTTCCACGTCAAGAACGCGGTGACCAAACTGCAAACCACCAACAAGACGGCTGCCACGGTGCGCGCCGCCATGCTCGGGCTGTTGGGCTGATGCTGCGTTCCGGGGGCATGAAGCCAAGACATTCCACTGCCGGGGGCGCTGGCAGGGGGTGGCTGTGAACACCATGCAGGTGTCGCCAGACGGCCTCCTGCGCCTGTCGATTGACGAGCTGCTGTCTCTGCCCATCCACCATCTGATGTCGGCGGTGGACTTGGACCTGGTCGTGCCACGCACGGCGGTGTGCGGTTGTGAAACCACCATCAGTGGCTATACCGAATGGGTGAGCGCGTCCTGCCCCGTGGTCTCGATTGGCTGGGACTGGCATATCAGCCTCTGGACATCGCAACGGCCTTTCGTGTGGTCCAGGCTAGGTCAGCCCCGCAGCAACGTGATGCTGGTGTATTCCTCTGGCAGCGACACGGGATGGCAAAAGAACCTGGAGCTGCTGTCCACGGTGGTGGATGCTTTGCCCTGGCAGGAGCAGCTGAGCCACGCAGTGGCGGCCTTGCTGCCAAGCCACTGAATGTGCTGCAAAAAATATAGCGTTGGTTGTCGCCGTTGAAGCGCCAGGACGCGAAAGCTCGTCTATTCTTCCCCGTCTGCGGTGGGCTCCAGCGTTGCCAGCAACCGTGCCAGGCGCGCGTCCAGCGCAGTCAGCTCGCTTGCCTTAAGCGGCGCCAGAATGCGGTGCTCGTTGGCCACATGGGCCTCCACCGCACGGTCGATCAGCGCCAGCCCGGTGGGGGTGAGCTGCACCAGGGAGCTGCGCGCGTCGTCCGGGTTGGGGAGCCGTTCAATCCAGCCGCTCGCTTCCAGCTTGCCCATCCGGTGCGTCATCGTGCCCGAGGTGACCATGAGCGTGGAGAACAGCGTGGTAGGTGCCAGGCAGTAGGGCGCGCCCGAGCGGCGCAGCGTCGCCAGCATGTCGAACTCCCAGAAGCTCAGCCCGAACTCGGCAAAAGTTGCATCCAGGCGGCGCTGCAACAGCGCTGCGCATCGTTTGAGGCGGCCAATGGGCCCCATCGGGCTTACGTCCAGATCAGGGCGTTCGCGCTGCCACTGGGTGAGGATGGCGTCGACGGCATCGGGCGGGCGGGAGCGGGCCATGGGCTTCAAACAATGAGGTTAATAGAGGGGTTTTATCTTGACATCGAGATTGTATGGTAAGGTCTGTATATCTTGATTTGAAGATAAATAATGCAACCCACGCGCACTACCCCTTGGATCGACGCACTGGTCACAGGCATCGGTCCCGTCATCTGGGGTTCCACCTATATCGTGACGACCGAGCTTTTGCCTCCGGATCGGCCGTTTACAGCGGCGTTGCTGCGTACGCTGCCGGCGGGACTGCTGCTGGTGTTGTGGTGCCGCCGCTGGCCCGCGTGGGGTGACTGGACGGGATGGCGCCGACTGCTGGTGCTGGCGGCGCTGAACATTGGTGTTTTCCAGGCGCTGCTGTTTGTGGCTGCCTATCGTCTGCCGGGCGGTGTGGCGGCGGTGGTGGGGGCCATTGGCCCGCTGGTGGTGATGGGGCTCACCTGGGCGCTCGACCATCGCCGTCCGCCCGCAGTGGCACTGGCGGCGGGTGGGCTGGGCGTGCTGGGCATGGCCGCGCTGCTGCTGTCGCCGGGCTCGCGCTGGGATATGGTGGGTGTCGCCGCGGCGCTGGCAGGCACGTTGTGCATGGCGGCCGGCACATTCTGGTCGCGCCGCTGGCGCTCCGACTTGCCGGTGCTGGCCTTCACGGGTTGGCAGCTGCTGGCCGGCGGCTTGATGCTGGCCCCGGTGGCGTGGGCGGTAGATCCCGCACTGCCGACATTGACTGCCACCCACATCGGCGGCTACCTCTACCTGAGCCTTGCCGGCGCCTTGCTGGCTTATGCGCTTTGGTTCCGGGGGATTGCGCGCCTGCCGTCGGTGGCTGTGTCGTCGCTGGGGTTGCTCAGCCCCGTTACGGCCGTCCTGTTGGGCTGGCTGCTCTTGGGGCAGGCCATGACCGGAGTGGCGCTGGTGGGCATGTGCGTCGTCCTGGGGAGCATTCTGGCGGTGCAGTGGGCGATGTCGCGGCCCACCTCACGGGCAACTTTGTCTTAGAACGTGTTTACGATCTTTTCAGGACCGCGCAAGTGCCGGGCCGGGATGGGGTGGAAGGGGCGGGGCGCACCCCAAAGCACGGCGCTTTGAACAAGCCGCCACGCCG
>NZ_JALEGG010000017.1 GCF_022763525.1 Acidovorax sp.
CCTGCGGCACCCGTGTCTCGGAAATATCGAGGCGCGAAATCACCTTGATGCGGGACGCGAGCTTGTCCTTGATTGCGATGGGGGGTGATGCGATCTCCCGGAGTTCTCCGTCGATGCGAAAGCGCACACGGTATTGGTGCTCGTACGGCTCAAAATGCAAATCCGACGCACGCATGTTGAAGGCGTCCAACAGCATCTTGTGCAAAAACTTGACGATGGGAGCGTCTTCCACATCGGTAGCTGCGCTATCGCTGTTGTCCGGCGCCTCTTCAATGGGCGCGTCATCAAATTCAAAATCGCCCCCCCCACTCACGAGCGTGTCCATCGTCTGTGCGGTGGACTTGGTCGTTTCTTCTACCAACCGGTTGAGTTTGTCGTACTCTGCAATAATCCAATCCACGCCCATTTGGGTGGTGAACTTGATTTTCTCCGCAGCTTCCTGATCGGTGGGATCCGCGGTAGCAACTATAAGCCGATTATTCCGCTTGCTGAGGACAATGACTTTATAGGCTTGGCAGATCTTGGGGTCTAGAAGCTCCTTCGGGAGCCGCACGGGGTCAATAGCCTCCAGGTCCAGCAGGGGGGCGCCAAATACAGCCGAGACGGTGTGCGCCAAATCCGCTGCTGAAACGGCTCCCGAGCCTGTCAGCTCGGCAATAAAGCTCGAGCGACTAATTTGTGACTTTTTGTAAATGTCTTCTGCGGCCTTCTGGGTCAGCTTGCCGGCAGAGATCAACGCCCTGCCCAGACCGGGGAGGGCAACTGCGGAGGCTTCTTTAGGGGCAGTATCGACAGCGGCCATGTAACCGGTAATGTATAGGTGTGGAAAAGAAACCATCCTATCATCACCGATCAATTGCAGGCTGTACAGTGATCGATATTGGCAACAGCACCACAGCCGTAGACGGTCCGGGTTGGTGGTTGCAATGTATTTTGGTCGGGGTGAGAGGATTCGAACCTCCGGCCTCTACGTCCCGAACGTAGCGCTCTACCAGGCTAAGCTACACCCCGTTTTGGCCTTTCGCGCAATGCGACAAGGTCAATTGCGCCTTGAAAGTAACTGCGCAGCCAATTCTAGCAAAGCAGCGGAGTAGGCGTTCGAAGGCAGTCGTTCTACCGCTGCCATTGCACGGCGAGCCTCGTTCGCAGCGGCCGCTCGCGTAATGTCGAGGGCGCCTGTATCGCGAACGATCTGCACGATCTCCGCCAATTGGTCTGTGGAGCCGTGCTCTATGGCGTTGTGCACGATTTGTGCTTGGGCGGGCGTCCCCCGTGCCATCGCGGCAATGAGGGGGAGGGTGGATTTGCCTTCCCGTAAATCATCGCCCAGGTTCTTTCCCATTTCTGTCGTGTCGCCGTCGTAGTCGAGGACATCGTCAATGATCTGAAAGGCCGTTCCAAGCGCTTGACCGTACGTGGCGCATGCATCCTCCACGTCTGGTGGGCTTGCGGCCAAAACGGCGGCCAGGCGAGCGCTGGCTTCGAATAGTTTCGCGGTCTTGGAGCGGATCACGCGCAGGTAACCCGCTTCGTCCAGCGATGCATCATGCATGTTCATCAACTGGAGCACCTCGCCTTCGGCGATCACATTGGTGGCTTCCGAGAGGATTTCCATGATGCGCATGCTGCCCGCTTCGACCATCATCTGGAAGGAGCGGGTGTGCAGGAAGTCGCCTACGAGAACGCTGGCAGGGTTCCCGAAGGTCTCGTTAGCGGTGGGGCGGCCTCTGCGCAAAGTCGAGGCGTCGACGACGTCGTCGTGCAGCAGCGTCGCGGTATGGATGAGTTCCACCACTGCAGCCAGGCTGTGTCGGTGCGCGCCTCGGTAATCCAATGCGCCGCACACCATCAGAAGGAGGGCAGGGCGCAAGCGTTTTCCGCCCGCGGCGATGATGTACTGCGATATCTGTGCCACCAGGGGAACGCTGGAGGTCAGGCGCTGACTGATGACCTTGTCGACCTCGTGCATGTCTTGTGCAACGAGCAAGAGTGGCGAGGCTGCGGGGGCGGTATGGTCAGTCAAGATGGTGGTCACAGAAAGAGACCGGATTATAGGAAGCGTGCAAGAGCCGATTCGCTTTCGTGCGGACTGTGTTGCGCGGCGTCTTGGAGGGGGTGGCGCGTGGCCGGGCTATGCGCTATACTCAAAGGCTCTGTGGAAATTCGTCCGCAGAACTCAAATCAAGAGGTCAACATGTACGCGGTCATAAAAACCGGCGGCAAGCAGTATCGCGTTGCTTCCGGCGAAAAAATTAAAGTAGAACAGATTGCTGCGGACGTAGGCCAGGAAATTGTGATCGACCAGGTTCTGGCTGTCGGCAACGGCGCTGAACTGAAGGTGGGTACGCCCCTGGTGTCCGGCGCAACCGTGAAAGCCACTGTTGTGGCCCACGGCAAGCACGACAAAGTGCACATCTTCAAGATGCGCCGTCGCAAGCACTATCAAAAACGCCAAGGCCATCGCCAGCAGTTCACTGAGCTGCAAATCGGTGCGATTGCTGCTTAATCGAAGGAGCTAGTCATGGCACAGAAAAAAGGCGGCGGCTCTACGCGAAACGGGCGCGACTCCAAGCCAAAGATGCTGGGTGTCAAGGCGTTCGGTGGTGAACTGATCAGCGCTGGCTCGATCATCGTGCGTCAGCGCGGCACGCGTTTCCACCCCGGCACCAATGTCGGCGTGGGCAAGGACCACACCCTGTTTGCCCTGGTGGACGGCCATGTGTCGTTCGGCACCAAGGGTGCATTGTCCAAATCGACGGTCAGTGTGACTCCTGCCTGAGGTTTGTTCCCCCGGTAGCCATCGAAGCCCCGCTTTGCCGGGGCTTTGTTGTTTGGTCTGTACGATGCACGGAGATCGTCTGCAGACTGGCGCCTGCCAGGCATTGGCAGTTCCGACAGAAATGGGGCGGTCCACTGCTGGTCCTGCGCCCTTTTGTAAACTGGATATCCCATGAAGTTCGTCGATGAAGCCTTTATTGACATTGCCGCCGGCGATGGTGGCAATGGCTGCGTGTCGTTCAGGCACGAAAAGTACAAGGAGTTCGGCGGCCCCAATGGGGGCGACGGGGGGCGTGGCGGGCATGTGTTTGCCGTGGCCGATCCCAACCTCAATACCCTGGTGGATTACCGCTACTCACGCCGGTACGAGGCCAAGCGTGGCGAACATGGCATGGGATCGGACATGTTCGGCGCCGCCGGTGCCGACATCACTCTCAAGATGCCTGTCGGGACCATCATCACCGATGCCGAGACGGGCGAGGTGCTCTACGAGTTGCTGACCCCGGGCGAGGTCATCACCATTGCCAAGGGTGGCGATGGTGGCTTTGGCAATATGCGTTTCAAGAGCGCCATCAATCGCGCGCCACGGCAGAAGACGCCAGGCTGGCCGGGCGAGAGAAAGAATCTCAAGCTGGAACTGAAGGTTCTGGCTGATGTTGGCTTGCTGGGAATGCCCAATGCGGGGAAATCCACCTTCATCACGGCGGTGTCCAATGCCCGGCCCAAAATTGCAGACTATCCATTCACCACGCTGCATCCCAACCTCGGGGTTGTGCGGGTGGGGCCGGAGCAGAGCTTTGTGGTGGCCGATATTCCGGGTTTGATCGAAGGTGCCTCGGAGGGGGCCGGTCTGGGGCATCAGTTCCTTCGCCACCTGCAGCGCACCCGCTTGCTGCTTCACATCGTGGATCTGGCGCCCTTCGATGACGCAGTGGACCCTGTGGCGCAAGCCAAAGCCATCGTGAACGAGCTGAAGAAGTATGACCAGAAGCTGTACGACAAGCCGCGCTGGCTCGTGCTCAACAAGCTCGACCTGGTGCCTCCCGACGAGCGGGAGGCACGGGTCAAGGACTTCGTCAAGCGCTTCAAGTGGAAGGGTCCCGTGTTTGAGATTTCAGCCCTGACGCGAGAGGGGTGCGAGCCGCTGATCCATGCCATCTTCCGTCACGTGCAGTCCGAGCAACGCACTGAAAACGAGCCAGTGGAAGTGGATCCCCGTTTTGCAGGCGACGCACCGGCCTGATCCCTGGCAGGGTCGTTGAGATCGATTGCTATAATTTTAATAGCTGCCGACGCTTGATGGAAGAGCGTTAGTGGTCCAAAGCACTTAAAAATGGTTTCCAGCGTATTGCGTGATGCCCGCCGCATTGTGGTCAAGGTGGGTTCCAGTCTCGTGACCAACGAGGGCCGTGGCCTCGATGAAACCGCCATTGGCGAATGGAGTCGCCAGCTGGCGGCGTTGGTGCGCGGCGATGGCGGGGCGCCGCGTGAAGTGGTGATGGTGTCCAGCGGCGCCATTGCCGAAGGCATGAAGCGTCTGGGATGGACCACGCGGCCGCACGAAGTCCACGAACTCCAGGCCGCCGCGGCCGTCGGGCAGATGGGGTTGGCCCAGATGTATGAGACCAAGCTGCGCGAGCAAGGCATGGGCAGTGCTCAGGTGCTGCTCACGCACGCGGATCTGGCCGACCGGGAGCGCTACCTGAACGCGCGCTCGACCCTGCTCACGCTGCTGCGCCTGGGCGTGGTGCCGGTGATCAATGAGAACGACACTGTCGTCAATGACGAAATCAAATTTGGCGACAACGACACGCTGGGGGCCTTGGTGGCCAACCTGGTCGAGGCCGATGCGCTGATCATCCTCACGGACCAGAAAGGCTTGTACACCGCCGACCCTCGCCGCGATGCGTCCGCGCAGTTCGTGCACGAAGCGAAGGCGGGCGATCCGGCGCTGGAGGCCATGGCCGGCGGCGCGGGCTCGAGCATCGGCAAGGGGGGCATGATCACCAAGATCCTCGCGGCCAAGCGGGCTGCGGGGTCCGGGGCGTCCACGGTGATTGCCTGGGGGCGGGAGGCCGACGTGCTGCTCCGCTTGGTGCGTGGCGACGCGCTGGGAACCTTGCTGGTGGCCCAGACGCAGAAAAAGCAGGCGCGCAAGCAATGGATGGCGGACCACCTGCAACTGCGCGGCGCAGTGGTGGTCGATGCTGGTGCGGCAGCCAAGGTGCGGGACGAAGGCAAGAGCCTGTTGCCGATTGGCATGACCGCGGTGGAGGGTGACTTTTCGCGCGGCGATGTGATTGCCGTGCGGGATGCCGCGGGCGTTGAAATCGCCCGGGGCCTGGCCAACTATGCCGCCGCTGAAGCGCGCCTGTTGTGCCGCAAGCCGTCGGCCGAATTCGAAAAGCTCCTCGGCTATGTGGCGGAGGCCGAAATGGTGCACCGGGACAACCTGGTGCTTGCGGCCAGCTGAACCGGGCCGAGCAGCCTGCGTTTGCCGATGGCGCATGCCCGGGGCAGCGGCACAGGCTGTGTCCGCAGGCCCCCCTCGGTGCACTACTGGCCGGACGGTGGCATTTCTAGCGCTGCTTGGAGTTCGAACCCGAATCAGGGCTCGATGAAGGGGGCAGGGCGTCCAACTCTGCGGGAATGCTGGTTTGCGGATCGGGGTCGAAGCTCGCCCCGGGGGGGAGCTCCATGCCCGGATTGACCAGCATGGAGCCTGTGCGAAACATCGCGCCCGCATGCTCACCCTCGCGCGTGCGCATGCCGCTGCGCAGGTAGCGATTGCGCTGTTCGTGGCGAGGCAGGAAGCGGGCCAGTTCCGTCAGCGCCATTTCATAGACGCCACGCTTGAATTCGACCACGACATCCAGCGGAACCCAGTAGTCATTCCAGCGCCAGGCGTCGAATTCCGGATGGTTGGTGGCACGCAGGTTCAGGTCCCAGTCGTGTCCTACCAGTTGAAGCAGATACCAGATTTGTTTCTGGCCCTTGTAGTGTCCGCGTGCATCGCGGCGGATGTACCGGTCAGGCACCTCATAGCGCAACCAGTCCCGGGTGCGGGCCACCACGCGCACGTGGCTGGGCAATAATCCCACTTCTTCGTGCAGTTCACGGAACATGGCCTGCTCGGGGGTTTCGCCCCGGTCAATGCCGCCCTGCGGAAACTGCCAGCTGTGGGTGCGGATGCGCTTGCCCCAGAACACCTGGTTTTTCTGGTTGAGCAGGATGATGCCGACGTTCGGCCGAAAGCCGTCCCGGTCAAGCATAATCAAACCCCAAATTTTTAAACTGTGTCCATTATGCACGGCGCCTAGCGTGCGGCAAGTGGACCAGCTTGTTCTGCTCGATATCGTCCCGATGAAAGCCTCCCAATTCTTTATTTCCACCCTCAAGGAAGCCCCGGCGGATGCCGAGGTGGTCAGCCACAAACTCATGACGCGGGCGGGGCTGATCAAGAAGCTGGGCGCCGGGATCTATAACTACATGCCCATGGGGCTCAGGGTGATCCGCAAGGTGGAAGCCATCGTGCGCGAGGAGATGAACCGCGCAGGCGCCGTGGAGCTGACCATGCCCGTGGTCCAGCCCGCCGAACTCTGGCAGGAAACCGGCCGGTTCGAAAAGATGGGCCCCGAGCTGCTGCGCATCCAGGACCGCCACGGCCGTGATTTCGTGGTGCAGCCCACCAGCGAGGAAGTGGTCACTGACATCGCTCGCCAGGAGCTCAAGAGCTACAAGCAGCTGCCAAAGAACTTCTACCAGATCCAGACCAAGTTCCGCGATGAGCGCCGTCCGCGCTTCGGCCTGATGCGGGGGCGCGAATTCATCATGAAGGACGCCTACAGCTTCGACAAGGACCAGGCGGCCGCCAAGGCCAGCTACCAGGTCATGGCGCAGGCCTACCGCCGCATCTTCGACCGCTTCGGCCTGACCTACCGCGCGGTCGCGGCCGACAGCGGCGCCATCGGAGGAGACCTGTCGGAGGAGTTCCAGGTGATCGCCGCCACGGGCGAAGACGCCATCGTCTACTGTCCGGCCAGCGACTATGCCGCCAACATGGAAAAGGCCGAGGCTCTGGCACCCGCCGGGCCGCGCGGTGCGGCCACCCAGCCCATGACCAAGACGGCCACCCCCGGCAAGGCCACTTGCGCCGATGTGGCCGAGCTGCTGGGCGTACCCTTGCAAACCACCGTGAAGTCGCTGGTATTGGCCACCGACGACACCAATGAAGCCGGTGAGATCGTCAAGAGCCAAGTCTGGCTGCTGCTGCTGCGCGGCGACCACGACATGAACGAGATCAAGGTGGCCAAGGTGCCGGGGCTGGACGCGGGATTCCGCTTCGCGAGCCTGGCGGAAATCGAAGACCACTTCGGCTGCAAGCCCGGCTACCTGGGCCCCCTGGGCCTGAAGAAGCCTGTCAAGCTCGTGGTGGATCGCGAGGTGGCCGTGATGGCTGACTGGATCTGCGGTGCCAACGAACCCGACTTCCACATCACCGGCGTGAACTGGGGCCGCGACCTGCCCGAGCCCGATGCCGTGGCCGACCTGCGCAACGTGGTGGCGGGCGACCGCTCGCCTGACGGCAAGGGTGACCTGGCCATTGAGCGCGGCATTGAAGTGGGCCATGTGTTTTACCTTGGCACCAAGTATTCCAAGGCCATGAACGCCACGTTCCTGGACGAAAACGGCAAGCCCCAGCCCTTCGAGATGGGCTGCTACGGCATCGGCGTCACACGCTTGCCGGCGGCCGCCATCGAGCAGAACCACGACGAGCGCGGCATCATCTGGCCCGACGCGATCGCGCCTTTCACCGTGGTGGTCTGCCCTGTGGGCATGGACCGCAGCGAGGCCGTCAAGGCCACGGCCGAGCAGCTGTATGCCGACCTGCTGGCCGCGGGTGTGGATGTGATCCTGGACGACCGTGGCGAACGTCCCGGTGCCATGTTTGCCGACTGGGAGCTGATCGGCGTGCCGCACCGCGTGACGATTGGCGACAAGAGCCTCAAGGAGGGCGTGGTTGAGTACCAGCACCGCCGCGACGCCGCCGCCGCCAAGGTGGCAGTGGCCGACATCCTGGCCCACGTGAAGGGCCGGCTCGCGGCATGAGCCAGAGCGCCTCTCAGCCGGGCCGGGCCGGGCTGAGCCGGCGGGCCTTGCTGGGTGCCGGCGCCGCGTGCCCCGTGGCGTGGCTGGCCCTGGCGCCTGAGGCTGCCTGGGCAGGGGGGCAGCTTGAAGAGCCCCTGGCGGATTCGGTGCGCACAGCCCTGGCCTCCGCCATCGCCTTCAGCGCGCCGCCCGAACCCGAATTCCGTTCCACCGAAGCGCGCATTCACTACCTGCGGTGGCTCAGCACGATGAGCGATCGGCTGCGCCGCCGCAAACCCGACCTGGACGTGCGCCGCGAGTTTTTGCAGACCGTGTGGTACGAGTCTGCCCGTGCGGGCCTGGATGTGTCTCTCGTGCTGGGGCTGGTGCAGGTGGAGAGCGCATTCCGCAAGTTCGCAGTCTCCAGCGTGGGCGCGCGTGGCTACATGCAGGTGATGCCGTTCTGGACACGGGTGATCGGCGATGGCGATCCTGGCAAGCTGTTCCACATGCAGACCAACCTGCGCTTTGGCTGCGTGATCCTGCGCCACTACATCGAGCGCGAGCGGGGCGACCTGTTCATGGCGCTGGGCCGCTACAACGGCAGCCGCGGGCGTTCACCTTATCCCGATGCGGTGTTTGGTGCGCAGCGCAACTGGTTATTCGGCGAAAAGCCTCCAGTGCCTTCCGCCTGACCGGGGCGCAGAAAACGTTGGAGTGCTGGTGGCGTGCAAGAGCCGACCGTGGAAAATGCGAAATCGCTATCAAAAATATAGCTACTGGCGCTGATCAGACAAGCGCAAAGGGCGATTTTTTAGACTCTTCTGGCGAATGCCGCTGACGTCTCGGTTTCCCACGGCCACGCCCAGTATCGGGGCGGGCTGCAGCCCATTGGGGTGTGCCGATCCAGCATCTTGAACCACCCCAGGCACGATCCGAGATACTTCGTGGCGACGCTCTTGAAGCGCTGCGTCCATCCGCTCAGTCTGCTGACATAGGCATTGACGTTCTGAACATGCCAGTCGTCTCTCACGCGGTGGCCAGCGTGGCGCTGCCAACGGTACACAGAATGGTGTCCGGTGGTAGCGAGGGCTTGGATATCAACAGCCTTCCAACGCTCTTTCATCCTGCATCAGAGTAGTTTGGCCTCCTGCACCAAATATCTGCCCGACCCTCTGTCGCGCGCTCCGGCTGCCTGCGACTCGTTGCGGCTGAAGACCTTGAAACACCCTGTCGGTCCGTCCGTGCGCGTTGTGCAGCGCCTCACATTCCTTGTACAGCCCGCGCAAAGGTGCCTACAGCACCCTCTGCGCCATGGCCATGCGGGTCAGGTGCACCGCAGAGTCGGCCTGCATCTTCCCGAGAACCCGACCCCGGTGTAGTTCCACCGTCTTGGCGCTGATGTTCAGGTCCCGAGCAATCTCCTTGCTCATCTTGCCGTCCACCACCCCCCGCATCACCTCGGACTCTCTGTCCGTCAGCGTGGCCAGCCTGCGCTGGAACTCTGCACAGGCTGGTGGCCGAGGTGGCGCAGCCGGGGCCTCAAACGCCCGGGCCAGTGCGTGCTCAAGCGCACTGTCTTCAAACGGTTTTTCCAGAAACGTGACTGCGCCTTTTTCCATGGCCTGTACCGCCAGCGGCACATCGCCATGCCCCGTCATGTAAACCACAGGCAGCGGCCACTGCGCCTGTGGCCCCGCTATCCCCCGCGCAATCAGCGCATCGTGCACCTGCAGCCCGGACATCCCCGGCATGCGCACATCCAGCAGCAGGCAACTGTCAGTCAGCGAGCCCACCTGCATCTGACGTTCCAGGGCCGCAATGGCTGCAGCAGCGTCTCCGAAATCCATGACCCGGTAGCCCGCCCCCTCCAACCACCAGCGGGCTGTAGTTCGGAACTCCGCGTTGTCATCCAGCAGGTACAGCGTTCGTGTAGTCGGTCTATCTTGCCCCACTATCATGTGTCTATCTCTCCCTCATGCAAAAATCTTTGGGGTGCAGTCGCAATCGGGAGGTGGCTGCATGGCCGCCCTCCTCGTGCCAGGTCTGCCCCCTGCTCAGGCCCGATCTGCCGCCAGCTCCTGCGTATCCTGCGTGTCCTGTGTTGCAACCAACGGCAGCGCGACGAAGAACGTGCAACCCCGGTCCGTATTGGGCGTGAACCACAGGCGGCCCTGGTGCAGTTCAATCAGGCTGCGGCAGATGTTCAGCCCCACACCCATTCCCGTGGGTTTCGTCGAGAAAAACGGCATGAACAACTGCGCCGCCGTCTCATCCTCCATGCCACACCCTGAATCCCGGATCGCCATCTCCAGCATCTGGTCCACCTCATCGATCCGGCACACGACCTCCAGACGTCGCTCGTGCGCGGGCGACGTCGCCATGGCATCGATCGCATTGCGCAGCAAATTCACCAGCACCTGCTGCACCATCACACCATCGGCCACCACCGCCCAGCCGCGCTGCTGCAGCGTCTGCTCAATGCCGTCCTCCTGTACGGACCACTGCACCCCGTGGCGCTCCAGGTCCCAATCCAGTAGCGCCAAGCTACTGCGCAACAAGGTCAGCGTATCCAGAGGCTCCCGTTGCGGTTGGTGATTGCGCGTGTAGTCCCGCACCCGGCCAATCACCCGTGCCGCGTACTGCACCTGCTCCAACGCCAGCTGCACCCCTTGCGTCAGCGGCGGCAACATCTGCGGCTGCAAACTTTCACCAGCGGATGCCAGCCGCGCCTTCAGGCCCCGCAGCACATTGCCCACCGCCCCTAGCGGCTGGTTGAGCTCATGTGCCAACGTGGTCGCCATCTCGCCCACCGCCAAGCTGTGCGACGTAAAAAGCAGTCGCTCACGGTCTTCCAGGTGGCGTCGCGTAGGGTTCAGCGCCCCTCCATCAGGCCCAAGCCACAGCGCCCACAGTCCCTGCTGCGGTGCCACCGGGGCCAGTCGGGCAGGGCGCGTGCGTGCACCCCCAGGCGCGGCATGCATGCGGCCATCGTGTGCCTCGTCGAGCCCATCCACTTGCTCGCCACACAACTCCACCGTGCCTGCCCATCCTTGATCACAGCCCGGCCATTGGGCTACCGCGCACATCCCGGCCGTCAACCCTTCCAGCCGCTCGCACAGCAGTGCCAGGGGGGCACCCACGGGCGGCCAGGTGTCCTGCTCTACCCTCTCCGTGGGAGGGGCCACTGCCGCACACAGCGCTGCATTGCGCCAAAGCACCCGACCTGTGCCAGACACATCCAGCACCGCCATCGCATCGCCCAGAGCAGTCAGCGCACAGGCCTGCCAGTCGGCAGGCAGCCCCTGCGCCAAGCCTACGCTGTTCAAGCCATCACCCTGCATGCACGGCATGCAGCGCACCCAGGCCCGCGCCATCCAGCGGTACAGGCACCCGCAGTGCCATCAGTGTCCACTGCGTGCCCAGCAAGCGACGCAGGCGGCGCGGCTCCTGCAGCACAATGCGCTCGGGCGCACCCGGGCCCGCCGCCGCAGGCTCGTCAGCCGCGCTATGCACCACCAGCTGCGGCGTGTGGCGATCTGGCCGAGAAGCTCCCAGCCGCCACCGGCCTGCGGCATCCACGTCCTGGCGCAAGCGCCACACCCGCCACTGCGTATCGGCAGGCATCGTTGCCGTCCAGCGCGCCACCAGCGGCCAGGCTTGCCCTGCTGCGCCAGCAGCCCGCCCCGGACGCACCGCATCCGGGCGCAGTACATGCCCCCACAGGCGCATGTGCGACACATCGGGCGGCGCCAGCACCAACACACAGCGACCCGCCTCCAGCTCCCGCAACAATGCCTGCTGCGCATTGGCCTCCAGCCACACCCGCAGCGCTCGGTAGTGCTGGGCAGCGGCTTCTCGACTCATATCCTCCAGCCCTGGCGCCTCACCGGGCTCCTCCTGCGCGTCCTCATCGGCATCGCTCCAGGCATCCCAGAAATCTTCGTCCTCCAGCTCCGGCGCAGCATTGCGTGGCATGTCGCGGTCCACCCGCTCCACCCGGTCCTGCGACACCCGCTGCCGAACCTTCGGTGCCAGAGCCAAAGCCATTGCCAGGGCATGCGGCATCTCCGTCGGTTCGCCCGCGAGCAGCGGCTTGCCAGGCTCCCGCTCCTCACGCCCGCCTGCTGCCCCCGTTGCTATCGAACCTTTGGCGTCTGCGCCTGTGGCAGCTGCCAGCGGCCCCTCAGCGCGGCCGCGTGGCCCCAGCGCCAGCCCATCGGGCCGCACGCCGCGTGGGGCCATTTCAGGCCCGCGCGCCGTAGCCCCTGCTGCGGCGGCTCCTGCGCCCGGCCGCGCCATCCCCGCAAAGCCCCCCGCAGGGCCCTCGCCCAAGCGCGCAGCCCGCAGCGCCCACTGCGCCTGCGCCAGCGCCACCGCAGCTGCCCCCGCCGTCATCTGGCCAGCCAACGTGCGACCCAATGCCTGGGCCAGGGCAGCTTGCGCCTGCGCCACTGCAGGCAGCGCACCGGCGCGCCCCGCCATGCTCCCAGACGGCGCTGCGCCCTCTCGATTCTCTGTGCGTGGCTGGGGGGGCGTCTGTTTGCGGCCTTCCGTCGGCGGTGCCGCTCCCACAGTTGCCGCCTGTGCGCTCTGTGCTGCCTGCGCGGCCTGCACCGCCGCAGGTGTTTGTCCTGCGCTGGCAGGCATGCTTTTGGCAGCAGCGAACCCATTGCCTTGTGCCAAAGACTGCGCAGCTGCATCAGCCCGAGGGTTGGCAATGCCCACCTGCGTTGCTGCCGGGCTGGTGCCAGGCGGGCGCGGTAAACCCCCGCCCGTACTCGTCCCTTCAGTCCGCAGCCCGCCGCCGGTCGCCGCGCCCTGCCATGGCGCAGCGCCGTAGTTTTGGCCTCCCATGGCGCTGCCGTTGTGTACGGCAGAACCAGCACCCCAGCTGGTGCCAGCGCCTGAAATCGTCACAGCCGTGCCAGCCAGCGTGGTGGCTGGTGCCAGCGCCCCCGGCGGCGCTCCAACAGGGGGCTGGCCCCCCTGCGCACCGCCCTGCTGAGAACTCCCTCCTCCAGAACCATAGCCGCCAGGCGGCACACTCGTGCCACTGGCTGTGGGCTGAGATGCTGCACCACCCTGTGGCGTACCCGCGGCCGAGTACGCCTGGCCGCCGCCCTGCACCTGTCCTGCATCGCTGTAGGTTGCCCAGTTTCCCGGGCTCCCACCGCCGCTACCGCCGACGTTGGTGCTCAGCCCGCCCACGGGCTGCTGTCCCCCGCCACCAGGGCCAACACTGCCGGTACCGCCAGCTCCGGAGCCCCCCGGACTGGATTCCCCACTGCTGCCCAGCCCAGGGCGTGCGCCGGGTGGGCTGCTGCCGGTGTTGGTTGAGCCGTTGGGCCCGGCCGTGGGGCTGGCCTCATCGGGCTGTTGGGCTGGAGTGGGGTTGTGTGCAGGGTCCGCACTGGGGCCCTCTGCCGGAGCAGGGGGCGGCTGGTCGGAGGCAGGTGGCAGCTGAGGATTCACCGGCGCGGGGGGCTCACTGGGCGTGGGGGCCTGCACCGGAGCCTCGGGCGCAGCGGGGGGCTGCGCGGGTAAGTCGGTGGGAGTAGGAGTGACCGGTGGGGTCAGTGCATCACTATGGCCGGTGAACATTCGTGAAAAAGGTTATTTTAAGTATATTTTTGCACCGGATATTTGTATTTTTTTAGAAGCTATGGGTAACTCCAATACCGTAATTATTAAGAGTGCCTTCCCGCATGTAGTTGATGTAGGTTTGTGTTCGCTTGGATAAGGCGTATGTACCGTTGATAGTCGCGTTGGTGTATTTTTTGCGTCCAAACCGTGCATTGCCAATGGTGTACTCAGCCTTGGTTTCGCGGGCTATATCAATACCTGCTGAAAATTGATTCCAGGTGGCCTTGGCGCCCAGAGTAATGCCACTGGATGAAAAAATAGCATTGGCCACGCTAAGTAGGGTGGAAGGGTCGTAATATCGTCCATTGCGCGATTGAAAGTAGCCGCCTGAAAATGCAAGGTTTTGGTATTGGTATTTGGCACCAAAGGCAAAATTGGCTTTCTGGTCGCTTGCCTTGTTATAGGCGGCGCCCATAGTCAGAGGGCCTGTTCTGTAAGTAGCGCCGAGGTCCACCTTGCTGCGGTTGGCACCATTGAGCAGATCGTTGTCCTTCGGCACATAGGCGGCCTCCAGCATAAGACCACCCAATTGCGGCGTAC
Organism: Acidovorax sp.; assembly: GCF_022763525.1. Taxonomy (GTDB): domain Bacteria; phylum Pseudomonadota; class Gammaproteobacteria; order Burkholderiales; family Burkholderiaceae_C; genus Acidovorax. The sequence continues at coordinate 14,053 of NZ_JALEGG010000017.1, forward strand.
GGTAGCTGATCTGATTGGATTGGCGCAGGCCAGCGCCCACAGCGCCGAAAACTCGAACTGCAATGGAATTATTTCCTGCGCCCATCAAATCCCAGGACGCCATAGCGTTATAGCTGGGCGTAGTGGCTCGACCTAGTTTTATGCGGCCCCAGCTATCACCCACCCAAACGCTGGAGTTGCGAGCAAACGCGCCTGCAGGGTCGGTTGCGCCACTGGACGCATCTAAGCCTTGCTCCAGCTGAAAGCCCGCTTGCAGCCCGCCACCCAAGTCTTCCACCCCTTTGAAACCTACAAAGCTGTCTTGGAGATTCACCATGGAAGAACTTTGTAGGCCGATCCTACCCGGCTTCACTTGGGTACTGTCTACTTGATATGTTTTACCCACAGCCACATCCACAGCGCCATAAATCGTCACATTCGATTGCGCCCAGGCCGGTGCGCAAGCCAGCAGCGTTGCCAGAGCCAAAGGGGTTACTTGGTATTTATTCATGAACAGTATTTGATCCAGAGGTTGTAGAAAGGCTGCCCCTCCCTGATGCCCACCAGTCCAACCTGGCAGGGCAGCCCAGCGCGGGATTAAAGCAAGCCGCTGGCGGCGCTGAGCCGTGGTTTCGCGCGCACGCAACAGCAGGTGTTACTGCACGCTGGGGAAGTGTGAAAAGAATGTTTCTTTTGATTGCAATTCATGGGGGCCTTGTTGCACAAATCGGCAGCGCAGGGGACCCACCGATGCTGTCGGCACTGCTGGCGCAGATGCCGTCGCATGAACTTTTAGCCAGGGTGAGTACCGACGGTGCCTATGACACTAAAGGCTGCCATGCTGCGATAGCCCAAAGAAGCGCGCAGGCGGTGATTCCCCCGCAAAAGAACGGTAAACCGTGAAAAGAGACCTGGGTGGGAGCAGCAGTGCGCAATGCAGCGCTGCGAGCCTGCGAAAGGCTGGGGTGGGGGATCTGGAAGAAATGGAGTGGTTTTCACCGAAGAAGCCTAGTGGAGACCAAGATGCACTGCTTCAAACGCCTGGGCGAGGGGGGGATGGCCCGCACGTTTGAGCGACAGGTAACGCAATTGCATGTGCGTGGGGCTTTGCTCAACCGCTTCACGTAACTTGGGCGCCGACAAGGTGCCTGGGTCGGTACCCGCTATGGCATAGCTGTGTCTGGGGCTGTGGTTATCTCGGCCTGACTGGGGTTTGTGCAACAAAGCCCGGCAGTAAAAATAACTCGCCCCACTGGAACAGCACACGCACCTGGATCATTTGGCCAGCAATTTAGACTACAGAATTTATTTGCGTAAGTGTCGCATCACGGGCGACTTGTGAAATAGTTTAATTTATGGATATATTCTTGGTCGGCTAGAGTCTCCAGCACACGCTGCAACCATACATCGGTCGTGATGCCTTCGGTTTCTGGTTTGAAGTTTCCACCAAGTTTGTTAATTGCATCTTGCGGTAGCGGTCCTTTGCTTTGCAAATAAAGCAAGGCTGATTTCAACTGATTCTTTGATTCAATTGGCTCATCCAAGCTGAAAGCTTTTACAGCGTCCAGAGACGAAACGTAATCATCTGTCCAATCTTGGTTGAAATGCGCTTCAAAAAAATAGGTCACTATGTCATTCATAGTTATCTGGCGTTATGGTTTCGGAAAAGAAGTATGAACACGGTAACCGTTTGGACCTAATGGGCCTCTAACCAACAAGAAAAATGCGTTGTTTGATGGTTGCGATACCAATGCCCCTCGTGGAATAATCCTACCGACCTCGTAGTTGAACGGCTGAGTGAGAGTCAACCGAGGTGTTTGACCTTGTAGCCAAGTTTGCACTTAGCTTGCTGCGCCTGAAGTGTCTCTCCAACAACTCGCTGTGCCATTTCTAAATTTGGGTACGTTGAAGAATCCAAGATATCTGGTTCAGTTTGAAAGCGCGCTAGCAACTCAGTATCAGTTTTCCCGACGTGTCTTCGAAGAGTGTGGCCATCAAGGTTCTCGTGGAAGATAAGCGTCCCACCACTTTCTGATTTGAGCAATGAAGCACTGCTGTTTGCCCCCTCCAAATCTCCGACGGCCCCCCACTCGAATGCTGCGCTTCGTCGCGCAGCATCCCCAGAGCCCACCGGCATGGCATCCACCAGTGTATTCAATCCCCCCTGGATGCTGTCCCCCAGCCCGTACAGTGCAGCCCGACCTCCAGGGATGGCCGCTACGCCGCCCAAGAACCCACCCAC
>NZ_JALEGG010000151.1 GCF_022763525.1 Acidovorax sp.
CCCGCCATCGTCACCCAAAGCGCTGTCAGCCCCCTGCCCCGGTGGGCACTGATGCTCTTGTGCATTGCCTATGTGGTGCCGGGCTTCATTGGCCGGGATCCCTGGAAGAGCGCCGACGTGACGGCTTTTGGCTACATGCTGGAGCTGGCGAGCGGCCGCACGGCCTGGCTCAGCCCCCTGCTCGGCGGCATGCCCCCCGAAACCGAGGGCCTGCTCCCTTACTGGCTGGGCGCCTGGGCCATTCAGTACGCCCCCAGCTGGCTTTCCGCCGAAATGGCCGTGCGCCTTCCCTTCGCTTTCCTGCTGGTCATCACGCTGACGACCACCTGGTACGCCGTCTACTACCTCGCGCGCAGCCCCGGCGCCCAGCCCGTGGCGTTCGCCTTCGGGGGCGAAGCAGCCCCCCCCGACTACGCGCGGGCCATTGCCGATGGGGGCTTGCTGGCGCTGATCGCCTGTCTGGGCCTGGCGCAGCTGTCGCATGAAGTCACCAGCTACCTGGTACAGCTCAGTTGCACCACTCTGATCTTTTTTGCGGTGGCCGCCATGCCCCACCGTGCCGTGGCACCCACCGTGGCGCTGGTCGCAGGCATGTCCGGGCTCACGCTGGCAGGCGCTCCAGCGCTGGCCGCCTTGCTGGGGCTGGGCAGCATGGCCGTGGTGGTGTTTGCGCCCGGCAGCTCCACTGATCGCCGCCTGCGCTGGGCGCTGGCCCTGGCGGCGGTCACCGTGGCCGCGGCACTGATTGCGTGGAGCCTGGATCTCTGGCGCTGGCGCATCGTGGGCGCGGGGGCCGGAAAAGAATGGCAAAGCCTGGCGCGGCTGCTGCTGTGGTTTGGATGGCCGGCCTGGCCTCTCGCACTCTGGACGCTGTGGCGTTGGCGCAAGCAGATCGCCAGCCGCCAGGGGCACCGGCACCTGCTGCTTCCACTGTGGTTTCTGGTGATTTCGATCGCCGCCACGCTGACGACCCGGCCTGCGGACCGTGCCTTGCTGCTGGGCCTGCCGGCCATGGCGGCCCTGGCGGCGTTCGCACTGCCCACATTGCGCCGCAGCGTGGGTGCGCTCATCGATTGGTTCACGCTGCTGTTCTTCACCGTATCTGCCCTGGCCATCTGGGTCATCTGGATTGCGATGCAAACCGGCGTTCCTGCCAAACCGGCGGCCAACGTGGCCAAGCTCGCGCCGGGGTTCGTGCCACAGTTTTCCGCCCTGGCACTGGTGGTCGCCCTGGCGGCCACGGCGGGGTGGTGCAGCCTGGTGTGGTGGCGCGCCTCGCGTGATCGCGCTCCCATCTGGAAGAGCCTGGTCCTTCCAGCCAGCGGAGCCGCTTTGGGCTGGCTGCTGCTCATGACGCTGTGGCTGCCCTTGCTGGACTACGCGCGCAGCTACAAGCCCCAGGTTCAGCGTGTGCTGGCCGTGCTGGGAGACGCACCGGGCTGCATCCAGACGGTGGGCCTGAACCGCGCCCAGGTGGCGGCATTGCAGTACCACGGCGGTCTCTCGCTGCAGCGCGCGGGCCTGCAGGATGCCTGCGACTGGCTAGTGGCTGACATCGCCTCCTGGCCTCCGTCGGAGCGGATGGTCAACGCGGCGCTGTGGGATCTGCAGGCCACCATTGCGCGGCCCACCGACAAAAACGATCACCTTCTGGTATTGCGGCGCAGGTGATGCCGGAGCTGAGCACCATCGCACGCCACGCCGCCACGGTGCTGGCGGGGCAACTGGCCGTGATGGCGTTTGGCGTGACAGACACCATCGTTGCCGGGCGGCACGGAGAAGCTTCGCTCGCGGCGCTCTCGGTGGGCAGCGCCATCTTCATCAGCGTGTACGTGGCGCTGATCGGCGTGTTCCAGGCCCTGCTGCCAGCCTGGGCAGAGCTGCGTGGCGCCCGCGAGACCGACGCGCTGGGCCGGTCGCTGCGCCAATCCCTCTACCTCTGCGGCGCCGCCTCGGTGGCGGGAATGGCCCTTCTGCTGTCTCCCGGGCCGATGCTGCGCTGGACCGAAGTGCCCCCTGCCCTGCGCGGCGACGTCGAGAACTACCTCGCCGTGCTGGCCCTGGCGCTGCCGCCGGCCCTGCTTTTCCGCATCTACAGCACCCTGAACCAGGCCCTGGGCCACCCCCGGCTGGTCACTTGGCTGCAGGTGGGCTCGCTGTTCATCAAGCTGCCGCTGTCGATCTGGTTCACCTTCGGCGGCGCGGGTTTGCCGGGCCAGGGGGTGGTCGGGTGTGCTTGGGCCACCCTGGTGGTCAACTGCAGCATGCTGGCGGTGGCGGTATGGCTGCTGCGCACGCAGGACCTCTATGCGCCGCTGAAGATCTGGCGCACCCTGGAGCGGCCCCATTGGCCCACCCTCGGCGGTTTCGCCCGGCTGGGCATACCGGCCGGCCTGGCCGTGATGGTGGAAGTGACCTCGTTCACGCTGATGGCCCTGTTCATCGCCCGCCAGGGCACCACCGCTTCGGCGGCCCACCAGATTGCCGCCAATGTGGCGGCCGTGCTGTACATGGTGCCGCTGTCGCTGGCCATCGCCACCAGCGCCCGCGTCAGCTTCTGGCTGGGCGCAGGCGACCCCGCACGGGCGCGCCAGGTGGCTTTCATAGGTTTCAGGCTTTCAGCGCTGCTCAGTAGCGCGCTGGCAGCTATTTTATTGATAGCAAAAGACGAGATTGGGGCGGTGTACACCGCCAACACCGCCGTCGTCGCTGTGACGAGCGGGATCATGGTCTGGGTGGCGGCCTACCATGCCGCCGATGCAGTGCAGACGCTGAGTGTGTTCGTACTGCGCTGCTACCGCGTGACGGTGGCACCGCTGGTGGTGTACAGCGTACTGCTCTGGGGCGCAGGCCTGGGCGGGGGCTACCTGCTGGCCTACCGGGGCCTCGGCCCTTGGGCGAACGCAGCGTCGCCCGTACCCTTTTGGGCAGCCAGTGCTGCGGCGCTGTGGGTGACCGCCGGGCTCTTCCTCGCCATGCTGCGGATGGCGGTCAACCCGGCAGCGAGAAGCCACGCAGCCGGCTTGCCGGAAAAGTGACAGAAAACACCGAGCCCTTGCCCAAGGTGCTCACGATGTCCAGCGTGGCGCCGTGCCGCTGCAGCACGTGCTTGACGATGGCCAGCCCCAGGCCCGTGCCGCCCGTCTCGCGCGAACGGCTGCGGTCCACCCGGTAGAAACGCTCCGTCAGACGCGGGATGTGCTCGGGCGCAATCCCTGGGCCTGTGTCCTGCACCGAGAAGACCGCGCCGCCGTCATCCAGGCGCCGCCACTCCACCGTGATGGCTCCACCCGCCGGGGTGTAGCGCACAGCATTGCTGATGAGGTTGGACAGCGCACTCTGCAGTTCGGTTGGAACCCCCGCAATGTCACCCGCAGCACGCAAGGACTCTGCGGACGGGAACGTCATGGTGTGCTTGCGCGGAAGGTCGTGGGTGAGCAGCGCCGACAGCGCACGGCCCTCATCCTCGCACCGCTGCAGCAGGGCCTGCACCGGCGTCCACTCGGCCAGGCCGGGGGGCGGACTGCCTTCCAGCCGCGACAGCGTCAGCAGGTCTTGCACCACGCTTTGCATGCGCAGCGCCTGCTGCGCCATCATGCCCAGGTAGCGTCCGCGCTCTTCGGCGCTGAGCGGCAGGGTCTGCAAGGTTTCCACGAATCCCGTCAGCACCGTGAGTGGCGTACGGATTTCATGCGATACGTTGGCCACAAAATCGCGCCGCATGGCCTCAGCCTGCTCCAGCGCAGTCACATCGCGCGAAAGCAGCAGGGTACGCCCGTCGCCGTACGGGTGCAGGTGCACCGAGATGCGCACCGGCCGCGAGGGGGTGCTTGCACGCCCCTCCAGCACCACGTCGTGACCGAAATCCTGCGCGGCGAGATAGGCTGTGAAGTCCGGGTCACGCACCAGATTGCCGATGGACTGCATCACATCGCGCTGCGCGTCAAAGCCAAAATGGTTGGCCGCCATCTGGTTGCACCACTCGATGCGGCTCTGTGCATCGAGCAGCACCACGCCATTGGGCGTAGCCTGCAGCGCGGCCAGGATTTCCTGCAGACGGTCCTGACTCTCCCGGATCTGGGCTTCCTGCCTGCGCAGCAGGCGTCGTGCGCGGTCAGTGGCCTCGCCCCATACGCCGCGCATGACTGGGGCCTCGGCCAGTTCGCCCGTTCGCAACCAGCGCAAGACACGCGCCGCGCGCAGCAGATCCCACACGAACCACAACCAGCCCGCCAGCACGGCGCCCACCACCGCGCCCCAGGCCTGCCCCTGCCACCAGCCCAGGCCTGCGCCGGCTATCTGCCAGAGCAGGAAATACGAAATTCGCCACAGCATGCGGTCTGCCACACCTTCTCGAAAAAACAGGGGCGCCCAGGCGCCCCGCTCAAAAAAACCATCTCTCGCGAGCCCGAACCTTCCACGGGCTGCGAAGAAGCGCTCCTACCGAGAACCGGGCTCAGGCCTGCAATTGCACCTGCGGCTGGGCCGTGAGCCGGTAGCCTGCGCCACGCACGGTTTCCACCATGACGGATGCAGCCCCCAAGGCTTCGCGCAGGCGCTTGACATGCACATCCACCGTGCGCTCCTCGATGAAGACGTGGTCACCCCACACCTTGTCGAGCAGCTGCGAACGGCTGTGCACGCGCTCGGCATGCTTCATGAGGAAGTGCAGCAGCTTGAACTCCGTCGGGCCCACCTTGAGCGGCTGGCCCTGGAAGGTGACACGGTAGGTGCCCGCGTCAAGCACCAGCTCGCCGATGGTCACGCTGTCGCTCACCTGCTCGGGCGCCCGGCGGCGCAGCACGGCGCGGATGCGCGCGAGCAGCTCCTGCGTGGAAAACGGCTTGGTGATGTAGTCATCGGCACCGGCATCGAGTCCGGCGACCTTGTCCGGCTCATCGCCGCGGGCCGTGAGCATGAGGATGGGAATGGGCTTGGTGCGGCTGTCCGCGCGCCACTTGCGTGCGAGCGACAGGCCGCTCTGGCCCGGCAGCATCCAGTCGAGCAGGATGACGTCCGGCAGCACGGCATCCAGCTCGCGCTGCGCGGAGTCGCCGTCTTCGGCCCAGAAGGGCTGGAATCCGTTGTGGCGCAGATTGACGGCAATCAGCTCGGCAATCGCGGGTTCATCCTCCACGATGAGGACGCGTGGGAGCTTTCTCATAACTGTGCCAAAGCCCTTTCTTACAGCACGGCCGACTCGATCTCGTCGAGGGCAGTGTGGCGCACATCCTTGCCCTTGACCAGATAGATGATCAGCTCGGCCACGTTCTTGGAATGGTCTCCGATGCGCTCGATCGCCTTGGCCAGGAAGAGCAGGTCCAGGCTGGGCGAAATGGTGCGGGGGTCTTCCATCATGTAGGTGATGAGCTTGCGCACGAAGCCATCGAACTCCTTGTCGATGAGGTCGTCTTCCTTGAGGATGGCCACGGCCGCCTTGACGTCGAGCCGGGCAAACGCATCCAGCGTCTTGCGCAGCTGGCCCGACGCCAGTTCGGCCGCTGTGCGCAGATCGCTCGAAGGCAGCGAACGCGGCGCACCGCCCTCGATGATGGAGCGCACCATGCGGGCCATCTTGTTGGCCTCGTCGCCCATGCGCTCCAGATTGGCCGTGGCCTTGGAGAAGGCCAGCAACAGGCGCAGATCGCGCGCGGTGGGCTGGCGGCGGGCGATGATGGAGGAAAGCTCCTGGTCGATCTCGACCTCCATCGCATTGATGCGGGTCTCCATCGACGCGACTGTCTCCACGGCTTCCAGGCTGAACTGGGACAGAGCGTAGACCGCCTGGCGAATCTGAGACTCCACCAGGCCGCCCATTTCCATCACGCGGGCGGAGACGCTGTTGAGTTCGCTGTCGAACTGCGAGGAAAGGTGTTTGTCTGGCATTTGGCGTACAACCTCACGGTTATGAATCAAATTGAGCCCGAGCGCTTATCCATCAAGCGCAAGCAGCTATAAATAGAATAGCAATCACCCCTCAGCCGAAACGCCCGGTGATGTAATCCTCGGTTTCCTTGCGCTCGGGCTTGAAGAAGATCTGTTCGGTCGCGCCGAACTCGATCATCTCTCCCAGGTACATGTAGGCCGTGTAGTCGCTGCAGCGGGCTGCCTGCTGCATGTTGTGGGTCACGATGGCAATCGTGTAGTCGTGCTTGAGCTCGTCGATGAGCTCTTCGATCTTGGCGGTGGACAGCGGGTCCAGCGCCGAGGTGGGCTCGTCGAGCAGCAGCACCGAGGGCTTCACCGCCACGCTGCGCGCGATGCACAGGCGCTGCTGCTGGCCGCCGGACAGCGACAGGCCGCTCTGGTGCAGCTTGTCCTTCACTTCGGTCCACAGCGCGGCCTTGGACAGGGCCCATTCCACGCGGTCATCCATCTCGCTCTTGCTCAGGCTTTCATAGAGCTTCACGCCGAAGGCAATGTTGTCGTAGATCGACATCGGGAACGGCGTGGGCTTCTGGAACACCATGCCGATGCGGGCGCGCAGCAGGTTGATGTCCTGCTTGGGGTCGAGGATGTCCTGCCCGTAGAAACTGATGGTGCCCTCGGCGCGTTGGCCGGGATACAGGCTGTACATGCGGTTCAAAGTGCGCAGCAGGGTCGACTTGCCACAGCCCGAGGGGCCGATGAAGGCGGTGACCTTGTGCTCTGCGATGTTGAGGCTGACGTTGCGCAGCCCCTGGAACTTGCCGTAGAAAAAGCTCAGGTTGCGCAGTTCCAGCGCGTTCTTGCTGGGGGTGGCGGTGGCGGAGGCGTTCATTGTCAAATCCTGAAAATGGAGCTGTCTTGGGTTGTGTCTGCGTAATGGGGCCAGGTCAGGCCCGGCTCTTTTCGCGCAGGAAAACCCGCGCCACGACGTTGAGGACCAGCACCGAGAGCGTGATGAGCAGCGCGCCGCCCCAGGCCAGGCGCACCCAGTTTTCGTACGGGCTCAGCGCGAACTGGAAGATCACCACGGGCAGGTTGGCCATGGGCGCGTTCATGTTGGTGCTGAAGAACTGGTTGTTGAGCGCGGTGAACAGCAGCGGAGCCGTCTCGCCACTGATGCGAGCCACGGCCAGCAGCAGGCCGGTCATCACGCCGCTGCGGGCCGCGCGCAGGGTGACCATGGTGGAGACCTTCCAGCGCGGCGCACCCAGGGCAAAAGCCGCTTCCCGCAGGCTGCCGGGCACCAGGCGCAGCATGTTCTCGGTGGTGCGCACGACCACCGGTACGGCGATTAGTGACAGCGCGAGGCTGCCAGCCCAGCCGGAGAAATTGCCCACCGTGGCCACGGCGATGGCATAAACGAACAGCCCCAGCACGATGGAAGGCGCCGACAGCATGATGTCGGTCACGAAGCGGGTCAATTCGGCCGTCTTGCTCTGGCCGCTGTACTCCGCCAGGTACACGCCGGCCAGCACGCCGATGGGGGTGGACACCAGCACGGTGAAGCCCACCATCATCAAGCTGCCCACGATGGCGTTGGCCAGGCCGCCGCCTTCCGAGCCGGGCGCTGGCGTGGACTGGGTGAACATGTTCCAGTCCAGCGCGGCAAAGCCGTTGGACAGCAGCACGCTCAGGATCCAGAGCAGCACGAACAGGCCCAGCACCATCGCACCCAGGGACAGCGTCAGGCCGATGGCGTTGGAGCGCTGGCGCTTCTTGTAGAGTTGTTGGTTGAATTCCATGGAGCTTGTCTCAATTGAGTGGGTTCATGGTCGAGATCAAAGGCCCTTGGCCTTCTCGGCGCGCAGCAGCATGATCTTGGCGGCCGACAGCACCACGAAGGTGATCACAAACAGCAGGAAACCGAGGGCGAACAGCGTGGAGAGGTGGAAGTCGGCCGCCTCGCCGAACTCGTTGGCCAGCGTGGACGCGATGGAGGTTCCAGGCGAGAACAGCGAAGTGGGCATGCGGTTGGCATTGCCGATCACAAACGTCACGGCCATCGTCTCACCCAGGGCGCGGCCCAGGCCCAGCATGATCCCGCCAATCACACCCTTTTGCGTGTAGGGCAGCACCACGCGGCGCACCACTTCCCACGTCGTGCAGCCCAGGCCATAGGCCGACTCGCGCAGGATGGGCGGCACGATCTCGAACACATCGCGCATCACGGCAGCCACGAACGGCAGCACCATGAAGGCCAACACGATGCCCGCGGCCAGGATGCCAAAGCCGTTGGTGCTGCCGCCGAACAGGAAACCCACCAGCGGCAGGGAGCCCAGCAGCTTCTGCACCGGCATCTGGAAGTAGTCGGCGAACAGCGGCGCAAACACAAAGAGGCCGAACATGCCGTAAATGATGGACGGCACCGCGGCCAGCAGCTCCACCGCCGTGCCCAGCGGGCGGCGCAGCCACACGGGGCAGGTCTCGGTCAGGAACAGGGCGATGCCGAACGCAAGCGGCACGGCGATGACAAGCGCAATGCCCGCGCTCGCCAGCGTGCCGACGATGGCAATCGCGGCACCGAATTCTTCATTGATGATGTCCCACTCCACGCGCCAGATGAACTGCACACCGAACTTGTGGAACGTGGGCCAAGCGTAGACAAAAAGCGAGACGATGATGCCCAGCAAAGCCGCCAGCACCAGCAGCGACAGACTCTGCGTCAGGCGGTGGAAGAAGATGTCCTGCAGCCGCTGCCGCTTGGCAATCGACACCATGGACTCGGTGGGGGCGTCCGATCTCTTGGCGGACACGGGTTGCGAACTCATGGTGGTTCCCACGCTCATGTTGACTCCCATCTGGCTTCTGGAGACCCCAAGAACCAGCACCCATCAGCCAGACCGGCTGGCCAATGGGGCTATTTTGGGGCAGACCGCTTCTTGGTGGATTACTTCTTGATCTGCGACCAGACCTTGGAGCGGATCTCGGCGGTCAGGCTGTCAGGCAGGGGCACATAGTCCAGCTCCGTGGCCATGGCCTTGCCGTTCTTGAACGCCCAGTCAAAGAACTTCAGCACTTCGGCCGATTGGGCCTTGTCGGCGGGGTCCTTGTACATCAGGATGAAGGACGCGGTGCTGATGGGCCAGCTCTCAGCCCCCTTGGCGTTGACCATCGAAATGCCCATGCCAGGAACGCTGAACCAGTCGGCGCTGGCAGCAGCTGCGGCGAAGGTCTTGTCGTCAGGGCTCACGTACTTGCCGTCAGCGTTTTGCAGCTGCAGGAAGTTCATGTTGTTCTTCTTCACGTAGGCGTACTCGACATAGCCGACGGCGCCTTTCACCCGCGTCACATTGGCGGCCACCCCTTCGTTGCCCTTGCCGCCCACCGACGACGCGGCAGGCCACTTCACGGCAGCGCCCTTGCCCACGGAGTCTGCCCACTCCTTGCTGACGGCAGACAGGTAGTCGGTCCAGTTGAACGTGGTGCCCGAGCCGTCCGCGCGGTGCACGACGGTGATGCTCTGGTCTGGCAGCGTCTTGCCAGGGTTCAGGGCCGCCAGCTTGGCATCGTTCCACTTGGTGATCTTGCCCAGGTAGATTTCCGCCAGCACAGGGCCGGTCACGCGCAGCTCACCCGGCTTGAAACCATCGAGGTTGACCACCGGCACGGTGCCGCCAATGATGGCGGGGAATTGCACCATCCCGTCCTTTTCCAGGTCTGCCCCCGAAACCGGCGCATCGGAAGCCCCAAAAGCCACGGTCTTGGCGCGAATCTGGCGAAGGCCACCGGAAGAGCCGATGGACTGGTAGTTCAGGCCGGTGCCTGTTTCCTTCTTGTAGGCTTCGGCCCACTTGGCGTACATGGGGAACGGGAACGTCGCCCCTGCCCCCGTGATATCGGCTGCAAAAGCGCTGCCCACTGCCATAGTGGCAAGTGCGACGGCGACAGTTTTGAGAAATGTGCGTTTCATTGTTCAGTACCTTCTGGCTTAGGGTTAACAGGGACAGCCTGAACTCTAGAACGCCAACATGACAATTCAGTGACACAAAATCTCCCGTCGCACGGCATTGCCATGCAGCGATTAGCCCCGCCGACGGCGTCATGGATTTGTCACACACCGAGCGGACACTCGGCAAAGCCCCGATTGAGCATCCAGCCAGCGCAGGCGGCGGCCCCTGAAACGGCGTACCACCGCTCGCGGTACGATGCCGGCCGAAGCTCCCACCATCCACACATGCAAAACGGCACACGCCTCGCCGCAGTCGATCTCGGCTCCAACAGTTTTCGCCTTGAAATCGGGCGCTATGAGTTCGGACATATCCAGCGGGTCGAATACCTCAAGGAAACGGTGCGCCAAGGCAATGGGCTGGACGAAAACCGCAACCTGACGCGCGAGGCCATGGAGCGTGGCTGGGCGTGCCTGGCAAGGTTTGGCGAGCGGCTTTCGGGGTTTCCCCGTGCCCAAGTTCGGGCGGTGGCAACGCAGACGCTGCGCGAGGCGCGCAATCGCGAAGAATTTCTCTCTCGCGGCAGCGAAGTGCTGGGCTATCCGATCGATGTCGTGTCGGGCCCCGAAGAAGCCCGGCTGATCTACCAGGGCGTGGCCCGGCTGCTGCCACAGTCGGATGAGCGCCGACTGGTGGTCGACATTGGAGGGCGCTCCACAGAGCTTATCCTGGGCCAGCAATTTACCCCGCACGCCGTAGCTTCCTACCGGGTGGGCAGCGTTGCCTGGTCGCAGCGCTACTTTGCGGCTGGCGAATTCACGGCCCAGGCGTTCCTGGCGGCAGAGATCGCCGCCAAGGCAGTGCTGGATGAAGCGCTCGAGACGTTTCGGCCCGGCACCTGGGACGTTGCCTACGGATCGTCGGGCACGGCTGGCGCGGTGGGCGACGTCCTCGCTGCGGCGGGAGGTCCTGAAGGGCTCATCACGCGCGATGGACTCCACTGGCTGCACGAGAAGCTGATGCGGGCGCAGTCTGCCGATCGGATTCGGATGGAAGGGCTCAAGGAAGAACGACGAGCCGTCATCGGCGGGGGAATCAGCGTGTTGCGCGCCGTCTTCGACCTGCTGGACATCGAGCAGATGCACGTGGCGCAGGGCGCGCTGCGCCAGGGTGCGCTCTACGATCTGCTGGACCGCGAGCAGCCCGAAACCGACCTGCGGACCACCACGGTGAACGGTCTGATGCACCGTTTTGGTGTCGACATGGAACACGCGGAACGCGTCGCGCGCACGGCATGCGCCCTGTTCACCCAGGCGGCCCCCCCGGGGAGCGAGCGCGCCTGCCGCAAGCTCGAGTGGGCGGCTCGCCTGCATGAGATCGGCTGCCGCATCTCGCACAGCGACTATCACCGCCATGGCGCCTACATCCTCGACAACACCGATGCTGCGGGCTTCGCTGTCCCGGAGCTGCACCGCCTGGGCCTGCTGGTGCTGGGACAGCGTGGCAAGGTGCGGAAAATCGACGCAGACTTGCAAGACCCCCTCTTTGCGCTGCAGCTGCTGAGCATGCGCCTGGCGGTAGCCCTTTGCCACGCACGCCGGACGCCCGATACCGCTGGCGTTTCTCTGCAAGTGGAGGGGCCGCGGTTTCGCCTGCGCACCCGTCCCGGATGGGCCGCGCTCTTCCCTCAGTCAGCGCACCTTCTGCGGGAGGAGGTTCAAGCCTGGCAAAAGACGCCCTGGGAGCTCACTGTCGAGCTGCCTTGATGCGCGCGGATAAACGGTATAAACTGTTTATATCGTTTCTCATCATCTGCCATGACCGTCTCCACAACCTCCGCACCAGCATCTTCTCCAACTGCAGCGACCGCAGTCGCCGCCAGCCCAGCTTCCCCGACCACCAAGGCGGCCCGCAAGTCGGCAACCAAGCCAGCGAAGAAGGATGCAGTGAAATCTGTGACCTCCTCAAAAAAATCTCCGTCCGGCGCGACAGCACCGGCCTCTCGCGCAGCCAGCTCTTCTTCCACGCCGACAGGGAACAAGGACGGCAAAGCCAAGAAACCCAAGCTCGTGCGCGACAGCTTCACCATCCCCAAGGACGAGTACGCTGCCATCGAAACCTTGAAGCAGCGCTGCGCCGCACTGGCCCAGCCGGTGAAGAAAAGCGAGCTACTGCGCGCCGGACTCAAGGTACTGACCGGCATGTCGGACGCGGCCTTGCGCAAGGCTGTGCAGGCGGTGCCGTCCATCAAGACCGGCCGCCCAAAGGCAGAGCAAGCGCAGGCAGCGCCCGCGCCGGCCCCGACTCCCAAGAAAGCCGCCTCGCGCTAAGAGCGTGTTCAGGCTCTCCGCAGGGGCGCGTTGGAGCGCAATCGAGATGTGTGAATGCTTCGGGGCGCCGCAGGCTCGAATGAGCAGCCACGGTCAGAGCAACTCCGGCGACTGAACCGCTATCAGCACCGTCTGGCTTTGATCGAGCCGCTGCCGCTGCCGCAACCACCACACAGCCCCTTTGCGCACCACGCACTCGGGGGCCTCCAGCCCCATCAGTTGGGCGATGGTCTGGCCGAGCATGGGCTGATGGCCGACGACAAGCACCGTGCCCTTGGCGCGCGGCCATTGCGCCAGTTCCAGCAAATCCTGCGGCGTTCCGCCGGGCAGCAACTCCGCACGCATCTTGAACTTTCGCCCCAGCGCGCTCGCCGTTTGCTCGGTGCGCCGCGCCGGGCTGGCCAGCACCCGCAACCCTTCCGGGAGCTGGCGGTCGAGCCAGGCGGCCATGCGGGCAGCCTGCTTCTCACCGCGCTGCGTCAGACCTCTGGCGAGGTCATCCACGCCGTCGCTCGGATCTTCTGCTTCCGCATGCCGCCACAGGATCAGGTCCATCATGCCTTCCTTGGGTCCGGAGGAACCACGGTGGGCGCCGGCCCATAGCGCCCCATGAGGGCGTCTTGCGCGCCCGTCCCGTCTTGGGGCCGTGGAGCGCGGCTGTAGGACCCATCCGCATTCAGCGTCCACGCATCCCGATCGTCGTGCAGGTAGGCCACAAGACATTCGTCCACAATTTGCTGCCGCAAGCGCAGGTCCGTGACAGGCCAGGCCAGTTCCACCCGCCGCATCATGTTGCGATTCATCCAGTCGGCACTGGAGAGATACAGGTCTTCCTCGCCACCGCTGCGGAAGTAAAAGACCCGCGTGTGCTCCAGGAACCTCCCGATGACCGAGCGCACGCGGATGTTGTCGGTCAGCCCGGGAACCTGAGCGGCCAGCATGCAGGCGCCTCGCACGATGAGATCAATGCGCGCGCCGCGCTGCCCCGCCAGGATCAGCGCGCGCATGAGCGCCTCGTCCGTCAGGGCGTTCATCTTCGCAACAATACGTGCGTCCTCGCCGCGGCTGGCGGCCAGCCCGACTTGCTCGATCTTTTCCAGCATGCGGCGATGCAAGTGAAAAGGGGCGAGCATGAGCTTGCGCAGTTTGGGCGGCCGGTTCTGGCTGGCGAGATGGTTGAACACCCCGTCCATGTCCGCCGTGGTTTCCTCATCGGCCGTGAGATAGCTCAGGTCGGTGTACAGCCTCGCGGTGCGGACGTTGTAGTTCCCGGTTGATAGATGGCCGTAGCGCCTGAGCTTGTGCCCTTCCCTTCGCGTCACAAGCAGCATCTTGGCGTGCGTCTTGAGCCCTACCACCCCGTAGACCACCTGCGCACCAATCGACTCCAGCGCCTCGGCCCAGTTGATGTTGGCCTCTTCATCAAAGCGGGCTTTCAGCTCCACCACCGCCATGACTTCCTTGCCTCGGCGCACCGCTTCGGTGAGCAGATCCATGAGTTCGGAATCTGCTCCCGTGCGGTAGATCGTCTGCTTGATGACGAGGACATCGGGGTCGTTGACCGCCTCGCGCAGGAAGGCGAGCAGTCCGTCGAAACTCTCGAAAGGTTGATGGATCAGCACGTCGCGCTTGCGCAGCTGTTCCATGATGGGCACGCCGGATTGCAGCTGGCGCGGCCAGGCAGAACTCCACGGAGGGAACAACAGGTCAGGCGCATCCACCAGGTCGATCAACTGCGTCAGGCGCACCAGATTCACAGGCCCATTGACCCGGTACAGGGCGGCCGCGGGCAAGGCGAACTGGGCCAGCAGGAAATCCGACAAAAACTGCGAACATCCGGCAGACACCTCCAGCCGCACGGCTTGGCCATAGTGGCGATGCTGCAATCCCTGGCGAAGCGCAGTGCGCAGGTTGCGAACATCCTCCTCATCCAGCGCCAGGTCGGAGTGACGCGTCACGCGGAACTGCGAGAACTCCGTGACTTCACGACCGGGAAACAGGTCCACGAGATGCGCCCGCACGATGCTCGAAAGGCTCACAAAAAGGGCTTCGCCAGGCGCTACCCGTGCAGGCATGCGTATCAGCCTCGGCAGCGCGCGAGGCACCTTGACGATGGCGATCTCGTTGTCCCGGCCAAACGCATCCTGGCCCTTGAGGCGCACGATGAAGTTGAGCGACTTGTTGGCGACCTGGGGAAACGGGTGCGCCGGATCCAGCCCCACCGGAATCAACAAAGGCCTGACCTCTTCGGTGAAGTAGTCGTGGACCCACCGCTTCTGAGCAGACGAGCGTTCGCCGTGACCCACGATGCGAATGCCATGCGCCGCGAAGGCCGGCACCAGCGACTCGTTGTACAGCGCGTACTGCCGCTCCACCAAGTCATGGACCTTGGTTGCCATGGCCTCAAAGGACGCCGTGGAGTACAGGCCCTTTGTCTCGCCCTTCTGGGCAGCCGTGATGTGAGGCGCAGCGCGCACTTCAAAAAACTCGTCCAGATTGGACGAAACAATGCACAGATAGCGCAGCCGCTCCAGCAGCGGGACATCCGTGCGCACAGCCCAATCGAACACCCGCTCGTTGAAAGCCAGGATGCTGTGATCCCGGTCCAGGAACATGTGGGGCACCCCTGCCGGGCCCTTCACCTGAACTCCCCCCTTGTCGGCATCAGCAGCCGGCGGAGCGGCCACCCGCGCGGCAGCTTCGCCGCTGTCACAGCGCAGTTCGGCGTCATTGTCATCGGCAGGCAAGGGGAACATGGTGCGAAAAAGAAGCTTCAAAAGCGAATTGGCTTCAGTATTTAACGCCCAGATGACAAAGGTGTGACATGTTTTGTGACAGGCGGATCCGCTGTCTTTTGTCTCCGCACCGGCACCAGGTACTGCTCAAACAGCGTCGCGGCATGCACCCAGGTGAAATCCAGCGCCCGTGCACGAGCCTCTGTGCGGGGAACCGAGAGGGCCTCCTGGCTGGCCACGCGCAGATCGTCATGCAGCACGCCGCCTCGCGGCGGGCAGCCTGCTTGGCCACCGAGCACTTCCATCGGTCCGTCGACCGGGAAAGCGGCCACAGGCGTCCCGCATGCCATGGCCTCCAGCATGACCAGACCGAAGGTCTCGGACCGACTCGGGAACACGAAGACGTCCGCAGCCGCATACACCTGCGCCAGCGCTTCGCGGCTCAGAATGCCCAGCCAGCGAACCTGCGGGTATTTCGCCTTGAGTCGCGCCTCCAGCGGCCCAACCCCGCAAACCACCTTCGTTCCCGGTATGTCGAGTTCAAGAAAGGCCTCGATGTTCTTCTCATACGAGATCCGCCCCACGAACAAGGACACAGGATGGACCAGCGCACCCGTAAGGGGGCTTGAAGCCACCGCCCCATGGAACGGAAAAGCATGGGTATCCACGCCATGGGTCCACAACCGGAGGTGGTGGAAGCCCCGTTGCTCCAACATCTTCAACACGCCTTGGGTGGGCACCATGACCCCCGATGAAGGCCGGTGGAAATGCCGGAACAGCGCATACCCCATCCACAACGGCACCCGTAGCGCCGCCAGCAGGATCTCGGGGAAACGGGTATGGAAGGCCGTGGTGAAGGCAAGGCCCTTGCGCAGGCAGTAGCGGCGTCCGGCCCAGCCCAGCGGTCCCTCAGTGGCCAGATGAATGGCGTCGGGTGCCTGGGCATCGAGCATGGCGGCGAGCGCCTTGCCTGGGCGCACGGCCAAGTCAATGCCAGGGTATCCAGGACATGGACGGGTCGCGAATTGCCCCGGATGCACCACCTGGACTTCATGGCCCGCGCTTTCCAGCTCGCGCACCAGCTCCACCAAGGTTGTGACCACTCCGTTGACCTGGGGCAACCAGGCATCTGTCAGCAATGCGATCTTCATGGCGCAACCGCAACTGCAGCCTCAGCCTGAGCAACACGACCGGCAGGACGGGCTGGCCACTGGATCAACTCCAGATGGCCGTCCAGGTGTTCTACCAACGCGGTGTGGCTTTCCACCCAATCCCCATCGTTGCAGTACAACGTGCCGTCAATTTCCCGCATTTCAGCTCGGTGGATGTGGCCGCACACCACCCCGTCGTGCCCCCTGCGCCGTGCTTCCGCGGCTACCGCAACTTCAAAATCCATAACGTAGTTCAGCGCCTTCTTCACCTTGCCTTTCAGGTAGGCAGACAGCGACCAATAGGGCAAACCCAGGCGCGCTCGCAAGGTGTTGAGGTGCCGATTGAGCTTCAGGGTGAGCTCGTACAGGTTGTCACCCAGGTACGCCAGC
>NZ_JALEGG010000152.1 GCF_022763525.1 Acidovorax sp.
AGGCGCTGCATCAGCGCTGCGTCGTGCACGGCCTGCACCCCATGGTCGATGCGCTCGACCGTGAGCCCATCGAGCGCGCTCCAGATATAGGCAGGCGGGCCCTCCTCGCCCGCGTGGGCCACCAGGTGCAGGCCCAGTTCGCGGCAGCGCGCAAACACGCGGGCAAACTTCTCGGGCGGATGGCCTACCTCGCTGGAATCAAGCCCCACGCCCACGATCTTGTCGATCATCGGCATCGCCTGTTCCAGGGTTTCAAACGCCGACTCCTCACTCAGGTGGCGCAGGAAGCACAGGATCAGCGTGGCGCTGATGCCCAGCTCGGTGCGCGCATCCTGGCAGGCCCGGTGCAGGCCGTTGATGACGGTTTCCATCGCCACGCCGCGCTCGGTGTGCGTCTGGGGGTCGAAAAAGATCTCGGCATGCAGCACGTTGTCGCGCGCGGCACGGGCCAGGTAGGCTCGCGCCATGTCGTAGAAATCCTGCTCGTGCAGCAGCACGCTGGCGCCAGCGTAGTAGATGTCGAGAAAGCTCTGCAGGTTGCTGAACGCGTAGGCGCTGCGCAGGGCCTCGACATTGGCATACGGCAAGTTCAGTCCATTGCGTTGGGCCAAAGCAAAAATCAGCTCCGGCTCCAGGGAGCCTTCAATGTGGATGTGCAGTTCGGCCTTGGGCATGGCACGCAAGAGTGCAGGCAGGCGTTCGGTGGAGATGGGTGGGACTTTGAACATCGCGGTCTGGCCTCTTGTTTTAGCGGAGATGGCACATCATGCACCGGCATGGCACCAACGAAAAGGGCCGCAAGAAGCGGCCCCGGAAGGCAAACGCCCGGAGGCGCCTGCCATGGTCACACGTGCGGCTTACTTCTTGTCGCCGCCGGGGATCTTGCCTTCCACGCCCTTGACGTAGAAGTTGATGCCGCCGAGGAACTTGTCGTCGGCCACTGCGCCCTTCGCCAGCACTTCCTTGCCGTCCTGGCCCACGATCGGGCCCTTCCAGATCTGGAAGCTGCCGTCGGCCAGGCCCTTCTTCACTTCCTCGACCTTGGCCTTGGTTTCGGCCGGCACGTCTTCCGCGATGGAGACGATGTCGATCGCGCCTTCCTTCACACCCCACCAGGCCTGGCCGGTGCTCCAGGTGCCTTCCAGGGCGTCCTTGGTGGCCTTGATGTAGTAAGGCCCCCAGTTGATGATGGCCGATGCCAAGTGGGCCTTGGGGCCGTAGGCGGTCATGTCCGAATCCCAGCCAAAGGCGCGCTTGCCCTTTTCTTGCGCCGTCTTCAGCACGGCGGGCGAGTCAGTGTTCTGGAACAGCACGTCGGCGCCGCCGTTGATCAGGCTGGTGGCAGCCTCGGTTTCCTTGGGCGGGCTGAACCATTCGTTCACCCACACCACCTTGGTCTTGATCTTGGGGTTGACCGACTGGGCACCCAGCGTGAAGCTGTTGATGTTGCGGATCACTTCAGGGATTGGCACCGAGCCGACCACGCCCAGGGTGTTGGACTTGGTCATGGCGCCGGCGATCACGCCCGCCATGTACGCACCTTCGTAGGTGCGGCTGTCATAAGTGCGCATGTTGTCGGCGGTCTTGTAGCCGGTGGCATGCTCAAACTTGATGCCGGGGTTGTCGGCGGCGACCTTGAGCATGGACTCCATGTAGCCGAAGGTGGTGCCGAAGATCAGCTTGTTGCCCTGGCCGGCCAGGTCGCGCAGCACGCGCTCGGCGTCGGCAGACTCGGGCACGCTTTCCACAAAGCTCGTCACCACCTTGTCGCCGAATTCCTTCTCGATGGCCTTGCGGCCGTTGTCGTGGGCAAACGACCAGCCCCCGTCGCCGACGGGACCCACATAGGCAAAAGCGATCTTCAGAGGCTCGGGCTTGGGTGCAGGGGCTTCAGCAGCAGGGGCCGGCGCGGGGGCTGGCGCCGGAGCCGGCTCCTCCTTCTTGCCGCATCCCACCAGGGCAGCGGCGGCCACGGCGGAGAGCGCTGCCACCTTGAGCAGGGAGCGTTTCTGCAGATCAGTCATGTCGGTTTCCTTGTCGAAAAGTAAGACTTGCAAAGGTTGGGGGACGAAAACAGCGATTATGGGGCGATTGACCAACTGGTAAACATTTGTCTTGGCGCTCAAACCACCTCAGGACCCTGGGTAGAACGGCTTGCCCAGCGAGGCCGGCATGTTGACGCGGATCCACGCCGGATTGCGCGAGATCAGCGCCAGCACCACGATGGTGGCCAGGTACGGCAGCATGGACAGCAACTGGCTGGCCACCTGCACGCCGGTGGCCTGCAGATGGAACTGCAGCATGGTCACCCCGCCAAACAGGTAGGCACCAAGCAACACGCGTGCCGGGCGCCAGGTGGCAAAGGTGGTGAGGGCCAGTGCGATCCACCCACGGCCGGCCACCATGCCCTCCACCCACAGCGGCGTGTACACCGTCGAGATGTAGGCGCCCGAGAGGCCGCACAGCGCCCCGCCCGCCACCACGGCCGCCAGGCGAATGCGGCGCACGGGGTAGCCCAGCGCATGCGCGGATTCGGGCGACTCGCCCACCGAGCGCAGCACCAGCCCGGCGCGCGAGCGGTAGAGGAACCAGATCAGCGCGGCCACCAGCACCATGGTCAGGTAGACCAGCGGATGCTGCTGGAACAGCGCTGCCCCCAGCAGGGGCACCTCGCCCAGGACCGGCACGATGTACTTGGGCAGTTCGGGCAGCTTGGCCTGCACGTAGCTGATACCCGCAAACGCCGAGAAGCCCACGCCGAACAGGCTCAGCGCCAGCCCGGTGGCGTACTGGTTGGTGTTGAGCCAGATCACCAGCACGCCGAAAATGGCGGCCAGCGCGGCGCCCGCGGCCATGCCCGCAGCAAAGCCCAGCCAGGTGTTGCCGGTGTGCACCACGGTGGCAAAGCCCGCGATGGCCGCGCAGAGCATCATGCCCTCAGCCCCCAGGTTGACGATGCCGGCCTTCTCATTGATGAGCAGGCCCAGCGCGGCGATAGCCAACACGGTGCCTGCGCTCAGTGTGGCGCCGATGAGGAGTGCGTACGATTCCATCACGCCACCGCCTTCTTGGTACCGACCCAACGAACGCGGTACGCGATCAAGGTGTCGCAAGCCAGCAGCGTGAACAGCAGCAAGCCCTGGAACACACCGGTCAGCGATTTGGGCAGGCCCAGGCGCGACTGCGCCAGCTCGCCGCCGATGTAGAACATGCTCATGAGGATGGCCGAAAGAATCATGCCCACCGGGTGCAGCCGCCCCACGAACGCCACGATGATGGCCGCGAAGCCGTAGCCCGCGGGCACGTAAGGCGTGAGCTGGCCAATGGGCCCCGCCACCTCCAGCGCACCCGCCAGACCAGCGGCGCCACCGGATACCAGCAGCGCCGTCCACAGCGCCTTGCGCGAGGAGAACCCGGCATAGCGCGCCGCCGCCGGTGCCAGCCCGCCCACCTGCTGCGCAAAACCCGCGCGTGTGCGAAACAGGAACACCCACAGCGCCGCAGCACCGGCCAGCGCCAGCAGAAGCCCGATGGACACGCGCGACCCCTGCATCAGGCGCGGAATCTGCGTCACTTTCTCGAACGTCTTCGTCTGCGGGAAGTTGTAGCCCATGGGGTCCTTCCAGGGACCGTAGACCAGGTAGCCCAGCACCAGGGTGGCCACATAGACGAGCATCAGGCTCACCAGGATTTCGTTGGCATTGAACTTGTCGCGCAGCAGCGCCGTGAGCCCCGCCCACACCATGCCGCCCAGCACGCCGGCCAGCAAAATGGCCGGCACGATCCAGGGACCGGTGGTCTTGTCGGCCAGCAGCGCCACGCCGCCCGCCATCACGGCACCGATGACAAACTGCCCTTCGGCGCCGATGTTCCACACGTTGGAGCGAAAGCACACGGCCAGTCCCAGCGCAATGAGCAACAGCGGCGTGGCCTTGACCATGAGTTCGCCGATGGCGTACTGCGACTTAATGGGCTCCCAGAAGAACACCTGCAGGCCGCGCACCGGATCCTTGCCCAGCGCCACGAACAGCGCGATGCCGATGAGCACCGTGAAGGCCAGCGCGAGCAGGGGTGAGCCGTAGGTCCAGAGATTCGACGCCTGGGGGCGCGGTTCGAGCTTAAGCATGCTGCGCCTCCCCGGTGGCGGCCTGGGCCAGATGGGCCTGCACGTCGGCATGCCACAGGCCGCTCATCCATTCGCCAATGCGCTCCACGGTCGCGTCGGCGCGCTGAACGGAGGGCGACAGGTGCCCCTTGGCCACCACATGCAGCCGGTCGCAGATTTCAAACAATTCGTCCAGCTCCTCGCTCACCACCAACACCGCGCAGCCCGCATCGCGCAGCGCCAGGATGGCGCCGCGAATCTGCGCGGCGGCGCCTACGTCCACGCCCCAGGTGGGCTGCGAGACGATGAGCAACTTGGGGCTCGCGTCGATCTCGCGCCCCACGATGAACTTCTGCAGGTTGCCGCCCGACAGGGACTTGGCCGCTGCATGCGGGCCGCCGGCCTTTACGTTGAAGCGCGCGATGATGTCCTCGGCGTGCTTTTGCAGCGCGCGCACCTTGATCCAGCCACTGCCGCCGACTGCGTTGGTGCGCGTGAGCAGGAGGTTGTGCGCGAGACCCATCGTGGGCACGGCGCCACGGCCCAAACGCTCTTCGGGCACAAAGTGCAGGCCCAGCGCGCGGCGCGGGCCGGGGGCCATGTGGCCTGCATCTCGGCCAGCCACCTGGATGCTGCCGGCCTCCGCCCGCTGGTCTTCGCCGGACAGGGCATAGAGCAGCTCCTTCTGCCCGTTGCCCGACACGCCCGCAATGCCCACCACCTCGCCCGAGCGCACTTCAAATTCGATGTCGATGAGGTCCACGCCGAACTGGTCGGCGCGCGGCAGGCTGAGCCCATGCACCCGCAGCACGGTGGCGCCCGCCTGCACGGCGCGGTGCGTGAGGGCCGGCGGCTCGGCGCCGATCATCAGGCGCGAGAGCGAGGCATTCGACTCCTCGGCCGGATTGCACACGCCGGTGACCTTGCCGCCGCGCAGCACGGTGCACGCCGTGCACAGCGCGCGGATTTCGTGCAGCTTGTGGCTGATGTAGAGGATGCTGCAGCCCTCGCTGGCCAGTTGGCGCAGCACCACGAAGAGCTTTTCGACAGCCTGCGGCGTGAGCACCGATGTGGGTTCGTCCAGGATGAGCAGCTTGGGGTTGGTGAGCAGCGCGCGAATGATTTCCACCCGCTGCATCTCGCCCACGCTCAGGGTGTGCACCGGGCGCAGCGGGTCGATATCGAGGCCGTATTCGGCGGCCTTGGCGGTGATGCGCTGGGTGACTTCTGAAAGCGTGAGGCTCTTGTCCAGCCCCAGCCACACGTTTTCGGCCACGGTGAGCGTATCGAACAGGCTGAAGTGCTGGAACACCATGGCAATGCCCAGGCTGCGCGCCTCCTGCGGGTTGCGCACCTGCACGGCCTGGCCATTGAAGTACACGCTGCCTTCGTCGGGCTTGACCGAGCCGTAGATGATCTTCATCAGCGTGGACTTGCCCGCGCCGTTCTCGCCCAGCACGGCATGGATCTCGCCCGGCTGCACCGTGAGTGACACGCCGCTGTTGGCCACCACGGCCGGGTAGCGCTTGGTGATGCCCACGAGCTGCAGCCGCGGCGGCGGCGTTGCGCCCGGTGCGGTGGGGTTGGGTGGTGAACTCATGCGGCGATTGTCTCTCAGTTTTTCAGCTTGTAATTTGAATGATTTTGCCTTCTGGCGCTTGTTCAGACTACGCTGACAGCTATTGTTTTCGTAGCGAAGCCGCCACGGCTTTCACGCAGTCGCGCAGCCAGGCGGCGGCGGCCGAATGGTGGGTGCGTGCATGCCACAGCTGGTAGTACATCAGGCGCGGAAACGGCACGGGGCACGGCAGGATGGCCACCGGCAGCTGGTCCACATAGCGTTCGCAATACTGGCGGCCCGTGGTCAGCACCAGCAAGCTGGAGGCCACGATGCTGGGGATCAGGCTGAAATGCGCACAGCGTGCCGTGATCTGGCGCTGCATGCCCAGGCCGTCCAGGTGCGCGTCGATCACGCCGCGCGCACCAGGGTGGGTGGGCGTGGGGGCGATGTGCTCGGCCGCCAGCCAGCTTTCCACGTCCCAGCCGCGCCGCACGGCGGGGTGATCCTTGCCGACCAGGCACACCACCTCGTCGCCAAACAGGCGGCCCATGTGCAGGTCTTCGGGCGGCTGCGGCCAGTTGCCGATCACCACGTCCACCTCGCCTTGCGCCAAGTGCGCGTGGTAGTGCGCGTCGGCCGACAACGGCAGGATCTCGATGGGGCACAGCGGCGCTTCCACCTTGATGCGGGCCACGAGCTGGGGCAGGAAAAGCGGGTCCAGGTAGTCGCTGGCCGCCACGCGAAAGGTGCGGGTGGAGGTGCGCGGGTCGAACCCGCGCGCGTCGGAAAACAGCGCCTCGGCCGAGCGCAGGATGGCGGCGGCCGGCTCCACCATGCGCAGCGCGGCGTCGGTGGGCATCATTGCCGCGCCCGATCGCACCAGGAGCGGATCATCCGCCAGATCGCGCAGGCGCTTGAGCGCGGCCGACACGGCGGGCTGGTGCATGCCCAGCCGCACGGCGGCCCTCGATACGCTGCGTTCAGTCAACACGGTGTGCAAGACCCTTATGAGATGGAGGTCTATCTTGTCGAAAAGGGCGTGGTCTCTCATAGCGGTGGGTACATAGGTGCCATAAGCTTGCGGTTATGCCGGCTGAACGCTCGCGCTCTACCCTCTGACGAACGCGCTGAACGCAACGACCCGAAGACCACCCAAGCGACCCTTGTCATGACAACACGACCCTTGCAATTCTTGCGCCGAGGCCAGCCCGTGGCGCTGGGCAATGTACCACCCGACCGCACGCTGCTGGAGGTGCTGCGCGAGGACCTGGGCTGCACGGGCACCAAGGAGGGCTGCGGCGAAGGCGACTGCGGCGCCTGCACCGTGGTACTGGGCGAGGCGCGCGGCGGCAAGGTGCACTACAGCGCCATCAACAGCTGCATCCGCCTGGCGCATTCCATTGACGGGATGGCGCTGTGGACGGTGGAAGACCTGGCGGAAGATCCATTGATCCAGCCGGTGGGCGATGCGCCTGCAGCCGCGGCCTGCGGCCCGGCACTGCATCCGGCACAGGAGGCGATGGTGCAGTGCCACGGCTCCCAGTGCGGCTTCTGCACGCCGGGCTTCGTGATGAGCTTGTTCGGCATGTACCAGAACCATGTGGCCCCCTCGCTGCCTGCCGCCGGCGGCCGCATGCCCGCGCAGGGTGCGGTCATGCCCATCACCCGGGATCTGGCGCAGCAGGAGCTCTCGGGCAACCTGTGCCGCTGCACCGGCTACCGCCCCATCCTGGATGCCGCGCAGCAGATGGCCCACCTGCCGCCCGTGGTCGTCAACGAAGCCGAATTGCTACAAAAACTGGAGCTACTCGCGCAATCCAGACAAGCGCCAGAGGCCAATTCTTCTTATATCGCCCCCACCTCCCTGCCCGCCCTGCTGGCCGCACGCGCCGCGCACCCGGCCGCGCAGGTGGTGGCCGGCTGCACCGACGTGGGCCTGTGGGTGACCAAGCAGCACAAGCAGTACGCACAGATCCTGGACGTGACGCGCGCGGCCGAGTTGCGGGAGGTGCACCAAGATGCGCGGCACATTGCCATTGGTGCGGCCGTCACGCTCACGGACGCCTTTGCCGCGCTGGCGGCGCAGTGGCCGCAGTTGCGCAGCTTTGCCCAGCGCTTTGCCGGGCTGCCCGTGCGCAACTCCGGAACGCTGGGCGGCAACGTAGCCAACGGCTCGCCCATTGGTGATTCGATGCCACTGCTCATCGCCCTGCGCGCCCAGGTGGTGCTGGCCAGCAGCGCGCGCGGCGAGCGAACCCTGGCACTGGAAGACCTGTACACCGGCTACCGGCAGAACGTGATGGCCCCCGATGAGCTGCTGGTGCGCATCGTGGTGCCGCGCCCCGGTGTCACCGCGGCCGAGCCGCCGCCGGGCCGCCCCAAGGCGGCGAGCGCCCCCTCGGGGGGCAGCGAACCACACGCAATGGGGAACGTGGGGGCCAATTTCTTGCGGGCCTACAAGATCTCCAAGCGCTTCGACGACGACATCTCCGCCGTCTGCCTGGCCGTCCATCTGGACATCGAAGGCGACGTGGTGCGCCGCGCCAGCATTGGCGCAGGCGGCGTGGCCGCCACCCCCGCGCGTGCCCGCCAAACCGAAGCCGCGCTGACGGGCCAGCCGTGGACGGCCGACACCATCGCCCGCGCCGCGCAAGCGCTGCAGGCCGAATTCAGCCCCATCTCCGACATGCGCGCCAGCGGCGCCTACCGCCGCACCGTACTGGCCAGCCTGCTGCAACGTTTCTGGCACGAGAGCCAGGG
This sequence comes from Acidovorax sp., assembly GCF_022763525.1. Lineage (GTDB taxonomy): Bacteria > Pseudomonadota > Gammaproteobacteria > Burkholderiales > Burkholderiaceae_C > Acidovorax. Next base: position 8,427 of record NZ_JALEGG010000152.1, read on the forward strand.
CGAAGAGGCCGTGAGCGTGGAGAACTTCCGCCTGGAGGCCCTGGCATGAACCAGCGAGACCCATCCCTGCCCCTGAGCCGCGATGCGGTGGACGACCCGGTGGCCCTCGCCGCCGACGCCCACGCCGACGCCCCTGCCGCACCACCCCAGGCAAGTGCCCCCGCCACGGTGCGCGCCATGGGCCAGCCGCACTTTCACGAAAGCGCCCGGGCCCAGGTGGCCGGCAGCGCCCACTACATCGATGACCTGCCCGAGGTGAAGGGCACGCTGTACGCCGCCCCCATCCTCTCCACCGTGGCGCACGGCGCGCTGAACGGCGTGGACACCACCGCCGCCGCCGCCCTGCCGGGCGTGCGCGGCGTGGTCCTGGCACAGGACGTGCCCGGCGACAAGCTGCTGGCCGCCTTCGCGCACGACGAGCCAGTGTTTGCCACGGACACCGTGCAGCACGTCGGCCAGGTCATCGGGCTGGTGGTGGCCGAATCGGTGATGCAGGCGCGCCGCGCCGCGCGCGCCGTGCAGCTCGACATCACCCCCCTGCCCGCCATCCTCAGCGTGCAGGAGGCCCTGAAGGCCCAGAGCTTTGTGCTGCCCCCCGTCTTCGTGCGCCGGGGCGATGCCGCACAGGGCCTGGCGCAATCCGCGCACCGCCTGCAGGGCGCGTTCGAGGTGGGTGGGCAAGAGCACTTCTACCTGGAAGGCCAGATCGCCTACGCGCTGCCGCTGGAGCAAAGGCAGTGGTGGATCTATTCCAGCACCCAGCACCCCGGCGAAGTGCAGCACTGGGTGGCGCACGCTCTGGGTATCGACAACCACGCCGTCAAGGTCGAGTGCCGGCGCATGGGCGGCGGCTTTGGCGGCAAGGAGACACAGGCCGGCCACCTGGCCGTGTGGGCTGCCGTGGCGGCGAACAAGCTGGGCCGCCCCGTCAAGCTGCGGCTGGACCGCGACGACGACTTCATGGTCACCGGCAAGCGCCACCCTTTCGCCTACGAGTACGACGTGGGTTTTGACGACGCCGGCCGCATCACGGGCCTGAAGCTGCAGATGGCCGCCAATTGCGGTTTCAGCGCCGACCTGTCCGGCCCCGTGGCCGACCGCGCCGTGTTCCATGCCGACAACGCGTACTACCTGAGCGATGTGGAGATCGCCTCGTACCGCTGCAAGACGAACACCCAGAGCCACACGGCATTTCGCGGTTTTGGCGGCCCGCAGGGCGTGATCGTGATCGAGGCCATCCTGGGCGACATTGCCCGCGCGCTGGGCCGCGATGCGCACGACGTGCGCATGGCCAACCTGTACGGCAAGAACGCAGGGGAAGGCCGCAACATCACGCACTACCAGATGACCGTGGAGGACAACATCCTGCACGCATTGCTGCCGCAGCTGGAGCAAAGCGCCGACTATCGACGCCGCCAGGCCGACATCGCCGCCTGGAACGCGCAGCAGCCCGTGCTCAAGCGCGGCATGGCCATCACGCCGGTCAAATTCGGCATCAGCTTCACGGCCACGCTGTTCAACCAGGCCGGCGCGCTGGTGCACGTGTACACCGACGGCAGCGTGCAGGTGAACCACGGCGGCACCGAAATGGGCCAGGGCCTGCACACCAAAGTGGCGCAGATCGTGGCCGACGAACTGGGCGTGCCCCTGCACCGCGTGCTGGTCACCGCCAGCGACACCAGCAAGGTGCCCAACGCCAGCGCCACCGCCGCCAGCAGTGGCACCGACCTGAACGGCCGTGCGGCGCAGTTTGCGGCGCGCAACGTGCGCGACAACATTGCATCCTTCGTGTGCGGTCTGGACGGCTGCGGCGCGGGCGCCATCCGCTTCGAAGGCGGCCAAGTGATCTCTCCGAAAAAGGTGCGCCGGTTCGAAGATGTGGTGAAGGAAGCGTACGCCAACCGCATCCAACTGTGGAGCGACGGTTTCTACCGCACGCCCAAGATCCACTACGACAAGACCACGCTCACCGGCCGGCCGTTCTACTACTTCGCCTATGGCGCGGCATGCTCCGAAGTGGTCATCGACACGCTCACCGGCGAGAGCCGTGTGCTGCGCGTGGACATCCTGCACGACGTGGGCCACAGCATCAACCCGGCCATCGACATCGGCCAGATCGAGGGCGGCTTTGTGCAGGGCATGGGCTGGCTCACCACCGAGCAGTTGGTGTGGAACGACAAGGGGTACCTGTCCACCCACGCGCCCAGCACCTACAAGATCCCGGCCACAGGCGACATCCCGGCCCACTTCAAGGTGGAGCTGTGGCCCGAGGCGAACCGCGAAGACAACGTGGGCGGCAGCAAGGCCGTGGGCGAGCCGCCGTTCATGCTGGCGATCAGCGTGTACGAGGCGCTGCGCAATGCCGTCGCTGCGGGGCGTGCGGGGAAGGTGGCCACGGAGCCGGTGGTGTTGACGGCGCCAGCGACGGCGGAGAATGTGTTGAGGGCGTTGGGGAGGTTGTGAGCGGGTTGGGGTTGGGGTTGAGAGCGGATCGCCGTTGCCTCCGCCCGTTCGCGGCTGAGCTTGTCGAAGCCGGGGCGCGTTCGCAAGCTCGCTGATCGGCAGCATGCCTTGGCTGGAGGCGCAGGCCGGGATGTCGCCCCCGGCGGGCGAGTCCCTTTCTTTTGGGTTGGCTGTACGGACCGAGGCACCATCGCATCGACAAGCGCAACCCGAACGGCGGGCTCGCAGGCACCAATAGCTACAAAAACAAAGCGTTCAGTGCTTTACCCACAAGCGCCACAACCCCAAATCAACCCAGAACCCCCGATACCAACCTCAGCACCCGCCCACACCGCGCCGCCAGCGACTCGTCGTGCGTCACCATCACAAACGCCGTGCCATGGTCGCGCGCCAGCCGCAGCATCAGGTCGAACACGCCATCGGCCGTACTGCGGTCGAGATTTCCGGTCGGCTCGTCCGCGAGAACGCAGGCCGGGCGGGTGACCAGGGCGCGGGCAATGGCCACCCGCTGGCGCTCGCCGCCCGAAAGCTCCGCAGGACGGTGATGAAGGCGCTCCTTGAGCCCCACGGACGCCAGCACTTGCGCGGCCTCCTGGTGAGCTTGTGCAGAAGGCAGGCGGCGAATGCGCAGCGGCATGGCCACGTTGTCCAGCGCACTGAACTCGGGCAGCAGGTGGTGGAACTGGTAGATGAACCCCAGGTGCTGATTGCGAAGCTGGCCCTGCTGCTGGGGCGACAGCGCCGACAGCTCGGCCCCCTTGAGCCGCACCGAACCGGCGGTCGGCGCATCCAGCCCGCCCAGCAAATGCAGCAAGGTGCTCTTGCCCGAGCCCGACGCACCCACAATGGCCACGGTTTCACCGGCGCGGATCTGCAGGTCCACGCCCTGGAGCACCGTCACATCAAGTCGGCCTTCAGTGAAGCGCTTGGTCAGGCCCTTCGCCTCCAGCACCACTTCCTTATTTACGTCATTTTGGCCTCCAGCCCTTGACTGGATTGCGCTAGCAGCTACGTTATTCATAGCGAAGAGCCTCGGCAGGGTTCACACGGCTGGCGCGCCAGCTGGGATACAGGGTCGCCACAAAGGCGAGCACCAGCGAGATGACGCCAATCGGCACGATGTCGCTGCTTTGCGGCTCGCTGGGCATCTTGCTGATGAGGTAAATGTCCTTGGGCAGGAAGCTCGCGTTCAGCGCCCGCTCGATGGCAGGCACGATCACGTCGATGTTGAACGCAACACCCAGGCCCAGCAGCAGGCCCACGGCCGTCCCGATCACGCCCACCATGGCGCCCTGCACCACGAAGATGCCCATGATGCTTTTCGGGCTGGCGCCCAGGGTGCGCAGGATGGCGATGTCGGCCCGCTTGTCGGTCACGGTCATCACCAGGGTGGACACCAGGTTGAACGCGGCCACCGCCACGATGAGCGTGAGGATGATGAACATCATGCGCTTTTCGAGCTGCACGGCGGCGAACCACGTGCGGTTTTGCTGGGTCCAGTCGCGGATCAGCAATTGCCCGCTCAGGGACTGCGCCAGCTGCTGCGCCACTTCGCGCGCTTGGTGCAGGTCCTTGAGCTTGAGGCGCACGCCGGTAGGCCCCTCCAGACGGAAGATGCGCTGCGCATCCTCATGGTGCAGCAGCACCAGGGCCGAGTCGTATTCATAGTGGCCCGAGTCGAAGGTGCCGGCCACCGTCATCTGTTTCAGGCGCGGCACCACGCCCGCTGGGGTCACCTGTCCCGCCGGGGCGATGAGCGTGACGGCATCGCCCGCCCGAACGCCCAGCGTGCGGGCCAGCTCGCCGCCCAGCACCACGCGGAACTCGCCGGGCACCAGCTGCTGCAGCACTTGCTCGTTGGTGGCCGCCAGGTCGGTCACTGCGCCCTCCAGCGCCGGGTCGATGCCGCGCACCAGTGCGCCCTTCATGTCCTCGCCGCGCGCCAGCAAGGCCTGCGCCGCCACAAAGGGAGCCGCACCCACCACGTTGGGGTTCTGCTTCGCCTCGGCCAGCGTGCGCGCCGGGTCGGGCAGCGCGGCGCCCTGGGGTGCAAAGATCTCGATGTGCGAGACCACACTGAGCATGCGGTCGCGCACTTCCTTTTGAAAGCCGTTCATCACGCTCAGCACGATGATGAGGGCCGCCACACCGAGCGCGATGCCCAGCATGGACACGCCCGAGATGAAGGAGATGAAGCCGTTGCGCCGCGTGGCGCGGCCCGCGCGCGTGTAGCGCCAGCCCAAGGCCAGTTCGTAGGGGATTTTCATGAATCAGACAGGAGGGCCCGGCAGGCGGGATGCCTGGTCCGGGGCGGGCAGATTGTGGCATCCCGGACAATAGGCCCATGTCAGACACCCACCCTTTGCTCATCATCCCCCACGCGGCCAGCGCCGCAGACGGATGCCAGCAAGCCCTGCAGGGCCTGGCCCTGCCCCATCTGGATCGGCTGCTGGCCCGGCTCAGCCCCCATCCCGCCCACAGCGACAGCGCCGAGGAAACGAGCTTCTCCCCCCCCCACGAACGCGCCCTGGCCCGCGCCCTGCGACTTCCGGCCGAGGACGGCCGCACGCCCTGGGCCGCCTGGCACCGCCACCAGCAGGGCACGCCGGCTGACGGCCAGGCCTGGGCCTTTGTCACGCCCTGCCAGTGGCAGGTGAGCACTGACCACGTCACCCTGCGCGACCCAGCGCAACTCGGCCTGGACGAAACCGCCTCGCGCGCGTTGCTGGCCATCGTGGCGCCGTGGTTTGCCGAAGACGGCATCACCCTGCACTACGACGAGCCTACCCGCTGGCTGGCCAGCGGGGCGCTGTTTGCTGGCCTGGCCACCGCCTCGCTCGAACGCGTGCTGCTGCGCGACGTGCGCGCCTGGATGCCCGACGCCAAGCAGGCCCGCACCCTGCACCGCCTGCACAGCGAGATGCAGATGCTGCTGTACACCCACGCCTTCAACGACGAGCGCACCGCGCGCGGCCTGCCGGTGGTCAACTCGTTCTGGGTGCACGGCACCGGCGCGCTGCCGCAGCCAGCGCCCACGCTTTCTGCGGCCCCGCTCATGCCCACCACGCTGCGCGACGCCGCGTTGCGCGAAGACTGGCGCGCCTGGGCTGAGGCCTGGACGGCGCTGGACGCCGGCCCCGTGGCCGACCTGCTGCGCCAAGCCGAGAAAGGCACTCCGGTGCAGCTGACCCTGTGCGGCGAACGCGGCGCGCTGGCTTTCCACACCGCGCCGCGCTCGCTGGCCCAGCGTTTTCAAAGCCTTTTCAGGCCCCAGCGCTTGATGGATCTGCGCAACCAGCTATGAAAATAGTAGCAAGAGACATCCCCCCACGCGCCGCCTGGGCGCTGGAGCAGGCCGGCGTGCACCCGCTGCTGGCGCGCCTGTACGCGGCGCGCGGCGTGCGGGCCAAGGACGAGCTGGACGACGGCCTGGCGCGCCTCTTGCCGCCCAGCGGGCTCAAGGGCATTGATACGGCCGCCCGCGTGCTGGCCGACGCCTTGCAGCAGCACCGGCGCATGGTGATCGTGGCCGACTACGACTGCGATGGCGCCACCGCCTGCGCGGTGGGCGTGCGCGGCCTGCGCATGCTGGGCGCGCAGCACGTGGACTACCTGGTACCCGACCGCGTGACCGACGGCTACGGCCTCACCCCGCCCATCGCCCGCCGCGTCAAGGAGCGCGGCGCCGACGTGCTCATCACCGTGGACAACGGCATCGCCAGCGTCGAGGGCGTGGCCGAGGCCAAGGCGCTGGGCCTCACGGTGGTGGTGACCGATCACCATCTGCCCGGCCCGGTGCTGCCGCAGGCGGATGCCCTGGTCAACCCGAGCCAGCCCGAATGCGCGTTCGAGAGCAAGTGCATCGCGGGCGTGGGCGTGATGTTCTACGTGCTGCTGGCGCTGCGGGCCGAGCTGCGCACGCGTGGGATTTTCGACGTAGCCACCCAACCCAAGCTGGACGCGCTGCTCCCCCTGGTGGCGCTGGGCACGGTGGCCGACGTGGTCAAGCTCGACGCCAACAACCGCCGCCTGGTGGCGCAGGGCTTGAAGCGCATCCGCGCCGGGCAAATGCAGCCCGGCATTGCCGCCCTCTTCCAAGCCGCAGGCCGCAAAGCACCGGCCGCCACCACGTTCGACTTCGGCTTTGCGCTGGGCCCGCGCATCAATGCCGCCGGGCGCCTGGCCGACATGACGTTGGGCATTGAATGCCTGCTGACCGACGACCCCGGCCGCGCCGCCGAGCTGGCCGCCACGCTCGATGGCATCAACCGCGAGCGCCGCGACATCGAGAGCGGCATGCGCGAGCAGGCGATGCTGATGGCCGAGAGCCTGTTCGACGAGAGCGAGGAGCCCCCGCCCGCCATCAGCGTGTTCGACCCCGACTTCCACGAGGGCGTGGTGGGCATCGTGGCCAGCCGCATCAAGGACAAGCTGCACCGCCCCACCTTTGTGTTTGCCGCCAGCAGCGCGCCGGGCAAGGAGCACGAACTCAAGGGCTCGGGCCGCTCCATCCCCGGTTTTCACCTGCGCGATGCGTTGGATTTGGTGGCCAAGCGCCACCCGGGCGTGATCCTCAAGTTCGGCGGCCACGCCATGGCGGCCGGCTGCACGGTGGCCGAGGAAGCGTTTGACGTGTTCGAGCAGGCCTTTGCCCAGGTGGCGCAGGAGTGGCTCGACGCCGCCACCCTCACCCGCCGCATCGAGACCGACGGCCCCCTGGCTCCCGAATACTGCCGCGCCGACATCGTGGACACCCTGCACCGAGAGGTCTGGGGCCAGGGCTTTTTGCCCCCCACCTTCAGCGAGGAAGTGCAGATCGTGAGCCAGCGCCTGGTGGGGGAGGCCAAGAACCACCTTTCCATCAAGATCATCCACCAAGGCAACCCGGTGGATGCCATCTGGTTCGGCCGCACGGAACCCCTGCCCGCGCGGGTAGTGCTGGCCTTCCGGCTGGATGTGAACGAGTGGAAGGGCGAGCGGAAGGTGCAGTTCCTGGTCGAAGGGGCGGAAATTTGAGGTGCTTGCTCCGAAGGACCTTGCCCCCAGTGCGTCTGCCCCAAGCCTGCACCCTCACCTGGCGCAGGGAGTGATGCAGGCCATCCCTTGAGGTGATGCTCCAACGAAAAAGGCAGCCAGGGCTGCCTTTGTTTTTTCGCCTTCGCCTGCCTTCAAAAGCTCTCCCAATCGTCGTCTCCGCCCGTGGCCGCAGCGCGGGGCGCGGATGCCGGGGCGGAAGTGGGCGAGGGAGCTGGACGGGCTGCCGATGATGCCAGCCGCGGGGCCGCAGCCGGGGCCTGTGCGCCAGCGGGCTTGGTGGACGCAGCCACGCGCGCAGCCTTGGGGGCCGCCTTGACGGCGGAGGCAGGCCGGGGCGCCGCAGCAGGCGCGGGCCGGGGCGCTGCAGCGGGCGCGCGCACCGCCACCGCACCCACGTTGAACACCGACACCACCTCGGCCAGCCGCTGCGCCTGGTCCCGCATCGCGGCGGCGGCGGCGGTGGACTCCTCCACCAGGGCCGCATTCTGCTGCGTCATCTGGTCCAGGTGCGTCACGGCCTGGTTGACCTGCGCGATGCCGTCGCGCTGCTCGGTGGACGAGGCGGTGATCTCGCCGATGAGGTCGCTCACGCGCTGCACGCTCGCGACGATCTCACCCATGGTCTGCCCGGCCTGCGCGACCTGGGCCGAGCCGGACTCGACGCTTTCGACCGAGGCGTTGATCAGGTTCTTGATCTCCTTGGCGGCCTCTGCGCTGCGGCCGGCCAGGCTGCGCACCTCGCTGGCCACCACGGCAAAGCCGCGGCCCTGCTCACCGGCGCGTGCGGCTTCCACCGCCGCGTTCAGCGCCAGGATGTTGGTCTGGAAGGCGATGCTGTCGATCACGCCGATGATGTCGCTGATCTTGCGCGAGCTTTCGGTGATCTGCTGCATGCTCGCCACCACTTGGCCCACCACTTCGCCGCCGCGCGCTGCCGCCTGCGCCGCAGTGCCCGCCAGCTGGTTGGCCTGGCGCGCCGTGTCGGCGGACTGGGAGACGGTGGCGGTGAGCTCTTCCATGCTGGCCGCCGTTTCCTCCAGGTTGGAGGCGGTCTGCTCGGTACGGGCCGACAAGTCATGATTGCCGTTGGCGATCTGAACCGAAGCAGAGGACACCGAATCCACGCCGCCACGAACCTCGCTCACCAATCCCCGCAGGCGCGTGGCCATGGATGACAGCGAACGCAGCATGTGGCCGAACTCGTCCTTGCGCGACGACTGCAGCTCGCGCGTGAGGTCACCGGCCGCGATGGCGTCGAGGGTTTCCACGGCTTCATCCAGCGGCACCGTGATGGAGCGCACGAGCGTGCGGGCCAGCAGCAACACAACCACCACCAGCACCGCAGAGACCACCAATCCCTGGATGGCATAAGCCACGCGCCGCTCAGTGGCCTGGGCGCGGCTGTCGTCACGCCGCTTTTGCAGCACCTGCACAAAGTCGTCCTGGGCCTTGAGGTAGTTCGCTACCAGGGGCGTGAGCTGGGTATCAGCGTACTGCTGCGTGGCGACCGCGTCGCCGGCCCCCTTGAGCTC
>NZ_JALEGG010000153.1 GCF_022763525.1 Acidovorax sp.
CACCTTCAGGCCCTGGGCGTACTTGGCAAACGCGGCCACGAAATCGGCACGGATGCTCTCGTGCACCAGATAGCGGGTGGGCGAGATGCAGACTTGGCCTGCGTTGCGGAACTTGGCACCGCTGCTGATCTTGATGGCCAGTTCCAGGTCGGCATCCTCGGCCACGATGACCGGGGCATGGCCGCCCAGCTCCATGGTCACGCGCTTCATGTGCTTGCCCGCCAGCGCGGCCAGCTGCTTGCCCACGGGCGTGGAGCCTGTGAACGTGACCTTGCGGATGATGGGGTGCGGGATCAGGTAGCTGGAGATCTCGGCCGGGTCGCCATACACCAGGCCCACGGTGCCTGCGGGCACGCCCGCGTCGGCAAACGCACGGATCAGCTCGGCGGGGCTGGCGGGGGTTTCTTCCGGCGCCTTGACCAGGATGGAGCAGCCGGCGCCCAGCGCGGCCGCGAGCTTGCGCACCACCTGGTTGATGGGGAAGTTCCACGGCGTGAACGCGGCCACGGGTCCAACCGGGTCCTTCAGCACCATCTGCGTGGCCTTGAGGTTGCGCGAGGGCACGATGCGGCCATACACGCGCAGCGACTCGTCGGCGAACCACTCGATGATGTCGGCCGACGCCATGGTCTCGACCTTGGCCTCAGCCAAGGGCTTGCCCTGCTCCTGCACCATGATGGCGGCGATGGCTTCGGCACGCTCGCGCATCAGCGCGGCGGCGCGGCGCATGGTTTTGGCGCGCTCGGCGGCTGGCATGTCGCGCCAGGCTTCAAAGCCCTTTTGCGCGGCGGCAAGGGCCAGATCCAGGTCGGCCCGGCTGGCATGGGCCACGCGGCCGATCTCTTTGCCGGTGGAAGGGTTGAACACGGCGATGGTCTTGCCTTCGGCAGCGTCTTGCCATTGGCCTGCGATGAAGAGCTGGGTGTTGGGGTAAGTCATGTGCAGGGATTGTTCGAAGGGGGTCAAAAAAAGCAGCAAAAAACACTATACGCCTGCGATGATGACCGTGTTGTTGAAGGAGATTGCAATGCGAGAAGTAGTCCAGCACCTGGAAGAGTCGCGTATCCGGGAGGTGGCCAACGAAGGCTTGGGACGCAGCGACGTGCTGAAGTTCTGGTTTGGCGAAAGCGACGAGGTGACACCCGATTTCATCCGTGAGGCAGCCATTGCGTCGCTGCAAAAGGGCGAAACGTTCTATGCCCACAACCTGGGCTTGCCCGAACTTCGGCACGCCATCGCAGGCTACATGCACGGCCTGCACCCGCAGCAGCACACCGACGCCTGGTTTGATCGTGTGGCCGTCACCTCCGGCGGCGTGAACGGCCTGATGCTGGCCATGCAGGCGCTGGTGGATGCTGGCGACGAAGTGGTGCTGGTAACGCCCGTATGGCCCAACCTGGTGGCCCAGCCGCGCATCCTCGGCGCGCAGGTGCGGACCGTGCCGCTGGTGGCGGACGCCGATGGCGCATGGCAGCTGGACATGGACGCGCTGCTTGCTGCCATCACGCCTGGCACGCGCCTCTTGGTGGTCAACGCCCCCAACAACCCCACAGGCTGGACACTGACGCGCGAGGAGCAAGCTACCATCCTGGCGCATTGCCGCCGCACAGGTACCTGGATCCTGGCGGACGAGGTGTATGAGCGTCTGTACTACGCGGGAGGCACCCCCAACGGCGCGGCACCGAGCTTTCTGGACGTGGCCGAGCCAGAAGACCGGCTGATCGTGACGCACAGCTTCTCCAAGAGCTTCCTGATGACCGGCTGGCGCCTGGGCTGGCTGGTGCTGCCGCCTTCGCTCACCCATGCGGTGGGCAAGCTGATCGAGTTCAACACCTCGTGCGCGCCGGTGTTTGTGCAGCGCGGGGCCACGGTGGCACTGCAGCGCACGGAGGAGGTGACGCCTGCGCTGGTGGCGCACCTGAAGACCTGCCGGGACACGCTGGTGCCACTGCTGGCCGATGTGCCGGGGGTGTCGGTGGCTACGCCGCGTGGGGGCATGTATGCGTTCTTCCACATCGACGGGCATGACGAGTGTTTGCCGCTGGCCAAGCGGCTGGTGCGGGAGGCGGGGTTGGGGTTGGCGCCGGGCAGTGCGTTTGGGGGGGAGCCGTCGGGGTGGTTGCGGTGGTGTTTTGCGAGCCGGGATGTGGGAAGGGTGGAGGAAGGGGTGGGGAGGTTGAGGGGGTGGTTGAAGGGGTGATGGGAAGGGTTCTTCAGGTTTTTGGGCGCTAGCGCTTGATGGGAAATCGCTGGCAGCTATTTATTTGATAGCTTTTGATGATTGCGTGTGCCGCTCGGACGGAGCTTGCAGACGCAGGGGGACGATTCCCCAACGGTTCGGGCTGAGCTTGTCGAAGCCGGGGCGCTACCGCTCGCTCGCCCATCTGCGCAGCATGCCTTCGCTGAGGGCGGGAGCCGGGATGTCGCCCCGGCGGGCGAGTCCCTTTCTTTCGCTTCGCCGAAAGAAAGGAACCAAAGAAAGGGCGACCCTACAGGCTGCGTCCCTCCGCTTCGCTACGGGCAACCTGCGGTGCTCGCGATCGGGGTGCGCTGCGGAACTCGCTTTGCGCTGCGCGCGCCGCTCGGACAACCGCAGCGAGTCAGTTCACGAAGC
>NZ_JALEGG010000154.1 GCF_022763525.1 Acidovorax sp.
AGGCGCAGTGGCGTGCACGAGCTGGTCAAGGACGTCTTCCGCGCGACCGCAGCGCGCCTGCGCGCTCTGGGCCCAGATCACGAGGCCGCCGCAGCTCACGTGGAGCAAGCGTCTGCACACTGGATGCGCCACACGGCCGGCACCCACCAAAGCAACAGCATGGACCTGAAGGCCGTGCGCGACAACCTCGGACACTCCAACATTGCCACGACCAGCATCTATGTGCACACGGAAGACGATGCCCGTCATGATCAGACGTCCAGCGCTCATCGGCTTGGGTGGTCGAGTCTTTGAGGGTGATCACGCCTGATTGACATTCAATATTTGGGCATAAGCGCCTCGTGCCGGAAAATGGCTGCGACGATTTCAAAGGGAGGGAAAAAATGGCTCAATCTGGGCAGATGCTGCTGCGAGTGTGGGATGTGCAGCATGGCGCATGCGCGATGCTGCATCACCAAATCAATGGCTCAGCAGGGCGCCTTGCCATGATCGATTCAGGGTGCACTGCGACCTGGCGCCCGAGCACTTTCATCAAGTACGGGCTTGGGAGACAGAGGCTCGACTACTTGTTCATTACCAATGCCGACCAGGATCACATGAAGGACCTCCAGGGTCTTTGGGATGAAGGCATTGATGTTCCGGTGTGGTTTCACAATCCAAGCCCAAGTACAGATAACTGGCGGGACATGAAACTCTCGGGCGGCCCACTCACCGATGACGCAAGGCGCTTTATCGCCAATTGCGAAGATTTCCAGGGGACGCCTGCGGAGCCTTTCAATCTGAACATGGGCGGCATTACCTGCACCACGTTCTACAACCCTTATCCGCAGTTCACCAACACCAACGATCTCAGTCTTGTGATTTTTGTCGAATTCGATGGGTTCAAGATCGTCTTTCCTGGTGACATGGAGAAACCGGGTTGGCGGGCATTGCTGCAGCGCCCGGATTTCTGCGCCGAGCTGCGCGACACCAACATCCTTGTGGCGTCTCATCACGGGCGCGAGAGCGGCTTTTGCCCTGAGATCTTCAACTACTTCACCCCGGATGCAGTTGTGATCTCGGACAAGCCCATCGAACACGAGACACAAAAAATGGTGCCGGACTACAGCCGGGTCGTGCGTGACAGCGGCGTGCGCGTGCGCAGCACCGGCAAAGACAGGCATGTCCTCACAACGCGACGTGACGGATGGATCCAATTCACCGTTTCTGACGGTCGCTACTTCATCGACACGGAGTACGCTGGATGAAGGCTGCTACGACCCGGAGCCTCAAATCGCTCAACATGGTCTGGCTGGTTTCCGTTGCGCTCGTTGACCTGTTCATCGTGGTTGCTCTGGTGGCTCCCGAGTGGCTTCAAGCCGAATCACTGACACGAGCAGGCATAGGGCGCGTTGCGGCTTCGATCGCGATGCCGACACTGGTCCTTTTGATGGTCAATCTGCTCCCGCATGATGTCAAAGCAATGCTGGTGTACTGGAAACCGTTGGGCAACCTGCCGGGCTCTCAGGCGTTCACCAAGCACGGTCCGAGCGATCGCCGGATCGACATGGGCGCGCTCAAAAGGAACGTGGGCGTCCTGCCCAAGGATCCCAATGAGCAAAACGCCAAGTGGTACAAGCTATACCGACAGGTGTCCAGCGAGACCGAGGTCGCAGAGGCACACCGGCTGTTCCTGTTGTACCGCGACATGGCGGCGGTGTCGCTGCTTCTTGGTATGACCGTGCCTTTGGGGCTTCTGTATGCCGGCACATCGATTCCCGCTGTGGCGGGGACTGCTGCGCTGTTCCTCGTCCAATACCTTGCCACGGCAGTTGGTGCGCGCTGGAGCGGCGTCCGCTTTGTGTGCAGCGTACTAGCCGTGCACTCGGCGAAGAAGGTTACGGCGTCAAAGGCCGCCACCACGTCATGAGTCAATACCTTGGTGCTCCATAGCCGACTTCCCGTGCTGCTGGATATAGCCTAACCACCTCACGTGCGGAGGTCTGGGCTCATCATGGCAAGCATCAGCAGAAAAACGTCGCCCCCGGGGGCATTTGGGGCGCAAAGGCATCGGAGCTCACGCGGGATGCAATTCACGCCTTCAATCTTGAAAGAAAAATTGCTGGGTATCGCCCCTTCATTCAGTGAATACCAGTCCCGTCAGCACCGAGATCGCTTCGGCATGTTCATACCCAAAGTAAAGACTGTCGCGTAGCCACTCACGCGTTGTTCGGCGCAGCCTACGATTTACTGTCGCGCCGTTACTCTGAAGCTCACAGGCCTTCTGTCTCTCGTGGCTTCCAAGACCGCAGCCTTTGCGCGTTGGTCACTACGCTCACGCTGCTGAGCGCCATCGCTGCTCCGGCACCATGGGATTCAACAGGCCAAATGCCGACAACGGAACTCCGACCACGTTGCATGCGAATGCCCAGGACAGATTCTGGCGGATCTGGGGTTGTATCGGGAGGAGAACCAGCGCTGACTCACCAAAGGCCACGCTTGCTCACTTTTACCAGCGCACTGGTAAGGGCCATCAGCGTCTCTGCATCTGTCAGCACCTCCGTCCCCTTCAACGTGGGCGGCAACGAAATTCCAGCGATCTCTTGAGTACGGTTGAGCACCTGCTCCACCAAACTGGTTCGGGGAACAAACATGTAATGCACTTCACAGTCCAGGCCATTGGCCAAACGTGCAAGCGTGTTCAGCGTGATAGTGCCGTTGGCCTCGGCCTGCTCCAGTTTGCGGACTCCCTGTGCTGTCATGCCCAAACGCTCACCTAGCGCTTTGGAACTCATGCCCAAGGCCAATCTCACCGTCTTTGCCCAACCACACCTGGGCGTGGCATTCCGCTGCAGCTTCGCGAAATCGCAAAACTGCCGATCAAGTTCGGCCAAGCGGGTGAGATCAAGGGGGTTTTTCAAGGGGGCAAACGCATGAGGCAACAGACTGGTTGCCTCATTAAGCAGATCTGGGCAACCGGTTTATTTCCATTGGGAGACGAGCGCACTTTGAACACAAAAACAGCATTCCCGCTGGGATATCTTCGCACGCCACGGTCTCGGACAGGACCAATTGGTCTCATATTAACTTGAATGGCGAATGATGCTGCGTTTGGAAAAAGCGACTCTTGGAAAATTTGGTGCACAGGACATGATGAGTCTGATCACATCTGGGGGATGGGAATCCATCTTGCCGGATGCGCTGGATGACAACCACCTATTGTTGGTGTCCGACCAGTTCCGAGACCTTCTGTCTGGTGTTGGCTGCAATGGGGACCATGACCCTGCACGTGCAGCCTTACCGATCACCCTGTTGCTTCTGTCTAAGGCGGGAGCCAAACGTTCAGGCGATAGCTTGGAAATCTGTCTCGAAACTCTGCAGGAAGCATTGTGCTTACTCAGCACCGCCGTTGATCGGGAGATTGTCAATCGGATGCTGCAACGCAAAGATGCCACACCGATTGGTACCGGACTGATACAAGGACTTCAAATGCTGGTTCAGCACGCAGAGGCGCACGCCGATTCGGAATGCCACGCCTAATCTGAGGCCATGCCCTTAAAGTCAGCTTTGACGATCTTAAGGAGTTCGCCGACTGAGGTCGCGTCCAACTCCGGGCAGTAAGCTGCGGCAACGAGCGTCAAAGGGTGGATCTGCATCTGCTCGGCCAACACCTCGATGGTGCGAACACTCGGAACCTGGTGACCTTGCTCGATACGACTGATGTGTCGGCGACTGGTGGCCAAAAGCATGTCTTCCTGCACCAAGCCGCGAGCTGCGCGCAATTGCCGCAGCGCCCGACCAAAGTCGGCTTGGGGTGGGACACGCTTTCGGGAAGACATCCACCCGATTTCCGCTCAATGAGACTAAAAAGACCACGACCAACTAGTCTCATTGGCTCACTAATTCAGAAGAAATTCATCCCCTATTGGCAATCTGTTTCTGAAGTAGCACTGTGCCCATACTATTTTTGGATTTTGATGGGGTCCTGCACCCAGAGCATTGCCACGAGTCGAAGCACTTCTGTTGCCTACCCATCTTGGAAGATGCGTTGCGACAGGTGCCAGAGTGCCAAGTCGTGATCACCAGCACCTGGCGCCTGCAGCAATCCTATGAGGATCTATTGCAAAGATTCTCTCCGGATGTTGCCGACATGATCGAGGGCGTCACCCCCAGATACTGCGATCTCACGAATGTCCCAAATACGCTGGTGGGGTACGCGCGGGAGGCGGAGTGCCATGCCTGGCTTTGGGCCAACGAGGTCCCAGATCGCAGCTGGGTGGCGGTGGATGATCGATCGTGGCTCTATCGGCCGTTCTGCAAGTCGTTGTTTTTGGTCGATGGCCGGGATGGGCTTACGCAGGCCACCGGTTCACGACTGACAGCGCGTCTTCAAAACCTCCTTTGACAACTCCTTCATTGCTTTGACCTGCGGCAATTGAGAGCTTCTTCGGTCCCTTGAAGGCCGAGTATTTCCGTCTTGCAGCTCCTAACAACATTGATTCGCTCGAAGCGGGCGTGCATGATTACGTCCGCCACTACGACCATGAGCGCATCAAGCTCAGACTGAACGGCCTCTGCCCGAGGGCATACAGGTTGACAAACACCGCCTAGTTGGCGGGATGGCAACCTTCCAACTTCTATGGGCAGTTCAATCCCGGTCCGATTCACCTGCGCCAGCGGTAGCAAGACTACTTAAAGGAACTTTGATGATAAGAAAAATGGTTTTCTCGTTGGCTGCAGCTTTGGGATTCTTGATGATTTCCGGCTGTAGCACCCCTGTCTACGAAAACCGATACGCTGTGTCCGAAGGCTGGAGAATCGGCAAAGTAACCAGATTAGTCACCGCAGATGAATTCTTTAAGGGGGGCGGCTCTCGATGCCGGGGACTGGAGATTCGCCCCACCGACCATTTTGTATTCATCCAAACGCAACCGACCCGAGCGCGTGGGCACTTCGCCAAAGTCGATCCTGGCTCCGGCTTATCAGTGGGTGATGAGGTGTACTTTAACGCGTGGAAGTGTGACGAGCCTCAAGTAGTGCCCAAGGTCCCCCATGGGGACAAGACGGGGCGTACGGAGTAACGTGGTGCCTGACTCCTTCTCACGGTGCACCTGAATGCTCTACGCTGACAGCATCGCATCACGATAGTTTGTCCCCGCCCGCACAACATCAAAGCAGACAGGAGACTACTTGTTGACTTAGGGCGGCAACAGGCATAGTTGATTGCTCTGCGCGCCGCAATATCCGGTAAAGGTTCGGCTGCTCTCCGAGCGTTCGAGACGCACATCGGTGACATGGTGCCCATCACCATGGAGGAGTTTGCGCTGTGGTCAGTTTCACTTCGTTGGCATAGCTCATGTTAGGGGCAAGCGGCAGGGCCACCAAGCAGCGTTCAGTCTCAAAATGTCGGTATCCCGCACGATCACGGTCCGTTGCTGCAAATCAGGCTCTGTGAGCTCTTCCTTCTTAATTGGGCTCCTCCTCCAACAGAAACCGAGATCACCCCGAGACGCCTGATGTCGGTACCGGCGATTCGCGGTTTTCCCGAAGCAGTCGCAGGCCATTGCCCACCACCAAGAGGCTAGCTCCCATATCGGCAAACACCGCCATCCACATAGATGCATTTCCGAGGACCGCGAGAACCAGGAACACGGCCTTGATTCCCAACGCCAAAGCAATGTTCTGAAAAAGAATACTACGGGTGCGTTTTGAGAGCCTTATGACCTCAGGAATGCGGCGCAAGTCATCATTCATGATGACAATGTCTGCTGCCTCCATGGCAGTGTCCGTCCCCGCAGCACCCATTGCAATGCCAATGTTGGCGCGAGCCAATGCCGGGGCATCGTTGATACCGTCACCAGTCATAGCGGTAGGACCGTACTGCGCTTGCATCTTCTCGATGGCCGCCAGTTTGTCCTCCGGCAGTAGGTTCCCTTGCGCCTCGTCGATGCCAGCTTGGCTGGCGATGGTCTCGGCAGTGGACTTGTTGTCCCCCGTCAGCATGACCGAAGCGACGCCCAGCGCGTGCATCTGGGCGATGGCTTCGCGGGAGCTGTCCTTGATGGTGTCGGCGACGGCAAAAATGGCAAGCACTTCGCTGGTACTGGCCAGCAGCGTAACGGTGCGGCCCTGAGCTTCCTGCGCCTTCAACTGGACCTCAATGGCCGGAGTGCAGAGTCCCCGCTCTTCAATGAGCCGGTGGTTTCCCAGGATGAGGCGTTGACCCTCCAATTGGGCTTCCACCCCTCGGCCCGCGAGCGCCTTGAAGTCGCTCACGTTGCCTCGACCAGCCCCCAATCCTTGCGCGATGGCTTTGGACACTGGGTGATCAGACTGTCCAGCCAGATCTGCAGCCCAGCCCAGTATCTGGCCCTCAGGAAGTGATGTGGACAGAACTTGTTGGGCCACCAGCTTGGGCTTACCCTCCGTGATCGTTCCAGTCTTGTCGAGTGCGATGGCCTTGAGCTTGTGTGCATCTTCCAGGTACACACCGCCTTTAATCAGAATGCCGCGCCGAGCTGCAGACGCCAAGCCGCTGACCACCGTGACAGGTGTTGCGATCACGAGCGCGCATGGGCATGCTATGACCAGCAACACCAGAGCCTTGTAGAGAGCTTCGATCCAGGTAAGGCCCATGAACAAAGGGGCCAGCACCGCCACCAGCAAAGCCATTGCAAACACCGCTGGGGTGTAGATGGCGGCAAACCGATCCACAAACTGCTGCGTGGGGGCGCGTGAGCCCTGCGCCTGTTCCACTGAGTGGATGATCCGCGCCAGCGTGGTGTTGCTGGCCTCGGCCGTGACCTTCACCTCCAACATGCCGGTTTCATTGATCGTTCCGGCGAATACAGGGTCACCCTGCGCCTTGTCCACGGGAATGCTTTCACCCGTGACTGGCGCCTGGTTCACCGCGCTGTTCCCACTCGCCACCGTGCCATCCAGCGGAATGCGTTCGCCAGGCTTGACCCGAACGACAGCGTTGAGGGGAACCTCTGCAGCCCCAACGCTGAGCCAGGTTCCATCATCCTGGCGGACATCTGCCGTATCCGGCGTGAGATCCAAAAGGCTCTTGATGGCGTTCCGCGCGCGATCCACTGCGCGAGCCTCAATGAGTTCGGCAATCGCGTACAAGGCCAT
Organism: Acidovorax sp.; assembly: GCF_022763525.1. GTDB lineage: Bacteria > Pseudomonadota > Gammaproteobacteria > Burkholderiales > Burkholderiaceae_C > Acidovorax. Next base: position 7,117 of record NZ_JALEGG010000154.1, read on the forward strand.
GACCATAGCCGCCTCGGGCCATTGACCTATGAGGAAGGCGCCTGTCACGGCCACAGTCATCAGCGCATTGATGTTCAGGCGCCCCTTGAGCAGTGCGGAAAAGCCTTTGCGGTAGGTTGAGAAGCCCGCAAGCCAGATAGCGGCAGCGGCAATGGCCATGCCGATTCCCTTAAAGACCAGCGTGTCAGGCGAGAAAAATGCCACCGCTTCTGCGGCGATGGCCAAGCCCAGCGCCAATCCCATGCGGCCCAGGCCTTCGGGCTCTGGCTCGTGCCCGTGTGGATCACCGCCGGGGACCGCTGCAGCCAGTGGCTGCGGGTCAAATCCAGCCTTACGTATCGCCTCCACGGCCCGAGGAATCACGTCTTCGGGGGCGTCGATGGTCAACGTGCGCGCCCCCAACTGAAACCCGAGTCCTCGCACCCCCGCCACCAGTTCAAGGGCCCGGCGGATTTCACTCTCCTCAGCGGCGCAGTCCATGGCAGCGATGCGGAATGTCGTGCCCTTCGACATGCGCGCCGGAGCTGCAGTGGCAGGAGTTGCAGAGTCCAGGCTCGGCGCGCAGCAAGCATTCGAGGCAGGTGCCGCAGTGCCGGAGCAGCAGCCAGCATCCTGTGCGGTAGGCATCGCAGAGGCGTTGCAAGGTGTCTTCGGATTGGGTTTTGTTTCTTCGTTGCAGCAGGACGTCATGTTGGTCTTTCTTCTTGATGACTTGATTGGAAACCTTAAAGCTACTCCAAAGTCAAGCCCTTCTTTGCTCCCGCGCGCAGCCTCTGCGGTGGAATCGCGGTCATCCGTCCATGCACCGGATAGCAAAGCGAGTTTCGAAACAATCATCGAAGTTGCCCAGGATCGCGTGTCGGCATTGCCGTACGAGGCCGACTTTTTGGGGGGATTCGCTAGCTCTTGTCTTGGGCCCGGGCAATGACCTGCGCAATGTCGCTCCTTACGGGCATCGGCGCAAAAGCGCTGACGTTGGCTCGGCCAGGGTTGCCCAGGGGCAGGCGGTGAACTGCGTGGCCAACGGGTACCAGTGCCAAACGCATAGCTTGTCCCAAGATCTCTTTGCGGTCAGCGGTCCTCCAGGCCAGTAGGAGCATTGCCACATGGACTCTCCAGTGGGGGCCAAAGTGGGTTTGGCCCACTACGTGGGCGGCCTCCAGAACCAGCCACCGCTGATTGATGTCGTGCGGTGGCAGAGCACGATACTGGCTCATCAGACGCGAGAACGTCAACATATCTAAACCGCTTGCTAGGCGCGGATCAGTCAATTTCTTCACAGAGTGTCTCCAAGGTCTGTTTTCATCGTGTGCCCACCCAGTTGCGTCACGCACTGACATGCTGAACTGATGGCCCAATGGCTCATTGGAAACCTTGGAGTCGCTACAGTGTCAACACTCACAACCACCAGGTGATTCTCATGCAGATAAAGGAGCTAGCGGCCGCGACAGGCGTTGATACGGAAACGATCCGTTTCTACGAGAAAGAAGGCCTGTTTCCTCAACCCGCCAGGCTTGCCAACGGCTATCGCAGTTACGAACCTGTACACCTTGAGCGCTTGTCTTTCGTGCGGCACTGCAGAGCGCTGGATATTCCCCTGGCAGACGTCAAGAGCCTGTTGGGCGCGTTGGATGCACCCCAAGAGGCGTGTGGAGATGTCAACCATCTGATCGATGGGCAACTGGGAAAATTGCGAGCCCGGCTCAAAAGCATGAAGGCATTGGAGAAGCAGCTTTTGCAGCTGCGCTCAGCCTGCAACGGAGAGCACCCCCATCAGAGCTGCGGCATCCTGAAAGAGTTAGTGGCTGCGGCTCACGGTGAGGCGTGTGTGTGCCATCAGGAAAAGCCTGCGCAAGGCGATTCGTCACACTGACATGACGAACTTGTAATCCGGCCGTGTGCGAGAAGTTGGCATCAGTTCAGCATACTGACTTGCGTGACCTGTTGGCTGGCCAAGCGTGAGTGGCGCCACTAGGCACGTCCACTACTCAAGGAGATACTCATGACAGTTCGCACTCTTTTTTCTGCTGTTGCTCTCACGCTGATCGCAGGTCCAGTTCTCGCCAGCGGAGTGATCCATTCGGCAAATACGGAGATGGGCTATACCTCGCATCCGGAACATGCAGCCGCCAGCAAGTCGCGAGATCAGGTCAATGCAGAAATGGAGCAGTCAAAAAAAGACGGGCTTTGGCAGTACCACCGTTTTGGCTCTCCTGTTCCCGTCAAAGGTGCGGTGCTGACGCGCGCTGAGGTAGTTGCGGATTTGGAGCGTGCGCAAAGGCATTCAAGCTGGGCCCAGCTTCGGGTCGGCGCTCCAGTGTCTGCAGTGTCCGCCCCCTGAGTCTGCGCATACCTGATGCCAAGCTTGGGATGGAGCAGTCATGCCCCGCCTCAAGCTTTCTGGAGAGCAGGGTCGAAAGTCAGCTCCAGCCCGATAGTCGTTATGCCTTGGCTACTTCTTGCTGTGGGGCGACCACCGTGCATCCGTGCGATGGCAGCGGTGATTGCAAGGCCCAATCCATGGTTTTTCTCGCTGTGCGACCGCGAAGCGGAAGCACGGAAAAAGCGATCAAAGATGCGCTCCAAGATATCGGGTGGAACAGTTTGCCCAACGTTTGTGACAGCAATATGCACGCGATCAGCCGCCATGGGAACGATATCCACCGTTACGCGAGTGTCCCTTTGCGCGTGCTGCGTTGCATTGCCTATCAGATTGGATAGCGCGCGCTGAAGCAACGGAAGATCAAAGCTGCCCGCTACATCTCCGGATATTCTCAACTCCAATCCGACTTCAGACAGGGCTGCGTCGTGATAGTCGGCAACCTGTTGCACAACGGTGGCGAGACTGGGAGTAAAAGTGCGTCGAACTGTGGTGCCTCGATCAGCCTGCGACAGGAACAACATGTCGTTCACAATCCCTGTAAGCCGGTGAAGCTCCTCCAGATTGGAAGAAAGCACCTCGGGCAAATCAACGCTGGCCGGACGGCAAAGTGCCAGCTCATTGCTGGCCAACAGCGTTGCCAGCGGCGTACACAGCTCATGGGCCACATCCGCGTTAAATCCTTCCAACTGGCTATAGGCTTGATCAAGCCTGCCCAGCAACCCGTTGAACTGCTCTACCAAAGGCACCAACTCCGTGGGCTGCCCTGACCCATCCAACCTTTGGTGGAGGTTGCCCGCCGAAAGTGACCGCACTTGGGATGCAAGCCTTCGCACGGGAGCTAAGCCAAAGTGAACGATGGACAACCCGCCCAGAGAGATGACTAGGGCTCCCACTACGGCGGCCACAGCCAGGGTCAATGCCAGCCGCCTAAGATGAAGCATGTCGTCTGCCACATCCATTGACAGGGTGACTTTCAAGACCCGGTCGCCGTCGGCCTTGGGTGTGATTTCGAATGTCCTTGAAGCAAGTCTGGTCGCGTCATTGGCAGGCTCCGCTAGAGGGAACACCAATGCTCCATCTTTGGTGCGTACGACCAAACGGAAATTCTCGTGACCGATCAGGAAGTCACTCAGAGAGTGCTCCGGGGATGTGCCCTGAACATGCTCTGCAGTGTTCAGCAGGTGTCGGACGATGGTCTCCTTCTGCGCGAGGGTCTCCCGCTGCCGCTCAGTCAGATTCATGGCCGTCACAAGATAGACCACCAGACAAACGGCGCCTAGACCGACGAGGCTTTGTGCTGCCAACCACCACGAAAGACGCTGGCGCAATGACCATGGCCGCAGCGTTTTCATCAGCTACGCTCCTCCAGGATGTAGCCCATACCCCTCACGGTGTGCAGCAGCGTTTTCTCGAAGGGGGAGTCCATCTTGCTGCGCAAGCGCCGAATTGCGACCTCCACCACGTTGGTATCGCTATCGAAGTCCATGTCCCATACCTGCTCGGCGATCTCAGTGCGTGATAGCACTGCGCCCTTCCTTCGCAAAAAAAGCGTCAGTAGGAGAAATTCTTTGGCTGTGAGGTCAATCCTTTGACCGGCCCGTGTTGCCTTGCGCCTCACTAGGTCCAGTTCGAGATCTGCAATTCCAAGCAGGGTCGGCTCTCCTGCATCTCTGGCCCCATGCGTACGCCGAAGCAGAACTTGGATGCGGGCAATCAGTTCGGAGAACGCGAACGGTTTGACCAGGTAGTCATCGGCTCCTGTCTGTAGCCCGCGCACGCGGTCCTCCACGCTGACCCTGGCCGTTAGCATCAGCACTGGCGTTTGCTTTGTATTACGCAATGCCGCCAGCATAGAAAATCCATCGATCCCCGGAAGCATGGCGTCTAGGATCAGCAGATCGTGGGCACCTTCAAGCGCCATGTGCAAACCATCAACACCGTTGTGAACAACATCGACGTTGTAGCCCGCTTCACTCAACCCTTTGCGGAGGTATGCCGACAGCTTGATTTCGTCCTCAATGAGCAAGATTTTCATGGTGATATTGTCTGGTTCACGGGCCGTCCGGTGGATTACAAATTCGTCATCTCCTTGTCCATGGGATGTCGGTGTAGAGTGGTCTGCGAGTAACTTCGGGTTCGCATTCGCGGGCTGCGATCCAGTAGCTACAGCTTCAGCGACGGCCACGCGCTCGCGAACTGCGCAATCGCTTGGAGCTGCGTTGCGATGCGCGCCGCTCCTGCAACCGTTTGGTCAGACGCCGCGTGTACTTGGTGTCCTGACTCGGCGGTCGGTAGCGCTTGAGCCAAGCTTGCCGGAGCTTCCAGAAAACAAAGACGCACAGAAGCAAGCCCACCCATATCCAGGTCAGCTTGGCAGATAGATCCCCTGCGGGGACGCGCTGAAACACGGGGCGCTCTTATTGGTACGATCCCCAATCGCGGCGGGGAATCTAGCTGGCTCCCAGCTATCACCGTCAGACGGAGATAGGCGATGGCTTGGGGTACCAGCGTTTGGCCTTACTTCAGTACAAAACGAACAGAAGCTACGGCTTTGCCTGCCTTGGTCACCGCCACAACGGCCTTGGTACCTGTGCCAACCTTGAAGCTACCTGTGGCCTCCAACTTTCCATCCACAGGCTGAAGTTGCACCTCTTGCTTGTCGGCCCCCGACAGCAGCGTCACCTTGGCGGACATGCCGGTGGGGTCCACCGGCTTGCCGTGATCACGCATGTACAACTGCAGCTTGTCGGCCTTGGTCACCAGTTCATAGTCAACGTCCTTGGCTTCAGCAACGGCACCACCGTGCATGGGCTTGAGTTCGTGGCCATCAGCATGCTTGTCAGCTGCGAAGGCGGTGCCAGAAACGGCCAGTGCGAGGGCTGCGAAGAGATGAGAGACTTTCATGGAGAACTCCTTGTTGTTGATCAGGATAAATTTGCCGACCCAGGCTTGAACGCCTGGGCCAGCGGTGGTCACACCGAGGAGGGTGCGTTCGGGTGAGAGGGTTCGGCGGAGACATCCTCGTCTTGCTCGTCAGGCTTGTGGGCTAGGCGATAGAGAATGGGCAGCACCAACAGCGTAAGCAGTGTGGAGGAGAGAATCCCGCCGATTACCACGGTTGCCAGCGGTCTCTGCACTTCAGCGCCCGTGCCTGTGGCAATTGCCATCGGGATGAAGCCCAAAGACGCGACCAGTGCAGTCATCAGCACCGGTCTCAGACGCGTCAAGGCGCCATCCCGGATGGCCGTATCCAAGGGCACACCTTCCTCCCGCAGGCTGCGGATGTAAGAGATCATTACCAGGCCATTGAGCACGGCGACCCCAGACAAAGCAATGAAGCCTACGGCGGCGGAGATCGACATGGGAATGTCGCGCAGCCACAGCGCCAGAATGCCTCCTGTCAATGCGAACGGAATGCCAGTGAAGACCAGCAGACCATCCTTGGCGTTGCCAAACATGGCGAACAGCAGGACAAACACCAGCAACAAGGAGGCGGGAACGACGATCTGAAGACGCTGGGTGGCGGATTGCAGGTTCTCGAACGTCCCGCCCCAACTGGTCCAGTATCCCGTGGGAATCTTGATCTGTGCCAGACCTTGTTCGGCGTCGGAGACGAAAGAACCTACATCCCGGCCCCGTACGTTGGCGCTGACCACGATACGGCGCTTCCCGTTCTCCCGGCTCACCTGGTTCGGGCCCGGAGCGAGCTCAAAGCTGGCCACTTCCCCCAAAGGAATGAAGTTCGTCCTGGCCTCGGCTCCACCGGCAGACCTTGGGAGGGGGATGGGCAAACGTTTCATGCCTTCCAGGTCATTGCGCAGAGACTCGGGCAACCGCACCAGGATGTCGAAGCGGCGATCTCCTTCAAACAATGTGCCAGCTTCCTTCCCGCCGATGGCCGTGGCCACAGTTTCTTGGATGTCCGCCACATTCAGTCCATACCGAGCCGCCTTTTGCCGATCAATGTTCACCGTGAGCATAGGTAAGCCCGTCGTCTGCTCAACCTTGACTTCAGAGGCACCTTGGATCTTCTGAAGCATGGCCGAAATCTCCTCAGCCGTTTTGTTCAGAACGTCCATGTCATCGCCGAAGATCTTGACTGCAACATCACTTCGCACGCCCGAGATCAGTTCGTTGAAGCGAAGCTGAATGGGTTGGGAGAACTCATAGTTGTTACCAGGAATCTTCCCGATCACACCTTGAATAGCTGTCAGCAACTCGTCTCTGGTCTTGCGAGGCTCGGGCCATTCGCTCATGGGTTTGAGCATGATGTAGCCGTCAGAGATGTTCGGTGGCATGGGGTCCGAAGCGATCTCTGCGGTCCCCGTTCTCGCAAAAATTCGCTCGATCTCGGGGAAGTTGGCCTTGAGTGTGGTTTCGATCTGCTGCTGCATCGCCACGGATTGCGACAAGCTGGTGCCCGGAATCCGAAGCGCCTGGATCGCAAAGTCTCCCTCGTTCAGATTGGGGACGAACTCGCTGCCCATGCGCGTGGCGATCAAGCCGCACAAAATGACCGCAACCGCGGCTGCGCTCAGCACCACGGCCTTGGCGTTCATCACCCGATCAAGCAGCGGGGCATACAGTCGCTTTGCTTGGCCCAACAGGAAGTTTTCTTTCTCACTGACCTTGTTTCCAATGAACAAGGCTACGGCTGCCGGTATGAAGGTCACCGACAAAATCATCGCCCCCACCAGGGCGGCCACTACCGTGAACGCCATGGGGTGGAACATCTTGCCTTCGACCCCCGTGAGCGCAAAGATAGGCAAGTACACGACCATGATGATGAGCTGGCCGAAGAGCAAAGCACGGCGAGACTCCTTGGACGCCAGAAACACTTCATGGAAGCGTTCGGCACGTGTCAAAGGACGTCCATAGTGGGCCTGAGCGTGTGCCAAGCGGCGTACGCAGTTTTCGACAATGACCACCGCCCCATCAATGATGATCCCGAAGTCCAGGGCTCCGAGGCTCATCAGGTTGGCGCTGACCTTGTAGGAAACCATGCCCGTGAAGGTGAACAGCATCGAGAGGGGGATGACCGTTGCCGTGATCACTGCAGCTCGGATATTGCCCAAGAAGAGGAACAGGATCACGATCACCAGGATCGCACCTTCCAGTAGATTCTTCTTGACCGTGCTGATGGCCTTGTCCACCAGGACGGTTCGGTCATAGACGGTGATCGCATGCACGCCTTCAGGCAGGCTGCGGTTGATCTCTACCATCTTCTTGTCAACCGCCTGCGACACGGTGCGGCTGTTCTCGCCAATCAACATGAATACCGTGCCCAGCACGACCTCCCGACCGTTTTCAGTGGCAGCTCCGGTGCGTAGTTCACGGCCGAGGCCCACTTCGGCGACATCGCGGACGCGCACCGGGACGCCGTTGGCGCTGCTCAGGATGACGTTGCCAATATCCTCCTGCGTCTTGACCTGGCCTGGCGCCCGGATCAGGTACTGCTCTCCGCGCTTTTCGATGTAGCCCGCACCAACGTTGCCGTTGTTGCGATCAATGGCTGTGACGATGTCCTGCAGCGTCACCCCAAGTGAGGCCAAACGCTCAGGGCTCGGAGCGATCTGATACTCCTTGGAAAACCCACCGATCGAGTTGATTTCGGTGACACCAGGCACGTTACGCAATTGCGGCTTGATGATCCAGTCCTGGATCTCCCGCAGATCGGTGGAGGTGTACGGCGCGCCATCAGGCTTCTTGGCTCCATCCTTGGTTTCCACCGTCCAGAGATAAATCTCTCCCAACCCAGTCGAGATGGGCCCCATAGCTGGCGTGATGCCTGCAGGAAGCTTGTCCCGGGCTTCCTGAATGCGCTCATTGACGAGTTGACGGGCAAAGTAGATGTCGGTGCCATCCTTGAAAATCACCGTCACCTGGGACAAGCCGTAGCGAGACAAGGAGCGCGTTTGCTCCAGGTTGGGCAAGCCCGCCATGACCGTCTCGATGGGATAGGTCACCCGCTGCTCTGTCTCCAGCGGAGAGTAGCCCGGCGCCTGCGTGTTGATCTGGACCTGGACATTCGTGATGTCGGGCACCGCATCAATGGGGAGCTTCTGGTAGTTGAAAACTCCCAGCGCGGCCATGGCCAACACAGCGAGAAGCACCAGCCATCGTTGCTCGATCGAAAATCGAATCAGTTTTTCAAACATGTAGGAACTCCGGCATCAGTGCGTGTGTTCGGCGGAGCCCTTGCCGAGTTCGGACTTCACGACAAAGCTGCCGGAGGCTGCGTAGGGCATGCCAGCTTTGAGGCCTTGGACAATCTCAATGCGCTTGCCATCGCTTCGACCCAGTTGCACTGGCTGTGCTATGAACCCGCCGTTGACCTTGAGGAAGACCACCGGCTTTTCTCCAATGCTCTGCACCGCATCCGCCGAAATAGTCACTGGTATTGAGGCCTCTTCGGACACAACTTCCACGTTCACAAACAGGCCTGGGCGCCATGCACCCCTGGGGTTGTCCAAGACCACTCGGGCTTTGGCAGTGCGAGTCTGTTCGCCGATAAGCGCCCCGACGAAGGCCACGGTGCCTGTGGCGGAAGCGTCAAATGCGGTGGCCTTGATGGTGACTTTTTCACCCACGCGCACAAGTGGCAGGTCTTTGGCAGGAACATTGATCTCAGCCCATACCGTAGAGAGGTCCGAGATTGTGAAGACCGCAGCGTCTTCTTTGACCGCCTCGCCCAGACTGATGTGTTTTTCGATGATCACCCCATCGAATGGCGCACGCAGATCCAGCCTATTCAGCCCGGACGTGGACGATGCCGACAAACCGAGCGCACCCAGTTTCTGGTTGGCGTTGGCGACAGCGACTTCCGCTTCGCTCAATGCCTGCTTTGCCTGAAGATAGTCCTGCTCTGCAGTTACCTTTTGCTCCCAAAGCTTCTTTTCTCGTTCGTAGGTGGTCTTGGCCAGTGCCAGGCGTTTTTGTGCGGTGTGCAGATCGCTGCGTTGCTCGGAAGCCGTCGGACTGGCAATCGAGGCCAGAATTTGCCCCTTTTTGACGATCTGGCCAAGATTTGCGCTGACACTTTCCACTACCCCGCTCAAGCGTGGCACCACGTGGGAGGTGCGATCTTCATTGAGTCTGATTTCGCCGGGCAGCAGGAGTGCCGTCTTGATGTTGGCAGGAGATGCGGTGTCCAGGCTGATTGAAGCAGCTTTGATCTGGGCATCCGTCAACTCTACTTTGCCTTCCTCTTTGCTCATGACGAACATGAAGGGCTCGGTAGCCGTCTGCGCGATGATCTCTATCTCGAAAGAGTGGGGTTCTGCAACGATTTCGCGGCTCACCCAACCTTCCTTTTCTGGGGTGAAGGTCAGTTTCTGCTTTTCGTCTGTCAGCCTTGTGATGGTCGCAGTGACAGTAGCTGCACTCGTGGGCAGTGGCTTGTCTTTGTCTGCCAGCCATATACGCAGTCGAGGCTCACCCCCATCCTCTACGAGCAGGGCTTCCAGGCTGAAATCTCCCTCCTTGAAGAGACTCCCACCATGAGCGCCCTTGGCCTCGCCTTGCTCATGGTGCTCGCCATCTGCGTGGCCTTTGTCATGGTCGTGCCCGTCTCCGCCACCTTTCCCATGGTGCTCGCCGTCACCGTGGGCCTTGGCTTCGGTATGGCCATGACCGTGGCCATCGCCAGAGGCGCTTTTGGACTTCCCGCCCTGAAGGATGAAGGCTCCCGCGCCGACACCCATTGCGATGATCACCGCAATGGCGATCAGATGCTTTTTGCTGATAGTGGATTTGCTGGTATTCATGATGTTTCTCAATTGAGAGTCGAGGCTTGTCCGGCGGGGGTCACACCACCCAGAAGGCGGTCTACGTCAGATGCAGCGCGGTGTGCCTCTGCGAGCGCCTTGAGATACTGTGATTTCGCTGAAAGGTAGGTGCGTTGGGCATCCAGCACCTCCAGGAAGTTGAACTTCCCGTTCTCGAAGCCGACGGTTGCCGCGTCATAGGCGGACTTGGCTCCGGGAAGGACCTCCCGCTCAAGCGACTGGACCTCGACCGCAATGGAGGCAGACCGCTCCCGAGCTTGGGTTACCTCGCTGTGAAGGCGCACGATGGCGGCCTGCAAGTCTTCCCTGGCCTTGTCCTCAAGCTTCAAGGCCTCCAACAAGTTACCCTGGTTGCGGTCAAACATCGGAAGTGGGACTGACAGCCCGATGAGAGCCACATTGCGCTGTGTTTCGTTGCTGCGCTGAACACCGACGCTTACCGTAACGTCCGGCACTTTTTTGCTTTGTTCCAGTTCCGTCAAAGCATGTCGCCGCTCAACCTCCAGTCGCGCACGCGCGATGGCAGGGGACGCAGAAACAAGCGACTGCAGGTCTGCAAGACTTGGGAGTACAGGCAAAACATCGGCCTTGCCATCCAGTGCAGGCAATGGCATTCCCGTGTTTCCGAGCAACGCTGATAAGCGAGTAAGCGCATTGCGCTCCTCGCTCACCGCCTGTGCCAGCTCGACCCGCACACCAGCCTCTGCCACCTTGGCTTTGGTTTCCTCCACCGGTGAAACTTTGCCTGCAGAGACTCTCTTACTGACCGTGTCCGTGGATGATTTGGCCAGGTCAATACTGTCCTTTGCCAAGGACAGTCGCTCCTTCGCGGTCAGCGCGTCAAAGTAGGCCGCAACGACATTGGCTCGGACCGTGGCTTTCAACTCGGTGAGCTCTGCTTGGGCTTGTTCGCGCGCTTTTTCGGCAGCCTTTGTCCGCGCAGCGCGTTTCCCCCCTAATTCGATGGGCAGGTTCAGTTGCCAAGTTTGTGTCCGCGTTTGGGAACGCGTGTCCTCCAACGAGTAAGCCAACTCGGGGTTGGGGCGGGTCCGGCCTTGAATGACCTGGCCCTCTGTCGCTTCATACTGACGCGTCGCTGCGGCCACCTCGGGATTGCTCTCCATGGCGATCGCAATGGCCTTGGAGAGGGACAAGACCCCAGTAACCGATGTGGAGGAACTCAGGGATGCTGTGCTTGAAATGGCGTGCGCTGGGCGCACAGCCTCCTGCGCAAGTGCTGCACCTGGAAGTGCCAGCAGTGCAAGCACAACGCTCACAGTCTCTGAAACTCTTCCGTGACCGCCCCAGCTGTCCGGCTTTGTTTGATCAAAAATACCCTTGAACATCCGATTCTCCAGTGATTTCTAAACACGAAGGAATCGGCGAGGCTGTGTCTGGACTGCAACCAGACGCGCGGTCAATCAAGGCTGCAAACGCAGCCGGGCTTGCTCCTTACGAGCAGATCGAATGATTGAAGCGTGATATTTGCCCCCGCCGATCAGGCGAGGGAGGGCCACTGAGGGCGTTCGGGAGGAGTCGGCGCCACCCCCGAAAACGGTAAAACGGCCTGAATGACAGCGTTGCCGTGCATTGAGGAGGTCACCTTGATCGGAGAAAAATGGGTCGCTCCGATACCCAGGCCATGGCAAAGACAGCAGTCCACGTCAAAGGTATCTGCCGCTTGGAGCCCTGGCTCAGCTTTGTCCAGCGAGCCAGCGTTCTCATGCACATGTTCATGGTGCCCAACATGCTGAGCCTGCGCAGATGCTCGCTCATGCATGCAATAGCTCGCCACCGCAGCCCAGCTAAACTGGAACGGCAACAATGCAAGCATAAAAACAGCTACAAAGCGACTCATTATTTTAAGTCTAGCACGTGCTCAAGTCTGGTGAGTTACGCGCATCGTGGCACGGTGCTAGACGCGGGAATTCGCCTTTAGAGTCGAATTCAGTATTGGGGCGTAGCCCCTACTGAGGAAGCCGAGGCGTGGCTATGGTCTGCCTTGTAGAGATCAGGAAACACCTCGTTGAGGGTGCGACCGTCCTCTCCATTGGCCACCATCTCGCCGTCATGGATGGCCTGAGCCAGCTCTCGCTTGACTTGCTCGCGACTCTTTGACGCGGCAGTGACCTGGACGGGGTAGCGCCGAGGCGCCAGTTGGTTGAGCGTTGCCCCAGATTCGCCACCCGCCAACACGTCGCCCGTGCGAAGTGCCTCCATCAACTCTGCCTTCACCTGCGCCCGGGTTTTGCTTGCGTGAATCGGAGCAGCTGGATATTGGCCTGGGCGTTGCTCCCTCAGAGTCAAGCTTGACTCACCAGTAGCAATGTCGCCATTGCGTTGTGCCTGCACTAGCTCAGCTCGGACTTGCTCGCGAGTCTTGGAGAAGGGGTGTGGATCTGCCGCAAACGCGGGAGCAGAGGCCAGCGAGAGCACGATCAGGGCTGTGTTCAGTTTCATATTGAGAATTCTTTCGAAAGAGTGGTTGATTCGGGTCTGACATGCGGGGGGTATGGGCTTTCAAGAACGCGACATCCCGGAAGCCCCGCCGCCTTTCAAGGCAGCTGCGTGGCACTGACCCAGCCAGCTTCGCCGCCCATGTCCCGCATCCCGTCAGCGGTCACGGGCGCGCGTTTGACGGCTTGAAGCTCTTGCAGAACCTGGTCACGAGTCTTTGTCGATGTTGGAGCTTTGACCAGCGGGTAGGTGGCTGGATAGCCACGGCTGATCCATTGCAGCGAGCCATCCGTCTGGGCGGCCAGCACGGCGTTCTGTACAGTTTCGCGGCTCACCGTGTTGCCTATGTGATTCGGTGTGAAGACCACACCTTCTTCCTGCACCGTGCTTTGGTGGTACACGGACGAAGCGAAGGATGAGGTGGTAGCAGCCAGACTGGCGATGATGAGTGCAGTACGAATTTCCATTTCAAATCTCCTGTAGCGCGAACGCCCGTTCTGGGCGGTCTAGATAGCGCATTGGTCGCGCTATGGAGAGAAGTGTAGAAATCGGGTACCTATTGATGCGTGGCCGCAAGATTACTTTTTTGACGGATTAACTCTGGCGGTGTGGTGCTGGTTGAGGACCACGTACGCTCCAACCTGGAGGAAGTGTCAGGTATGAGGCACTCACGGATCAGGTCACGCACAGCTTCGGAGCGGGTACCACCGGCAAGCAGAGTGCAATGCTTGGCTATCAGACCAGGGAATGCACCATAGACTGTGGCTGACCATTGATGATCGATCGTGGCTATATCGACCGTTCACGACATCCCTATTTCTGGTGGACGGAAGGACCGGTCTCACCGAGTTCCAGGCCGCCCAGCTGGATGTGAGCCTGCGACACCTTGTGTGACCCTGGTGAAATCTCTATGCCATACGCTGTCCCAACCCGGCGGCGCTGGTGCCAGCCAACGCCAGGACAGTCGGCGGGAAACTATCAGGCCGGACGTGCTCTACGGACGCTCACCAAATAGGCAACTTTCCGATTTCGAAATGAAAAAAAAGAAATGAGCCTTGGGCAAAAACGCTAAGTCGTTGATTTGTATAGAGCAACTTTCCGATTTCGAAATGAATAAAAATGGAAAGCCTGAAATCGACGTTTTTGGATCTAACCTGCGCGGACTCGTTTTTCAGGGGTTTGGGACCGCAAAAGCACACCGGCATACCGGTGAACACTGAAGCTCATGACCCCCCGGAAATTGATGTGCCCGAAGTGCACTGGGCCGATGCGACGCAGCAGGTTGTCCTCAACGCGTTGGCCGCCTGACTTCAGCCGTTCTACCGTCTCCTGCAACTTCATGGTGTTCCAGGCAATCACCATGTTCGTCAAGAGCGCGTGCGCGCCAGAAATCGACTTGAGTTCATCACGGCGTCGGCCGCGCTCGGCCGTGACGCGTCCGTAGTAGATGGCACGCTGCAATTGATGAACTGATTCGCCTCGATTGAGGAGGGTGTGGATTTCCCGCCTGAAAACGTCATTGGTGAAGTAGTCACACAAGAAGACGGAGCGCAGCAGGCGGCCAAACTGGTCCAGGCAACGGCGCACGTCGTCTCCAGCAGCTGCGCTGCCGTGCCGAGCCAGGGCCCAGGCCACACTGACACGCCCCGATTTGATGGAGGCGATCAGGCGCATGGTTTGATCCCAGCCTTCTCGGATGGCTTTTTCCGTGATAGCGGGAATCACCACTTTCTCCAGGGCCTCTGGGATCTTGATCGAGCGGGGCACCCAGAGTTTGCAGTCAGGCAGGCCCGCCAGTTGCGGACACAAATCGAATTTCAGTAGCTTGGCCACGCTCATGCCGGAATAGGTGTAGCCGTGCGTATCAACGGCCAGCAGATCGACCTTTATACGATCCTCACTGTTGGAGTTATAGGCGTCGATTCCATGAACGGCTGGCGCATCCTGGCGCGTCATCAGCACAATAGGCTGGTCGAATATGACGGGGTAACTTCCCAGGATATGGGTGTAGATGCCAGCGGCTGCAGTCTTTCGGCGAGGATCGGTTCGCGCAATGGACAGATGGCGCGTCGCCTCCAGCGCCATCATGTCTGAAGAGGCTTTAGTGCCATCACTCCAGAGCTTTACGATGGGAAACCTCTGCTGAAACTCGACCACGCTGTCGTTGGCCGACCGCAGGCGGCCAGGCGCTTCCAGCATGCGCATGGCTGCGGAAACGTGGCTCACCGGAACCCCTGGAATCATCGAAGCTGCCGCCTTTGCGTCGATTTCAGTGCCATGGGCGAGCAAACCAGCATACAAGGCAACAAGCTCCTCAGCCGTCTCGGGCTGGCGCCCCAGCAATGACATGCTGATCTGGGTGCGGCTGTCGATCTCCAGGATGATGTCCGGCAACTGCGTCGTGCCGATGGTTTCGCTCAAAAACCGGTTCGTGCGTTGCAGTTCTGGTTCCTCCTCCAGAGCCCTAATGGCCGGAATTCGCACCGAACCATCTTCATCGATCTCAAGCAGGCCTTTCTCCAGACCGATCTCAACATCGGCCAACCCGGCCCGCAGCAATTCATACTGAAGATCCAGAGCTCTTCTTGGATCCAGTTCCAAACCATAGGCTTCGCACAGGGCCTGTTTGTTCCGGTCCCATTCCTCCTGAGGGATAAGCAGGCTCTCTTTGCTCTTGTATGTCGCGCTGTGGTTCACATAGAGGCTGCCCCCGATCAGACCCTTGCGAATACGCCACAAGGTACACCCTTCAAACGCACGCAGAGCTGCTGCTCGGTCGGGAACCTCCAGCAAGGGACGCCACTTTGGTTCCACCAGCGAGGTATCAAAATCCGCCGGCAACTCTTTGGCCCCGGCTGCCTGTAACGCTTGGAGTGCACCGAGCAGTTTGCTGTCTTCGTGCGCCGGGTCAGCTTGCAAGTCCAGGCTGCTCATTCCATTCAGGATAGTTCGAACCCGCGTTGTCTGCTCAGTCAGTGTCTCCCTTACAACCTCGGCGCGGCTGACTGGAGGGAGACTCAAAACGCCTTCTGCCAGGACAAGGATTGCCGCTAGGCGTTCCTCGGCATCCATGTCCGTATTTTGCGCAAGGGCTCTCATCGATTCAATGGAATCGCGGTAGTGGCTGGCACGCTGCGCTTGTTTGGCTTGAACGCGTTTTGTCCCGGAACCAATGATGTCGCTGGTATGCCGGTTATTGCGGAAGATCGCCTCATCAGTCAGTTCTCCCAGGAGGTGCTTGAGGAAGCAGACGATTTCCACGGAGCGGGTGTCTTCCACTCTGCGAGCTGTCTCCGACGGCGGGCGGTTCACCACGGCTTGGGCGAACGCGTGAATGCGCCCGATAGAAAGTTCTTGGAGGTTCCACAAATGGACACCGAGTGCCTTTAAGGCATCGATTCGTGAGTTGACCTCCTTCAAAGCTTTCAAGCTGTGTTTCCCCGCCGATTGTTTGAGCCATTCGAGGACTGTTACCCCGGGTGTCACACTCTCCTCATGCATGACTACGAGCACAGCTCGCAGCCGCACTGGGGTCACTGCAGTGCGAATGGTGGCAAGGGCCAATTCTTCGACAGCTTTGAACGCGGACCGCGCAAGATCCTGAACGACCCGTTTGCCAGGCATGATGATCTTGTTGTCGAAAAGCCATTGTTCGGCAGAAACGCAAATTTCATCCACTGACGCCGCATCGAGGGCTTGCTGGGAAAGAGCAGCTTGCAAACGAGCTTGGGCGCTGGCATCGAAATCAGAAAGCTCCAGCGTTTGTTGAACCCAGGCGCGATGGTTGGCTAGCGTGCGATCAGCGTTCTGGTACAGCGCTTTAAGAGACGCGATGGCTGTGGTGCTGATGTTGAGCTGTCCGCACAACATACGCAGCATTTCGGGAGGCATCCTGAGCTTGCCATCTGGGTTCCTGCCGGTGAGCGCAACGAAGGCCAGTTGGACAGCCAGCCCAAGGTAGTAGCGCTTACCGTAGTTGCTACCCTGGATTGCTCCGATCAAATGTGCGGGGAGACGGCAGTGCAACTGAACGTCGTCAGCATTTAGCCCCGAGGGGAGTTTTTCGTAACCAACGAACCTGTAACGGTAGCTCGACATCAGCGTCCTCCTCAGTCCGGAAGGCACTATAAATCGAAGCTAAGTTGTTGTCGCTAGACAGTTTTTTGCCTCAGGATTCCGGTTTTGCATCGAAACCGAGATCACCCCTTATTGGGCGCCCAACACCACTTCCACGCGGCGCGCTTCCGCGTTGCTGCCGGATGCCGTGGTTTCTTCGGGCTTCTTCAGCTCGATCTTGTCTTCGGCCACGCCCAGGGCCTTCAGGGCGTCGCGCACTGCAAAGGCGCGCTGCTTGGCCAGTTCGGCGTTCAGTGCCGCGTCGCCCGTGGCGTCATGGAAGCCGGAGACGATGGCTTTCTTGCCCTCGGCCACACCCTTGACTACGTCGGCCAGGGCCTCATTGGCGCCTGCGGCCAGTTCGGCCTTGGCGGTGGCAAAGTAGAACTTCACCACGCCGTTTTCGACCAGCACGCTCGCGGCATCGTCAGCAAGGGTTGCTGGCGCCGCTGCGGCAGCAGGCGCAGCGCCCGCAGTCACGGCAGGCTTGGCCGCGGCCGAAGCGCCCACGCGCTTGACCACCACGGTGCCCACCACCACCGAAATCACCAGCGCGATCAGTGCAAACAGAAAACCCAGGGCAAAGCGTTGTTGGCTATCGTCGTCAGAACTGGACATTGGAAATTCCTGCAGTGATCAAGAATGAATGATGGCGCGGCTGCCAGGCTTGCAAGCGCAAGTTATGCAAGTACTTCAAGCCCCCAGGGCACCCGAGCAAAGCTTTCAATTGTAGAGTGAACGCATGACGAATCTTCCCGCGCCGCTTCGTGATCCGGCCCCCATGTTGGAGCGTGCGCTCCACGAATGGGGCGGCCACGAAGACCTGTGGATCTTTGGCTACGGCTCGCTCATCTGGCGGCCCGACTTTGACTACACGGAGCGCCGCCCCGCCAAGGTGCACGGCTGGCACCGGGCCCTGAAGATGTGGAGCCGCATCAATCGGGGCACGCCCGAATGCCCGGGGCTGGTGTTCGGCATGCTCTCGGGCGGCAGTTGCCGGGGCATGGTGTTCCGGGTGGACCAGGCACATGCCCGCCAAGTCCTGATCAACCTGTGGCAACGCGAGATGCCGACTGGCGTTTACGACCCACGCTGGCTGACCTGCCACACGGCCCAGGGCCCTGTGCGTGCGCTGGCCTTCACTCTGTCGCGCAAAAGCCCCAACCACACGGGCGAGCTGCCCGACCACGAGTACTGCCGTATTTTTGAGCAGGCGTGCGGCCGCTATGGCACTACGCGGGACTACGCCCAAGCCACCTACGACGAGTTGCGCCGGCACGGCATTCATGACCGCGCCCTCGCCCGTTTGATTGCACTGGCCCAAAAAGAGGCATAGTGCACACTTTCCGCTGCCCGGCAGGGCCGTCGCCGCAGGCCACTGCGCGCAGGCCCGCACAATGCCGCGTCTTTTAACGTGCAAAGGAGTTTGAGTCATGAAGAATGTTCGTCTTGCTGCGGCCCTCTCGATGGTTGCCGCCGCCACGCTGGCGGGCTGCGCGGCCTATTCCGCCGGCCCCACGGCCACAGCCAAGCTGGATCCCACACGCGGCAACGCCACGGCCGGCACGGTCACGTTCGCGCAGTCGGGCGACGTGGTGAAGGTGTCCGGCTCCATCACTGGCCTCAAGCCCAACGCCGAACACGGTTTTCACATCCATGAAAAGGGCGACTGCAGCAGCGGCGACGGCATGAGTGCCGGCGGCCACTTCAACCCGGGCGGCAAGCCCCACGGCCACCATGGCCAAGGCGAACACCACACCGGCGACCTGCCCAGCCTGAAGGCCGACGCCAACGGTGTCGCCAAATTCAGCTTCGAATCGCGCACGATCCGCGTGGGCAGCACGGACAACAACATCGTGGGCCGCGGCCTGATCGTGCACCGCGATCCAGACGACTACACCACCCAGCCCACGGGCAACGCCGGGCCTCGCCTCGCTTGCGCAGTGATCGCGGCCAAGTAAGTCAGCCCAAGACCGCGCCACTGGTAAAAATGCCGCTGCAGCTTTCTGCAGCGGCATTTTTACTTCGTTTCACCCAAGACGCGGCATTCAATGCGTTCCTGCGCGCTGGCGCTGCAGCCACCGCGCCTCAGCCTGGGCCAGCGCATCCACGGTGTCGATGTCCGTCACCACGCCTTCGTCCTCTACCGGCACGGCCAGCCCCTTCCCCTGCCCGGCCCATTTGCGCACCACGGGCGCTGCCCCCTTCTCGCCCGAAAGGGCCAGCAAATCAGGCAGGCACACAGGCCCAAACGCCACCGGGTGCCCACGCCCCCCCCGAAATTCCGGCCACGCCACCGCCGCCTGCTGCCGCAACAGCACCTGTGCCATGGTCTGCAGCGTGGCGGGCAGCACCAGTGGCAAGTCCCCCGGCAGCACCAGCCAGCCCGCCGCATCAGCCGTGTGGTGCACGGCGGCGGCAATCGAGTCGCCCATGCCCGGGTGGCCGGCTTCTTCCACATGCCAGGGCAGGCCGCTGGCGCGCACGGCATCCAGCGTGCGCTGCAGCACCGGCTTACCCGCCAGCGGGGCCTGCAGCTTGTGCACGGCACCGCCGGAGGCGGCAAAACGTTCACCCCGGCCGGATGCCAGCACCAGCACCACCGGCAGGCCGGGCTGGGCGGGGCGGGGGCCTGAGGGGCTGGAGGTCTGCAGGTGCATGGCGCGCCATGTTAGAACGTGTTTACATTCTTAGAACCGTTGACGCCCTCTCTGGGGCTGAGACCTCTCAGGCCCATCCGCTCAGGCCAGCGTGTAGCCCCCATCCACCACCAGGTTGTGCCCGCTCAGGTAACTGGCGGCCTCTGACAGCAGGAACAGCACCGGCCCGGCCATTTCCTCGGGCCGCGCAGGGCGACCTGCGGGCGACGCCTGCAGGGCGGCGCGCATGTTGTCTTCGCTGCCAAACCCCGCCAGCGCCATGGGGGTGATGGTGGGCCCCGGGCTCACCGCGTTTACGCGAATGCCCTGCTGAAAATACTCGAGCGCGGCATTGCGCGTCAGCCCCAGGGCCGCGTGCTTGCTGGCGGTGTAGGCAGAAATGCCCGCAAACGCCACGCCGGACGAGATCGACAGGTTGTTCACGATGGCGCCGCCCCCGCTGGCCAGCATGGCCGCTATCTGGTGCTTCATGGCATGGAAGATGCCCATCACATTGGCCTGCAGCACGGCCTGCACATCGGCCGCTGGCAGCGTGTGCAGCGGCGCGCCCGTGCCAAGCGCACCCGCGTTGTTGAAAGCGCCATCCAGCCGCCCAAAGCGTTGCACGGCCGCTTCGACACAGCGCTGCACGCTGGCCTCGTCGGTCACATCCACCGGCGTGACCCAGGCCTCGCCGCCGGCATCCCGCACCTGCTCGGCCACGGTTTCGCAGTCGGCCACGCGCCGTGCGGCCAGCACAACGCGCGCGCGCTGGCGGCCCAAGGCTACAGCGGTTGCCGCGCCAATGCCGGATGAAGCGCCGGTCACCAGGATGGCCTTGCCGGCCAGATTCCATTCGCTGTTTTGCATGCAATTTCTCCTCAGGTTGTGCAATCAGCCGTCAGCTTATTCACGCACCCTGCACACATAAATAGCCCGATAACGCATTGGTTATTGAATATCATTCATCAATGAACCTTGATCTGGCCGATCTCAAGCTGCTCAGCACCGTGGCACGGCATTTGAGCTTTCGCATGGCTGCGCAGGAACTTGGGCTGTCGGCGTCTGCGGTAAGCCATGCCGTGCGTTCCATCGAAGAACGGCTGGGCGTGCGCATGTTCAGCCGCACCACCCGCAGCGTGGCGCTCACGCCCGCCGGGCGTCAGTTGCTGGACCGCGTGGGCCCCGCGCTGCAAGACATCGCCGCCGCCATCGACGGCATCAACGAGTTCCGCGATACGCCGCAGGGCCTGCTGCGCATCAACGCGCCCCGCCCGGCGGGCGAACTGGTGCTGGGCCCCCTGGTGGCGCAGTTTCTGGCCCGCCATCCCAAGGCCGAGGTGGAACTGGTGCTTGACGATGGCTTCGTGGACATCGTGGAAGGCGGCTTCGACGCAGGCGTGCGTTATGGCGAGAGCCTGCAGCAGGACATGGTGGCCTTGCCCCTGGGGCCGCCACAGCGCCTGATGGTGGTGGGGGCGCCCTCCCTGCTGGCAAGGGCGGGTACCCCTCGCACACCCCACGACCTGCTCGCCCTGCCCTGCGTGCGCATCCGTTTCCCCAGCGGCGCACGGTATGCCTGGGAGTTTGAAAAAGCGGGGGAGAAGCTGGCTGTGAACGTGGAAGGCCGCCTGACGGTGGGCGAAATGCCACTCATGCTCCAGGCTGCGCTGGCCGGCGTGGGCTTTGCCTACGTGTACGAACCCTATGCCCGCGCGGACCTTGCCAGTGGTGCGCTGGTCAGCGTACTGGACGACTGGTGTCCTCCCATCCCCGGCTTTTACCTGTACTACCCCAGCCGCAAGCTGCCCACGGCCACGCTGGCGGCGTTTCTGGAGATGGTCAAAGCCGCGCAGTGGGCCGATTGATGCGGTCCCGGCGCAAATCCAGCCGCTAAGAGCGCTTCCATCTCCTTTCCTGCCGGGCATTCAGCCGGCGTCGACGCCGCCATGCCCATGCGAGGAGGCAGTGATCTCCCCGGCGCCACCCGGCATTCCCTACAATCCGCCCCGCATGCGCCGTTGGCTTCTCATCCTTTTGCTGGTCCTGTTGCCGATTCAATCCGTCTGGGCTGAAGCGGCCGCCTATTGCCAACATGAAGGCCGGCACGAAAACCCGCGCCAAATCCAAAGCGCCGATGGCGGCGCCAGCAGCCATTGGGGCCATCACGAGCACGCGCACCAGCACAGTGATGCCGCGCAGGCGCTCGCGGACGACCCGTCCAGCCCGCTGGCCAGCGTGGATGTGGACTGCAACGTCTGCCACGCCGGTGGGGCCGTGCCTTTCCCCGCATGGCAACGCGCTCCTTCCGTGAGCTGGGTTTCAGCCCTGCAGCCGCACCGCACACCTGCGCTGCCCACGCGCACCCTGGCTCCGCCTGACAAGCCCAACTGGGCTGCCGCTGCCTGATCGGCGGACGGCAACGGCTCCCACTCCTTCCTCCCCTTAGCCCTGTCGCCATGGCGGGCCGTTGAACGCGGCCCGGCGATGGCTGCGCGTGTCCTCACGCCGATCTCCCTGCGCCTTGTTGTTTCTCGACTTTCAGGAGATCCGGATGAATTGCTTATCCCGAAGCCGGGCCGCCGCTGCATGCACGGCCGCGCTTCTGTGGGCTGCCGCAGGTGCCAACACCGCCGCCCAAGCCCAAACCCTGGCCGAATGGGCGAGCGCCGCGTGGCGCCGCCAGCCCGAGGCGGCCTCCACCACGCTGCGCCAGCGGGCGCTGCACGCACAGACCCAGGCCGCACAGAGCTGGACGCCCGAGCCGCCGGCGTTGCAGCTCAGCACCCAGACCGACCGGCTCCACCGCAACGCGGGCAGCCGCGAACATGAGGTGGGCATTGCCGTGCCCCTGTGGCTGCCCGGCGAGCGCGCACGCACGGCAGAACTGGCCCGTGCAGAGACCACGGCACTCGACGCCCGCCTGCAAGCAGCCCAATGGCGCAGCGCCGGCCAGGTGCGCGAGGCCTTCTGGGCCTGGCAACGTGCGCAGGTGGATGTGCAGGCCGCAGCCGAGCGCCTGGCCACCGCCCGCCAGTTGGCCGCCGACGTGGCCCGCCGCGTGCAGCGCGGCGACCTGGCCCGCGCCGACCAGCACCAAGCCGACGGCGCCGCGGCCACCGCCCAGGCTGAGCAGGCCAGCGCACAAGCCCAGCTGGCTGAAGCCGCCCAGCGCCTGCGCGCCCTGGCCGGGATGGTGCCCAACCCGCAGACCACCGATGCTGACGCTGAACCCGCGCCAACCCTTGCGCAGGGTAGCGCTGACTGGGCCGAGCACCCCGCCGTGGCCGAAGCCTGGCAGCGCTGGCAAACCGCCCGTGCCCAGGTGGCGCTGCTGGAGCGCCAACAGCGCGCCAACCCGGAACTGACCGTTTCCACCACCCGCACCCGCGATGGCCGGGGCGAGCCCAGCGCGCAAAGCCTCACGCTGGCCCTGCGCGTGCCCTTTGGCGGGGGCGACCGCCACCGTGCCAAGCTGGCCCAGGCCCAGGCCGATGCGCTGGAGGCCGAGCTGCAGTGGCAGGCCGAGCAGCAGCGCGTGGCCGCCGACTGGGCCAGCGCCCAGGCTAAGGCCGATGCCGCGCAGGCGCAACTGGTCGCGGCCCAGGAGCGGCACCGCCTGGCTGCGGAGACCCGCGGCTTCTTTGCCAAGTCGTTCAGCCTGGGCGAGACCGATCTGCCCACCCGCCTGCGCACAGAGGCCGAGGCGGCCGATGCCGCCCGCCAGTTGCAGCGCGCCCGCGTGGAGGTGGCCGCGGCCCAGTCCGCGCTGCGCCAGGCAGCCGGGCTGTTGCCAGCGCCTGCACCGACGTCACTGGCCGAGCACCACAGCGGCGCACCGCAGTAAGGCCCGCCCATGACCACTTCGCACAACCCCAATCTCCCTCTTTCGACCATGTTGCCCTTAATGCTTTCGTTCACGCACCGCCTGTTCGGCGCCAGCCTCGCACTGCTGGCCGCGCTGGCCCTGGGGTGGACTGCCACCACCGCCCATGCCGACGCTGGTCACGACCACGGCGAGGCGCCTGCTGCGTCCGCCACTGCCCTGCCCCGCTTTGCCGCCACATCCGGCGACTTTGAACTGGTCGGCGTGCTGCAAGGCCAGCACCTGAGCCTGTACCTGGACCGCGCCCCCGACAACAGCCCGGTGGATGGCGCGCAGATCACGCTGGAAGTGAACGGCACCGCCGTGCCCGTGCAAGCCCATGGCGCTGGCGAATACGACGCCACCCTGCCCCAGCCGCTGCCCGAAGGCGAGCACGCCATTGCCGCCACCGTGGTGGCAGGCGCGCAGAGCGACCTGCTGGCCGCGACGCTGGACCTGCATGGAAACGAAGCCGCCCACGCTGAAGCCGCAGCACCCGTGTGGCGCAAGGCCCTGCCCTGGGCGGCGGGCTTGGCTGCCTTGATGGCCGCCATCGCCATCGCGCTGGTTGCAACACAGCGCGCCCGCCGCACTACCGCCGCCGGAGGTGCCGCATGACCGCCCGCACCGCCCCAGCCACCCCCCAAACCCGTTCCGCCAAGGCCATGCCCACCCTTCGCTCGCCCCTGCTTGCTATCACCCTGGCCCTGTGCGCCGCCTTTGCTCCCGCCGCCTGGGCGGGCCCCGGCCATGACCATGGCGATGCCCCGCCCGCCGCCACCGGCAACGGCCCGCGCCGCCTGCCCGACGGCAGCGTGTTTTTGCCCAAGCCTTCGCAGCGGCAGATGGGCGTGCGCACCTTGCCCGTGGAACTGGCCCCGCTGGCCCGCACCACCACCCTGCCCGGCCGCGTGGTGATGGACCCTGCGGCCGGTGGCAAAGTGCAGGCCCTGCTCGCGGGCCGCCTGCAGCCTGGCCCCAAGGGCCTGCCCCAGTTGGGCCAAGCGGTGCAGCGCGGCGAAGTGCTGGCCTATGTGGAGCCCGCCACCGGCACGCTGGAGCGCGCAGGCCAGCAGGCCCAGCTGGCCGAGCTGCGCGCCAGCCACGCTCTGGCCGCCAAACGCCTGGCCCGCCTGCACGAGCTGGCCGACACCGTGCCGCGCAAAGACATTGAGGCCGCCGAGAGCGAAGTCGCCAGCCTGCAGGCCCGCATCGGCGCCGTGGGTGGCGGCCTGCAGGCGCGCGATGCGCTGGTGGCCCCCGTCTCGGGCGTCATTGCCTCGGCCAACGCCGTGGCGGGCCAGGTGGTGGATGCGCGCGAGCTGGTGTTTGAAGTGGTCAACCCCCAGCGACTGCAGGTGGAAGCCCTGGCCTACGACCCCGCCCTGGCCGCCGAGGTGGCCGGTGCGGCGATTGCGGTGGGCGGGCCCAGCGTGCCGCTGCGCTTTCTGGGCGCGGCTCGCAGTCTGCGGGAGCAGGCCCTGCCCCTGCTGTTCGCACCCGCCGCGCCGGACCCGGCCAAAGCTGGCACCGCCCCCGCCAGCCTGGCCGGTGTGGCCGTGGGCCAGACGCTGGAAGTACACGTGCAGCACCGCACCCAGCTGCAAGGCTTGCGCGTGCCCAGCACTGCGCTCGCCAAGAACCCCGCCAACGAAACCATCGTGTGGGTCAAGACCGCCGCCGAGCAGTTTGCGCCGCGCGTGGTCACGGCCGCGCCGCTCGATGGCAGCTCAGTCGCCATCACCGCCGGGCTGGCCGCGGGCGACCGCGTGGCCGTGCAGGGCGCCAACCTCATCAACCAGGTGCGCTGAGCACACGCGAAAGGCCCCGCACCATGTTCAAGTGGATCCTGGAAAGCAGCCTGCGCAACCGGCTGCTCGTCATCATCAGCGCCCTGGTCTTGATGGCCTATGGCGCGTTCACGCTCAGCCGCACGCCGGTGGACGTGTTTCCCGACCTCAACAAGCCCACCGTCACCCTCATGACCGAGGCGGGCGGCATGGCCGCCGAAGAGGTGGAGCAGCTCATCACCTTCCCGCTGGAGACCACCATGAACGGCCTGCCCGGCGTGGAAAACGTGCGCTCTGTCTCCAGCGCCGGGCTGTCGTTTGTGTACGTGACCTTTGACTGGCGCACCGACATCTACCGCGCCCGGCAAATGGTGTCCGAGCGCCTCACCGCCATGGAAGAAGGCCTGCCACCCGGCGTGGTGCCTCGCATGGGGCCCATCAGCTCGGTGATGGGCGAGATCCTGCAGATCGCCATTCCCATCGGCGCCCCCCCGGCCTCCGAGCCTGCGGCGGGCAACGCCTCCACAGGCAACGCCCCCGCCCTCAGCGCCATGCAGGTGCGCGAGTACGCCGACTGGGTGCTGCGCCCCCGCCTCATGGCCATTGCGGGCGTGGCGCAGGTCATCCCCATCGGGGGCGAGGTGCGGCAGTTTCAGGTGCAGCCCGACACGGCCCGCATGGCCGCGCTGGGCATTACCGAGTCGCACCTGGAGGCCGCGCTCAAAGGCTTCTCGGCCAACACCTCGGGCGGGTTTCTGGAGCTGAACGGGCGCGAATACCTCATCCGCCACCTGGGCCGCACCTCGCGGCTCACGGACTTGCAAAACCTGGCCCTCAGCACCCGCAACGGCCAGCCCATCGTGCTGCGGCAGATTGCCACCGTGCAGTTCGCGCCCGCCATCCGGCGCGGCGACGCGGGGTTTGAAGGCCAGCTCGCCGTCATCCTGGGCATCCAGAAGCAGCCCACGGCCGACACCATCGCGCTCACCCGCAGCATCGAGGCCGCGCTGGAGGAGATGAAGCCCTCGCTGCCCACAGGCATGAACGCGCCGCGCGTCACCTTCCGGCAGGCCAACTTCATCGAGGCGTCCATCACCACGCTGCAGGGCAAGCTCATCGGGGCGTCCGTCTTTGTGGCGGTGATCCTGTACTTCTTCCTGGGCACGCTGCGGCCGCTGGTGATTGCGCTCACCGCCATCCCCACGTCCATCTTCCTCACGGGGCTGGTGTTCCAGTACTTTGGGCTGTCGATCAACACCATGACGCTGGGCGGCCTGGCCATTGCCATCGGCGGGCTGGTGGACGACGCCGTGGTGGATGTGGAAAACATCATGCGCCGCCTGAAGGAAGACCGCATCCGCCACCCGCAACACCGCCTGCACCCGCTGGAGGTGGTGGCCCGCGCCTCCATGGAAGTGCGCTCGGCCATCCTCTACGCCACCGTCATCATCGTGCTGGTGTTTCTGCCCCTGTTCGCGCTGCCGGGCATGGAGGGGCGGCTGTTTGTGCCGCTGGGCGTGGCGTTCATCGTCTCCACGCTGGCTTCGCTGCTGGTGTCCGTCACCATCACGCCGGTGCTGTCGTACTACCTGCTGCCGGGCATGAAGCAGCTGGGGCATGACGACACGCGCGTGCTGCGCTGGCTCAAAAACGGCTACCGGGGCAGCCTGCAGGCGGTGCTGAACCGCCCGCGCGCCGCGCTGGCCGCCGCGGGCGTGGCCGTGCTGGTGGCTGCGGCGGCGGTGCCGTTTTTCCCCACCACGTTCTTGCCGCCGTTCAACGAAGGCACGCTGATGGTGGGCCTGCGGCTCAACCCCGGCGTGACCTTGGCCGAATCGTCCGCCCTGGCGCAGCAGGCCGAGCGGCTGGTCAAGCAGGTGCCCGAAGTGACCCACGTAGGCCGCCGCAGCGGACGCGCCGAGCTGGACGAACACGCCGAGGGCGTGCACGTGAGCGAGCTGGACGTGGGCCTGCGCCCCGCCGCCGAGCTGACGCGGCCCATGGAAGCCGTCGTGGCCGACATCCGCGCCCGGCTGGCGCCCCTGCCCGCCGCCATCGGCATTGGGCAGCCCATCTCGCACCGCATCGACCACATGCTCTCGGGCGTGCGCTCGCAAATCGCCATCAAGGTGTTTGGCGAAGACCTGGACACCCTGCGCGGCCAGGCCGAATCGCTGCGCGGGCGGCTGACGGGCATCCCCGGCCTGGCCGACCTGGAGGTGGAAAAGCAGGTGCTGGCCCCGCAGATCAAGGTGCGCGTGGACTACGCCGCCGCTGCCCGCTACGGCGTGCCCGCGCCCCAGGTGCTGGCCACGCTGCAAAGCCTGGTGGAAGGCGAGCGCGTGACGCAGATCGTGGAAGGCAACCGCCGCTTTGCCCTGGTGGTGAAGCTGCCCGAGGCCGCCCGCAGCATCGAGGGCCTGGGCCAGGTGCTCATCGACACGCCCCTGGGCGCCGTGCCCCTGTCGCGCCTGGCCACCATTGAAGACAGCGACGGCCCCAACCAGATCAGCCGCGACGACGGCCGCCGCCGCATCGTGCTCTCGGCCAACGCGCAGGGTCGGGCGCTGTCCGAGGTAGTGGCCGACATCCGCCGCGTGGTGGCCGAAACGCGCCTGCCCGAGGGCTACTTCATCACCCTGGGCGGCCAGTTCCAGGCGCAGGAAGAAGCCTCGCGCCTGGTGGGCCTGCTCTCGCTGGTGTCGCTGGTGCTCATGTTTGTGGTGCTGTACAGCCGCTACCGCTCGGCCACGCTGGCCACCCTCATCATGGCCAACATCCCGCTCGCGCTGGTGGGCGCCGTTCTGGGGCTGTGGCTGTCGGGCCAGCCGCTATCGGTGGCGGCCATGGTGGGCTTTATCACGCTGGCGGGCATCTCGGTGCGCAACGGCATCCTCAAGGTCAGCCACTACATCAACCTGATGCGCTTTGAGGGCGAGAACTTCTCGCACGCCCTCATCGTGCGCGGCTCCATCGAACGGCTCAGCCCCGTGCTGATGACCGCGCTGGTCACCGCCTTCGCCCTGGCCCCCCTGCTGTTCGAGGCCGAACGCCCCGGCACCGAAATCCTGCACCCGGTGGCCGTGGTCATCTTCTCGGGCCTCATCAGCTCCACGCTGCTCGATACCTACCTGACCCCCGCCCTGTTCTGGCTGTTTGGCCGAAAGAGCGCCGAGCGGCTGATGGACGAGCGGGATGCGGAGGCGTTTTGATGCAGGCGG